>JAEZFF010000055.1 GCA_023417635.1 Bacillota bacterium | reverse complement strand
CTCTCTCCATCGGAAAAGAGCCTGTCTTCCGTAAGACTACAATCCGCATGGCGCCGCAGTCGTTTGCGGCCATTCAGGAAAACGGCTGATTTTTCACCTGATAAAAGCACATCCGGCCTTTCTTGGCGGGATGTGCTTTTATTTTTTCTGAATTTTAGAAAGCCGTTTTCAAGGGTTCTGTGTTATACTATGCTATAATAGTAATACTAGAAAAGAAGGGCGGGTGTTCCCACCCAAAATTGCAGGAGGAACCTATGCTGAAAATTGGCTGCCATTTGTCTGCTTCCAAAGGCTACCTTGCCATGGGAAAGCAGGCTTTTCAAATTGGTGCAAACACATTCCAGTTCTTTAGCCGAAACCCACGCGGCGGTGCGGCAAAAGCTCTTAACCTGGACGACATTGCCGCTTTCCGCAGCTTTGCGGAAGAACACGGTTTTTTTCCTATCCTCGCCCACGCGCCCTACACGCTGAATGCCTGTGCAGCTGACGAAAGGCTGCGCACCTTTGCGCGGAATACCATGGCAGACGACCTTTCCCGGCTGGAAAATATTCCGGGCAGTATGTATAACTTTCACCCGGGCAGCCATGTGAAACAAGGCGTGGAAACCGGGATTCGCTTAATCACCGAAATGCTGAACGCTATTTTAAAGCCAGAGCAGTCTACCATGGTTCTGTTGGAAACCATGGCGGGAAAGGGCAGTGAAGTCGGCCGCAGTTTTGAAGAATTGCACACAATTATAGATGGAACGGAGCAGCAGCAGCACCTCGGGATATGCCTCGACACCTGCCATGTTTCGGATGGCGGCTATGACATCGTAAATCACCTGGAAGATGTTCTGAGCGAATTTGACCGTGTGATTGGCCTAAAAAGACTTCATGCCATTCATCTGAACGACAGCATGAATCCACTTGGGAGCCACAAAGACCGCCACCAAAAAATTGGGCAGGGGTATCTTGGGCTGGAAGCATTTGAGCGTATCATCAACCACCCGTCCCTGCGTGAACTTCCGTTTTACCTGGAAACCCCAAATGACGTTGACGGCTATGCAAAAGAAATTTCCCTGCTGAAAAGCATGTACCGGGAAGAAGTCTGAATATGGAGCATATCTGCAGTTTGGAAACCCCCATTGGCCAGCTCGGAATTGCAGAAAACGGCATTGGAATCACCGATATTTTTTTGTATGGTACAGAAAAAGCTCCCCTCAATGACGAAACTCCTCTGCTTCAAAAGGCAATGCGGGAACTGCGGGAATATTTTGCTGGCAGGCGCAAAGATTTTGACCTGCCGCTTTCTCTGCACGGAACTACTTTTCAGCTTGCCGACTGGGCCGCTTTGCAAACGATTCCCTACGGCGAAACAAGGAACTACCGGCAGATTGCCGAACTAATAGGCTCCCCAAAGGCCTGCCGCGCCGTTGGGGGAGCCAACAACCGCAACCCCGTTATGATTATGGTGCCCTGCCACCGGGTGATTGGAACTGACGGCAGCCTTGTGGGGTACGGCTGTGGTTTGGGAGCAAAACGGTTTTTGCTGGAACTGGAAAAAAAATATCGATGAAAAGGCCTATTTACGAAAGATAATTGACATGGTAAGCAGGTGTAAAAATGCTTTTTGCACTTTCAATGACCATTCTTTATATTGCTTTCTGGTTTGCCCTGCACTTCGGGATTGGCACGCTGATACCCGCTTTACCGGAGAAACTCCGCAGAAAATGGTTCAACTGTGAGAAACCTTTATTCCGCGTTTCTTCCCGGGAAATGAATTTTTTTCGAAGGATACGGCTTCCAAAATGGAAAGACCGCCTGCCACAGAACGGCCATGGTTTCGACAAGCGCCATTTGCCAGGAAAAATAAATGCAGACTATTTAAAAAAATTTATTTTCATTACCTGCCAGGCGGAAGTGATTCACTATCTAATTGCAGTGTTTGGATTTCTTTCGCTGTTTTTTTGCTTTTGCTTTCGAAAGCCTCGGAAAAAGATTCCTCTGCTCTTTGGCGCTGCGGTTCTTTTAGGGCTCTGCAATTTTCCTTTTGCCATGATACAGCGGTACAACCGCTTCCGACTGGAAAAAACGCTGGAAAAGTTCCCACAAGGGAAAGTACTTGAAAAACAGGAGCAAGGAGAAAGCAGCTTAAAATAATCCATTTTTTACAAATTAAAAAAATGGCACTGCAGGCTACTTTGGTCTGCAGTGCCCATGTTTTTTGAAATTGCTTTAGCGGTCCCACTTGTTGCACATGGAAATAATCTGGTTTGTAAAGCGCGCAAGGTCTTTGTTTGCGCCGCCTTCGTTGTGCTGGATAACATGGAGAAGACGCTGCCCGGCTGCAATAAGACGTCCAAAAGCCGTCGTGCCTTTTCCAGTCCCGCGATGCGGATGAACCTTTTCCGGCGCTACGCCCTCTTCAACAATCGTGTTTGCCGACAAGTCGGCAACCGCCTCGAAGTTTGGCACATAAGCATTAAAGCCGAGCTGCTGAAGCTCCTTCCCGAAGCCTTCTGCCGTAAGCTGCTCACCGTGAACGATAAACACGCGTTTCGGCTTCTGCGTATAAGAATTAATCCAGCGCAGCAAGCCGGTATGGTCAGCATGGCCGGAAAGGGCTTTAAAGTTGTAAATCTGTGCTTGCACCGCAATCAATTCACCGAAAAGCTTGACCTGCTTTACGCCGTCAATCAGCATACGGCCAAGCGTTCCCTCTGCCTGAAAGCCGACGAAAACGACCGAGCACTCCGGCCGCCAAAGGTTATGTTTTAGGTGGTGGCGGATACGGCCGGCTTCGCACATGCCGCTGGAAGAAATAATGACTTTTGGAACGCCATCGTCATTCAGCACGCGAGATTCTTCTGTTGACTCGCAGACATGCAGGTTCGTAAAGTTCAGCGGCCGGATTCCTTCGCGGATAACATGGGTTGTGTCGTCATCCGCATAGTCGGCAAGGTCGTCGCTGTAAACTTTCGTAGCTTCCAAAGCGAGCGGGCTGTCAACATAAACCGGGAAATCCGGATTGCTCTTCACAAGGCGCTTTTCTTTCATTTCACGGATATAGTAAAGCAGTTCCTGCGTACGGCCAACCGCAAAACTTGGTATCACAACGTTGCCGCCTCTTGCAAGCGTTTCATCAAAAACTTTTGCAAGTTCCGGGGTATAGTCAGCAATCGGCTCATGCTCACGGTCGCCGTATGTTGACTCCATTACAACATAATCCGCTTCCGTTAAGTACTGCGGGTCACGGATAATGGGCTGATTTACATTGCCAATATCACCGGAAAAAACGATTTTCTGCGTTTCGCCGTTTTCGGTAACCCAGACTTCAATCGATGACGAGCCGAGCAGATGGCCAGCGTCTGTCATGCGGAACTGAATACCGTCGCAGAGCGTTATCTTTTCACCGTAATGGCAAGGTACAAGGTGCTGAGCTGTAGCTTCCGCATCCTCTACGGTATAAAGCGGTTCCAGCGGTTCTTTACCAGCGCGGCGCCCTTTGCGGTTGGCATTCACCGCGTCCATCATCTGAATATGGGCGCTGTCGCGCAGCATAATGGAAAGCAGGTCGCACGTTGCACCTGTGGCATAAATCTTACCCTGGTACCCGTCTTTAATCAGCAGAGGAAGGCGGCCGCTGTGGTCAATGTGTGCATGAGTTATGAGCACATAGTCAATCTGGGAAGGGTAAAATGGCAAATGTCTGTTGTCTTCAACGCCAGTGCCTTCGCCTTGATGGAGGCCGCAGTCAATCAGTATTTTTTTGCCGCATGCCTCCAGGCAGTGGCAGCTCCCGGTTACTTCTTTGTCTGCACCGTAAAATACAAGTTGCATAGTAATTACTCCGTTCTCTGTTTCGCGCTGTGCGGATTTGAGCATATTATACCATATTATTCATATTTTCGCAAAATATTTTTACGTTTTTTCAACTTTTGTCCATGTGGAAAAATTACCTTGTACGACTCGCCGGTTCGGGATATAATAAGGACACAGCGGGCGCCTTCGGCGTTCCGAATGAACGGAGGGTTTTTATGAAATATCCAGTCCTCACCATTAAGACTTCGCATGGCATTATTGAAGCAGAGCTTTACCCCGACGTTGCGCCGAACACGGTGAACAACTTCATTTCGCTTGTTAAAAAAGGCTTTTACAATGGCACGACCTTTCACCGCATTATTCCGAAATTTATGATTCAGGGCGGCGACCCCAAAGGAACCGGAACCGGCGGCCCAGGGTACAGCATCCGCGGCGAATTTACCTCGAACCATTTTCCGAATGACCTGAAACACACCCGCGGCGTACTTTCTATGGCACGCACCGTAAACCCTAACAGTGCAGGCTCTCAGTTCTTCATTATGGTAGATGATTCCCCGTACCTCGACGGCGAATACGCTGCTTTCGGCAAAGTTACCTCCGGCATGGAAGAAGTGGACCGCATTGTTGCCGTTCCGCGCGACTATGACGACAAGCCTTTAGAAGAGCAGAAGATTGAATCCATTACCGTGGATACATTCGGCGAATCTTACCCGGAACCCAAAAAGATTTAATCCGGCCTGTCTTTTCTAAAAGTCGGAAATGCTGAAATTCAGCGCATACACCCTCACGCGGCACTTTCTCCGGGAGATGAAACAATGAGAAAAGAAATTGACTGGCATAAGCAGTATTTAATACCGATTCTGCTTTATTTTCAGAACGGTGGTTCTTTCGTCGGCAGCGTCAGCAACACGGGAGAAAAAGAATTCCGTTACAAGCTTTCGCCGGGTGAAAAAGAAACCGGCGACCCGAAAAAGAAAGAGAAATTTATTAAAGGGGAAGTCTGGTACGGACCACTCTGTTACGAAAAGGGCGAAATTACCGCACAGAACAGCTTTGCAATGGATGAAGACGGCCGTTCCGCTGCCATAGACTGGCTTGGAAAACAATATGAATCCATGATACCGGACTAACAGAATTATTTTATAAAAACGCGCCTGGCTCAAATGAAAGTCAGGCGCGTTTTTCTACCCTTCCGCAACAATTTTTTCAAGGCAGTGAATCAAGTCCTGCAGTGTGCAAATGCGCACATTCTTTTCCAGAACTTCATTTTTCAGTTCTATGGGAAGCGACTCAAACTTCGCCCGAAGCTGCGGATCAATATAGGAAGCCATACTTTCACCCCCGCTGCTAGTTTGCCGCAAAACTCCGGAATAATTTCCCGGGAATGTATGGAAAAAAGGAAAAGCAGCAAAATAGTATCAACAGTGAGGTGAAAGCTATGGACTACTCTGGATATGATGAATTTCCCTTCCCTTCTAACCTTTCATCGGAAGAAGAAAAGGCAAAGGAACACTTTTTATCGCTTTCCGATGAAGACCAGCTTCATATGCTGAATGGATGCCGCTCCTATGAAGAATTCCGCACACGGGCCATAAAAAGTATGGCTCAGCCTGTTTAGCCTTCCACGCAGCACAGAAAGGGCGGGTGCTTTCGCATCCGCCCCTTCTGTTTTTATAAATCAAGCGTATGGGATTAATACATACCGCCCATGCCGCCGTCAGCCGGTGCTGCCGGAGCAGCAGCCGGTGCTGGTTCCTTCTTGTCGGCAACCAGTGATTCCGTGGTAAGAACCATGGAAGCAACGGAAGCTGCGTTCTGCAGTGCGGAACGTGTAACCTTCGTCGGGTCAACAACGCCAAAGTTCAGCATATCGCCGTACTTGTCGGTAACGAAGTTATAGCCGTAGCCAACCTTGCCGACTTTCTGAATGTTGTTGATGATAACAGAGCCTTCGAGGCCAGCGTTGAAAGCGATCTGGCGGATTGGCTCTTCCAGTGCGCGGAGAACAATCTTTGCACCAGTCTTGTCATCGCCTTCGCTCTTTTCCACGAGTTCTGTAACAGCCGGGATGGCATTCAGAAGTGCAACGCCGCCGCCAGCTATGATGCCCTCTTCAACAGCAGCCTTTGTAGCAGCCAGAGCATCTTCAACACGCATCTTCTTTTCTTTCATTTCGATTTCGGTTGCAGCGCCAACCTTGATGACCGCTACGCCGCCAGCAAGCTTTGCAAGGCGTTCCTGAAGCTTTTCCTTGTCGAAATCAGAAGTTGTCTGATCAATCTGTGAGCGAATCTGAGCAACACGGTCAGAAATCTTCTTCTTGTCGCCGGAGCCATCTACAATGATGGTATTTTCTTTGTCAACCTTAACCTGGCGTGCATGGCCCAGCTGATCCATTGTTGCGTCTTTCAGTTCAAGACCAACTTCAGAAGAAATAACCTGGCCGCCGGTCAGAGTTGCAATATCTTGAAGCATTTCTTTGCGTCTGTCACCAAAGCCCGGCGCCTTAACGCCGACGCAGGTGAATGTGCCGCGCAGTTTATTCAGTACGAGAGTGCTGAGTGCTTCGCCTTCAATGTCGTCTGCGATAATAACAAGCTTTTTGCCACTCTGAACAATTTTTTCGAGAAGCGGCAGAATTTCCTGAATGTTGGAAACCTTTTTGTCGGTGATGAGAATAGAAGCATCATCGAGGACTGCTTCCATCTTTTCGGTATCCGTAACCATGTAAGGAGAAACATAGCCGCGGTCGAACATCATGCCTTCCACAACTTCGGAATAGGTTTCCGCCGTTTTAGACTCTTCTACTGTGATAACACCGTCAGCCGTAACTTTCTGCATAGCTTCGGAAATCAGCTTGCCAACTGTTTCATTTGCAGAAGAAATAGAAGCAACACGGGCAATGTCGTCCGGGCCAGTAACTTTCTTAGAGTTTTTCTTCAGAGCTGCAACAGCAACGTCGACAGCCTTCTGAATGCCATTACGGACTTCCATCGGGTTTGCACCTGCCGTAACGTTCTTCATGCCTTCGCGAATAAGAGCCTGTGCAAGAAGTGTAGCGGTTGTGGTACCGTCACCGGCAACATCGTTCGTCCTGGTTGCAACTTCTTTTACGAGCTGCGCGCCCATGTTCTCAAAGGCATCATCAAGCTCGATTTCTTTTGCAATTGTAACGCCGTCGTTTGTAATCAACGGAGCACCGTACTTCTTGTCAAGTACAACGTTGCGGCCTTTCGGGCCAAGCGTAATCTTTACTGTGTCGGCAAGTTTGTCAACGCCGCTCTTAAGGGCTTTTCTGGCATCTTCGCCGTATATAATCTGTTTTGCCATAGTCTTTATTCCTCCAAATCAAATTTATATGTTCCCGGCTGCAAAGGGACGAAAATCATTCCACAACTGCAAGGATGTCACTCTGGCGAACAATGGTGTAATCTTGGCCATCCAGTTTTACTTCCGTGCCAGAATATTTACTGGTGATAACACGGTCACCCTTTTTCACATACATCTTTACTTCTTTGCCATCAACTACGCCGCCCGGGCCAGCTTCAATTACGTCGGCGATCTGTGGTTTTTCTTTTGCGGAACCAGCAAGAATAATACCGCCTTTGGTGGTTTCTTCTGCTTCTTCCATTTTAATCAGGACTCTGTCTGATAACGGTTTAATTGTCATAATATATCCTCCTTAAAATAATTTTGATTTGGTTTAGCACTCTTTGTCTTTGAGTGCTAAGTCTATTTTATCTGCTTCCCATCAAAAAATCAAGGCCTTTTTCAAGAAAAAGCATGATTTCACAATTTATTTACAAATGCGAAATCATGCTTTCTTTTTAGTCCTGCTTTCTATGATGTGCGGAAGCACCCGCTGGAACCCCGGCGTTTTCGCCAAAGAACATATAGTACTGGCAGCGAATCATGCCGTTATAGAGCTTCCGGCGGTGCGCCGCCCTGCGGCCAAAACACTTTTCAAAAGTCTCGTCTGGGGTAATCGCCGCATAACTCCAGCCGTGGCGCGGAACAAAAGCTCTGCCCATCGCCCGGTAAAGTTCTTCAGCCGAGTGGAGGTCAAGCAGACGTTCCCCATAAGGCGGGTTACAGATAACGCAGCCATATTCGCCCTCTTCGTGGAAATCAGCAATACTGCGCTGCTCCACATGGATGCGGTCAGCTACGCCCGCTTTTCCGGCATTTTCTTTAGAAAGCTCAATGGCAGCCGTATCGATATCATACCCTTTTGCCGAAAAAGCTGCGTCGTGCATTTCTAAGGAACGGGCGCGTTCACGCTCCCGCTTCCAAACGCCGCCAGCAACCTGATTCCAACTTTCCGCAGTGAAGCGGCGGGCAACTCCCGGTGCAATATTCAGCGCAAGCAGGGCTGCCTCAATCAGGATGGTTCCGGAACCGCAGAACGGGTCAATAAAGTTGGCATCGTGCCTTACACGGGAGAAATAGCACATTGCCGCAGCGAGCGTTTCACGGATTGGGGCTTCTGCTGCGTTTGCCCGATAGCCACGTTTATGGAGGCCGGGGCCTGTGGTGTCAAGCATAATGCTGCACTGGTTCTTTAGTATCAGGAAATGAATCTGGCGCATTAAGCCGGTTTCTTCAAACCAACTCAGCGAATAGCGGCTTTTCAGACGTTCCACGACTGCCTTCTTAATAATCGACTGGCAGTCTGGCACACTAGCCAGCTGAGAACTGAGGCAGGAACCTTTCACCGGGAAAGCGTCTTGTTTTCCAATCCAATCTTCCCACGGAAGGGCTTTCACCCCCTGAAACAGCTCTTCAAATGACTGAGCGGGGAAAGAAGCGAGTAGCACCTGCACACGTTCGCCGTAGCGGCTGCAGAGGTTGGCCCGCGCTATCATTTCCGCCGAACCGTCGAATACGACGCGCCCGTTCTGCGGCTGCACATTTTCCGCACCCATCTTTCGCAGTTCTTCTGCCAAAGGTCCTTCCAGCCCAAACAAGCAAGGACACACCAGTTGATAATTATTCATTAAAAACAGCCTTTCCAATCATAAAAACGGGGGCTGCTTTCCGCGCAGCCCCCGCGATGGTTTCTGACTTTACGCTTCGTCCGGCTCCAAAAGGCCGAACCCGCCGTCTTTGCGGTGGTAGACAACATTGATGTCGCCGGTCTGCTCATTGCGGAACATAAAGAACTTATGTTCCAAAAGCTCCATCTGCAGCATGGCTTCATCCACACTCATTGGCTTAACTATAAAATGCTTCGTACGAACGATTTTATACGCTTCTTTTTCATCTTCCGGCGATTCATCAGCCTCAGCGGAATGCAGGCCTTCAAGAGCCCGCGAATGCAGCTTATGGGTTAAGCGCTCCTTATTGCGGCGAATCTGGCTGCCAAGTGAATCAATAACGTCATCTAAGGCGGCATTCATCTCATCGGCAGTTGACTCTGCGCGGTAAATCATACCCCGCGAATGGATTGTAATTTCAACAGTCTGACGCTTCTTTTCGAGCGTAACAACAACCTTTGCATCCGCGTCTTCGTCGAAGATGCGGTCAAAACGAGAAAGTTTTTTCGATGCAAGCTCTTTAAAGTTATCCTTGAGATTGACTTTCCGACCAATTACAACGACTTTCATGCTGTCAGCTCCCTTGTTAAACTGTATTCTATGACTCCCATGATGCTGGTTCCATCATACCATATTTTCTGTGAATTTTAAATGGTTCAAAAATTAAATTACTGTTTCCTTGCGGCGCGTAACATGGCAGCCCATGTTGACAGCAAGCGGCAAACCGGCTATATGAGTCGGGTACTGCTCAATATTAACAGCCAGCGCCGTAGTGGAGCCGCCAAAGCCCTGCGGCCCAATCTTCAGCGAATTAATTTTTCGGAGCATCCGGCTTTCCAATTCCGCATAAAGCGGATCGGTATTCCGCTTGGAAACCGGGCGGCAAAGCGCCGTTTTAGCAAGCAGCGCGCATTCTTCAAAGTCGCCGCCGATTCCAACGCCCACTACAACCGGCGGACAGGGCCTTCCGCCCGCAAGGCGCACCGTTTCCACCACAAAATCAATTAAATCATCCTGGGAGGCAGCCGGGGTAAACATTTTAAGGCGGCTCATGTTTTCACTGCCAAAACCCTTTGGCGCAACTGTAAGGTGAATTTTCTCACCCGGCACCAGCTGGGTATGAAGGACAGCAGGAGTGTTGTCACCGGTATTGCCGCGCCTAATGGGGTCAGCAGCAACCGAGCAGCGCAGCAGGCCTTCTTTATAGCCCTGCCTCACGCCTTCATTGACGGCATCTTTAAATGAGCCGCCCGAAATATGAACATCCTGTCCGACTTCGGCAAAAATCACCGCCATGCCGGTATCCTGGCAAACCGGAAGATTGCACTCACGGGCGGCATCCATATTGGCACCAAGGTTTTCCAAGATGGATTTTCCAAGCGGTGACGTTTCCGTCTGCACAGCACCGCGAATGCACTGCTCAAGTTCTTCCGGCAGAACCCGGTTTGCTTCTATGCAGAGCCGACGGATTTCAGAAGTAATCTGCGAAGTCTGAATTTCCCTCATGATTTACGCTGCCTTTCGAATTATTTCCTGCGAAATACTTCCGCACCGTTTACAAAAACCATTTCCGGTTTTGCCGTCATCGTAAGCGGGTCTTCACGAAACAGGGAAAAGTCGGCGTCTTTGCCTTTTTCGATGGAACCGATACGGGAATCAAGGCCGCAGATTTTTGCCGGATTGATGGTAATGGCTTTCAGAGCTTCCTCATGGTCCATACCTTCGCGCACCGCAAGCCCGGCACACATTGGTAAGTACTGAATCGGGATAACCGGATGGTCTGTGACAATTGCCGTAAGAATTCCATGGGAAGCAAGGATTCCCGGGCAGGCCGGCGTAAGGTTCTTCAGCTCCGGCTTACAGCGGTCTGTAAGGAATGGACCGCTGAGTACACGGGTGTTCTCCGCCTTCAGCTCATCGGCAATCAGGTGACCTTCCGTCCCGTGAATAATGACATAATTCAGTTTAAATTCTTTTGCAATGCGGATTGCTGTAAAAATATCGTCCGCACGGTGCGCGTGAAAATGGACTTCCGTTTCACCGCGCAGCGCGGGGAGCAGCGCTTCACACTTCATATCATATTCCGGCGCATCAGCATCTTCGTCGGTTTTAGACTTTTCAATGTCCTCCATGTAGCGTTTCGCTTTAAAAAGTTCTTCCCGAATCAGCGCGGCCGTTGCCATACGCGTCGAAGGCGTTTCATTTTTACCATGGTAAACCGACTTTGGGTTTTCGCCCATCGCCATCTTAATTGCAACCGGCGCTTTGAGAATCATGTCATCAATGCGGTGGCCATATGTTTTTATCGCAGCGAGCTGGCCGCCAATAGGATTTGCACTGCCCGGGCCGGTTACGACAGAAGTCACACCGGCTGCAACCGCTTCTGAAAAGCAGCGGTCCATCGGATTAATGGCGTCGATAGCGCGGAGCTGCGGAGTGACCGGATTTGTTTCTTCGTTGCCGTCGTCGCCTTCAAACGTCAGCGCGTCTTCCCACATACCGATGTGCGTATGCGCATCCAGAAAGCCTGGGTAAAGATCTGCACCTTTCGCGTCAAGGACCTGCTCGTCCTGTTCCGGGACAAACTGACCGGAACCTACAGAGTCAATCTTTGCGCCTTTTACTCGAACAGAGCCATCCAAAATGGTATGGCCCGCCATTGTATGTATTTTTGCATGGATAATTAACATAAAAAATCCCTCCAAGATAATAAAAAAGGCGCGGAGTGGAAGCACTCCGCGTTGCTGATGAAACTATTTCGAAACTGCGGTATGCCTTACTTTGTCTGGCTGGGGCCCTTCTTAGAAAAGCCGCCGCGCTTCGATTCCATACAGCGTTTCAAATCCGACATTTTTTCATCGCTTGCCTGTTTGAACTTCGTCATCATACCTTCAAAGTCCGTCGGATCGCTGCGCCTGCCGGGCTGCCATTCAAAGTTGCCCGGCCTTCCGGCACTGTGGTAAGAAGGTGTTCCTCTTCCGGAGCGCGGTGCAGCATTCACCCGCTTCATGGAAAGGCTAATTTTACCGTCCTGCCCAATGTTCAGAACTTTGACCTTTACGACCTGATTTTCCGAAACATAATCGCGGATTTCTTTTACAAAAGTAGGTGCCACTTCAGAAATGTGAACCATGCCGGTTTTGCCGCCCGGCAGTTCCACAAACGCACCAAATTTTGTAATGCCCGTAACTTTTCCTTCTAAGACCGCTCCAACCTCAAGCTGCATAAATAAGTATTTTCCTCCTTAGTCAGAAATGTTCATTTTCCGGCTATATTTACATAAACACGCTCGCCGGGTTTCGAATAATCCAAACCTTCCCGAGCGGCTTTCTCGACATAATCGTCGCTGCCTTTTCCAGAGGCCGCAATGTTTTTCAAATCGTCATTTTTGATTTCCTGAATCTGAATCTGCTGCTGCATAGCGGCAAGTTTCTGTTTTTCATTGCCGATAGTGGCCTGCTGCTGAATGAGCAGAGCGAAGGCGTAAACCGCGAAGACGAAAATGGCTAAACGGAGTAAAAGGCTTTTTTTTGGTTTTTTGCCCTTTAGAACCTTCATAGCCGCGCGCGTCCTTTCTTGTTTGCAGTCCTCTCTTTGTTTTCCTCTTATGTTGATTATACACTACTGCGCAGTGATGTTTCAAGCATTTTTTCCAACTTTGCAGCTTTTTCCCGCATTTGCCGAAGATTTTGTGCATTTTTAGCCCGGCCTTAGAAAAAATTCGGTGTAAAAAAGCACTTGCAGGGTCAAAAAGCTTTCGGTACAGAAAGCGAAACAGCCTGCGAAAAAGTGAAACAGTAACGCGGCCCACCGTTTCGTGCCATACGGCAAAACCAAAAATGCCGCCCAAAAGCAGATAAAAGCGAAGTTCCCCACCGTTTACAGCAAGGTTAATAAGAAATGCAAAAAAAGCGGCCAGCACCATGTAGAAGAAATCCTGAAAAAAAATTGAACGCTTTTCGGAGCGAAACATTGCACGCCAAATGCGCAGGATGTCATACACTGCACCAAGCAGAACCCCGACTGCAAAAAACACAGTGAATCCAAAAAGCTGGGAAGAAAGGCTGCGGTACATACCGGCTCACTCCCCTATTTAAACAGTTTGGAAAACACGCCTCCTCCGGAGGAACGATTTTCCGTATAAGCCATGGAAGTGATTTCGCCGTTAAGCGTAAGCTCGCCTGTTTCAAGGTTCAGCTTATCAATATGCAGTTTCGCGCCGTGCACCGTAAGGCTTCCCAGGTCGGTAACAGCAACAACAGTTTCATCGTCGAAGCTGTCCACATTGGAAACACCTGTTGCCGTTAAGACTTTTCTATTTTCCAAAATCAAGCTATGCGGCACTTTGGGCGCTTTTAGCTCCTTTTTCTGGTCGGCCTTCATTTCGCTCATGGAAATCCCTCCCGCTTTGTTCCTGCACCATTACTATGCAGGAACAGTGGGACATATACGCTCCATGGGTGAAAATACAGCCTGCGGCCAGTGGAAAGCCCTTATTTTTCAGAAAGAACTTCATACAGCAACGAAGCCCCTGCTTTTGTTGCATATTCATCTACATCCAGCACTTTAACCTCGATGCTGTGCCCGCCAAGGGAAATCTCTATTACATCGCCCGGTTTTACGCTGCAGGAGGCACGCGCAGGCTTTGCATTTACTTTTACCCGGCCTGCGTCGCATGCTTCATTCGCCACAGTGCGGCGCTTTACCAGCCTGGATACTTTGAGGTATTTGTCAAGTCTCATAAAATCTGCTCCTGTTTCACATTCATAATAAAAACGGGGGTTGTAACAAAGTTTGCACTTTGCTGCAGCCCCTTGCATCTTGTATATAGATAGATGGTATTTTACTTTTTTGCAACTGCGTCTTTAAAAGCCTTGCCTGCTTTGAACGCCGGAACGCGGGAAGCCGGAATGGTAATCGGCTTATTTGTGCGCGGATCACGGCCCTGACGAGCACTGCGGTTATGCAGCTCAAATGTGCCAAATCCGACGATCTGCACTCTCTCTTCTTTTGCAACAGACGCAATAACAGCGTCAATCGTAGCGTTTACAGCGCTGTCGGCATCTTTCTTTGAAATGCCGGCTTTGTCTGCAACAGCGGCAATCAGTTCGGTTTTATTCATGGTATTTGACCTCCGTTTTTTTGTTTTATTATTCAACAGCTTAAGAAAGCTGAGAATTTTAAATTAACTCGCACCCCATAGCACACTGCAGCGAAAAATCACTCTTCTTTTTCACGGTAACTCTGTACAAAAGACTCGCAGTACTGCGCGAGGGCTTCTTCAGACTCAATCCCAAGGTCTTCTGACAAAGCAGCTGCTGAAAAAAGCAAACTGCCTACCAGGCGTTTCTTTTCCTCTTCTTCAGCTGAGTCTGGAAGGCATTCCGCCCGCTGCAGCATTTCTACCATACCGGAAGCAATTTCTCTCCGGCTTTTGGCATTGCTTTCGGCCTGCGCGGCCTTTTTCCAGACCTTCTGGGAACGCATCAGTGCAGGCAGGGCAGGAGAAACACTTTCGAGCACATTTGCCAATGTGTCGCGGCCTTTTGTCTTCTGTTTAATAGTATCCCAATTTTTCAGCACTTCATCGCTTCCGCTTACCTGAACACTGCCAAATACATGGGGATGACGCTGAATCATTTTTTTAGTTACACCATCCACTACGCGGGAAAAGTCAAACCTACCGGCTTCCTTTTCAAGCTGCGCATGGAAAACAACCTGAAAAAGCACGTCGCCCAGTTCCTCTTCAAGCAACTTTGGATTCTCAGTATCAATGGCTTCAACTGCCTCATACGTTTCTTCTATGAGATTGTTTCGTATGCTCTTATGCGTCTGTTCGCGATCCCAGGGACAACCTTCCGGTGAACGAAGGATATCCATGATTTTCAGCAAATCTTCCAGCGAGTACTTGTCTTTCCGCTCAAACTGCAAAACTGTGTAACCTCCGAACAACCTTATTTTGTAAACTGTCCTTATTTTACCTTATCCAATTATGTTTTTCAAGTATTTTCACAATTTTTTGTCCTTTTGGTAACATAGAAATATCGTGGCGGTTCAAGGCATGGAACCAAAGAATGCACACCGCGTATAAAATACACGCAAGAACAATGGCAAAGCAGACCGCAATGCGGCCCGAGATAAAGACGCACGCCGCACGGTAAACCAGCCAGGAGAGGCCTACGCTGATGATGGATGCCAAAAACGGCTTAAAGAAAATCGTGAAATAGTGCAGGTGGATTTTCGTCACGCGGAACAAGGCATACAAAGCCATTACAGTCGTGATAAGGTAGCACAGCAGCGTGCCGGTTCCCGCGCCAAGGACGTTGATTTCCGGAATTCCAACGAGGGTGTAGTTCGTTATAATTTTAATTACAAGGCCAACCGCAACCAGTTTAACTGGAATATCAACGCGGCCAACTGCCTGCAGCATACTGTCAATCGGCGTACTGGTCGCCGCAAAAATAGACGCAAGGCCCAGCACAATCAGGATTCTGCCGATAACAGCCGTGCCCTGGTCAGCACCGGGGTAGATCAGTGAAGCAATCGGCATAGCGAAAACAGAAAGGCCAATGCCGCTCGGTATGGTAATCAGTGTAACAATGCGCAGAACTGTTTCCATACTGGCACGGATATGTTTCGGGTTTCTCCCCGTCCATGCTTCGGTAACGCTTGGCAGGGCACTTACGCCAAAAGCCTGCGTAATGGCTGGAACAAGCATGAAAAGGTTCGTTGCGTTGCCGTAGCATCCATAGAGAAAAGAGGACATTTTGTTCGCCGACATATATTCCTGAGGGATAATGCCGGAATACATTTTAAGCAGCGTCTGCGGAACACTGTTCATCAGGTCGCCGATGCGCCCCTGCAGAAGCATACCGTCAACGAATGCGGAAAGATTGATAGCGAGCGAGCCAAGCGCAACCGGAATGGCTGTACGCACAAGGCTCGACATGGTAATATGCATGGAAAGCGGGCGCGGCGCTTGGCTCAGCATTTCATTTGTAATGCCGTCCCCGTTCTTTTTGTGGTACAGGAAAAGATAGAGGAAGCCGAAAAAGCCGCCCAGCGTAACGCCGAAAATTGCGCCGGCCGCTGCAAACGGAAGTGTCGCAATTTTTGCATAGGTTTCACTTGCCATATGCGCACCGTAAACTGTACCGTGCGCCGAGTACTCACTGAGGCCGGAATGAACAATCAGTATGGCTGCCGTCAGGCCAAACAAAAGTTTGCAAAGCGCTTCTATTACTTCGGAAACCGCTGTAGGGGTCATATTGCGCAGGCCTTCGTAATACCCGCGGTAAATAGACATCAGGCTTGTAAAAAGCACCGCCGGAGCAATGGCATAAATTGCAGGCAAGGCGTTCTGCGAGTTGCCGTGAAGGATAAACTCCGTGTACGGGCGCGCACCCAGCAGCATAATGGTGAGGGCGGTAATGCCGAGTACAAGAAAGATGCGGATAGACGCCCGATGGATTTGACGAATGTCGCGGTAGCGGCCACGGTAATAATTTTCGGAAACCATCCGCGAGATGGCGATTGGGAAGCCAGCCGTTGCAATGCTGAACATTGGTGAATAAACCGAGTAAGCGTTCTGGAAATAGCCGTACCCAAGCGATGTAATGACCCAGGAAAGCGGTATTTTATAGACGGCGCCAATAACCTTTTCGATGGCGATAGCCGTCACCAGTATCAGCGCACCATGCAGAAAACTCTGGCGGTGCACTTTATTTCCATGCTGCTGTTCCATTCAAGCACATCCGTTCTGTCTGGAAAAATCAAAAATAATGGTCAAATTAAGGTATGTTAAAAACATATCGATTATGTTTCGCGCAAAAGCCAAAAGAAAAGGAGAGGTCGACCCTCCCCTCCTTTCGGAAAGCGTAATATTGAAGAATTACTGTTCAGAAGAATTCCCGGTAAGGCTGTGACCGCATTTGCTGCAGAATACCGCGCCTTGCTCATTTTCATGGCCGCATTCGGGGCAAACCATTTTTTCGCGGGCCGCTGCAAGCTGCTCGCATATAGCATTAAGCTGTTCTTTTAAACTGTCAATCGCTGCTGAGCCGGAAGAAACCGCTGCCGAAAAATCGCTTCCCGCCTTCTGCGCTTCGTAAACCTCGCGGCCAAGCGATTCATATTGCTTTGCAAGATCATTTCGAATATTGGCTTCGCTGATGCGCAGCTTTGAAATATCCACCAGTTTAGATGCCTTTTTTCCAACGGCATCCGCCGCCGATTTAGCATTTACAATTACGTCGTCCAGCACACCCATGGCAAGCACGCTCCTTTTTTGTTTGATTATAGCACGGGCAGTGCAAAAATTGCAATACACTGCCCGGGTAATCTATTCTCTATTCTATTCCATTCCGCCGCCAATAAACTCGCGAATCATGGAATTTTTTGGAACAAGGTCCGTGTCAATTGCTGAAATGCGCTGCAGCCCGGCCATCAGTTTCTGCGCCACAGGGTAATTTTTGCTCTCTGCCGGGACTGTGGGCAGAAGCTCCATCGCCTGCGGCTTCAGTACGCAAAGCTCATAGGTATGAAGCGAATTGACCGTGATATCGGCATCCTTGCGGAACGGCTTTATGTAGGTGCGTTCGCCGTGCATTACATTTGGCCACATAGAAAGCGTTTCGTCGGGAGACGTGCGGCGGAAGTTATAGTCACGCACGAGGCGCCGCACAAGGCGTACGTCGTTCGGGCCAAGAATTTCACCGGAACTGCTGTAAATACCCTGCTTTACACTGATGTAAATGCGATGGACCCGAAGCTCCGACAGCTGACTGAGAAGCTGCGGATTCAGCGCGTGGATGCCCTCCACCACAGCAACCTCATGGTCATGAAGAATAACCTGCCTGCGGTGCGGGTACGGCACATGCTGCTCAAAGTCGAACACCGGCATTTCACAGCGATTGTTCTGCACAAGCCCAGCCAGGCATTTCTGAATCTCGGCAACATCCAAAGACTCAAGGCACTCATAGTCGTGCTTGCCGTTTGGAAGAAGAGGTGCAAGGCCCTCGCCAAGGTAAAAGTCATCCAGCGAAATGCTGACACTCCCGACACCAACTTCACCAAGCGCTTTTTTCAGCAAATGGGCCGTAGTAGTTTTTCCGCTGCTGGATGGCCCTGCAAGCATAACAAGCTTGCACATGGGGCTTTCGGAAGCGATTTTTTTCGCGATATTCATAACATTTCGGTGGTATTCCTGTTCCACTTTCTGTACAAAAGCAGCAGGGTCTGTTTCCACAGCACGGTTAATTGCTTCCACACTGTTGCGGTATGCAACATATTCACCCGTTAATGTTCTCATAAAACTTTTTCACCTTATCTTTCCGAAGCACCATTTCCTGGTAACGACTGATATATTCGTAAGGATACTTAAAATTAAAAACACGCTCGATACGGCTGGAGTAAGGGTCTTTCAGCTTCGTAACAGCACCGGCCCCGCAGGCGAGAATGGACTGGCATTCCTCCATAATCAGCACATTGTACAGACTTTCAAGACCTGGCTTTGCCCAGCCCGTGTTTTCCAGATTTCCAACCATGCGGCTTTGCCGGTAAAGGTAATACGGGTGGTAGCCGTGCTGCGGCAGCTGAGAATCCGCTGCTGAAATCATCTGCTCAGCGGTATCTGCCCCGGTAAAGGGTACGTCTTCTTCATGGTTCAAGCGTGCCGCACGTTTTAATGCCAGGGTATGAACGGTAATGCTCTCCGGTGAAAGCTTCAGGATTCCGTCCAGCGTCCGCTGAAAGCTTTCTGGGCTGTCTTTCGGCAGACCGGCAATTAAGTCCATATTGATATTCTGGAATCCGC
>JAEZFF010000008.1 GCA_023417635.1 Bacillota bacterium | reverse complement strand
CGAGCGGAAGTTTTCCGGTGTGGAAGCCCGCCTTCTGGCGGCACTCATCCAAGTCGCATATTTGTTTTTTGCTGAATTTCCACTGCTTATTCAGCAGCATGGTATTTAAGGTGATATGAGCATAGGTCTCAACGACTTCCATGCGGTGGTATGCCTGAAGAGCCGATTTGCCCCAAGTAAGCACGCCATGGTTTGAAAGCAGAACCGCATTGTAGTCTTTGCAGTACGGTGCAATTCCGTCTGGGACTTGGAACGTCCCTGGTTTTGTGTAATGCACCAGCGGCACTGTGCCGACCTGCATAACCGCTTCCATAAGGATAGGCACGTCAAGTGCCATGCCGGCGCAGGCAAAGGAAGTTGCGTACACTGGATGCGCATGCACCACTCCGCGAACTTCCGGATTTTCTTTAAAAACCCGCAGATGCATTTTCACTTCGGAGGACGGTTTGTACTTACCTTCCAGAATATTTCCGTCAAGGTCAAGCTTGACCATCATGTTGGGAGTCATGCTTCCTTTTGAAACCCCTGTCGGCGTAACCCAAAGCTCAGTCGGAGAAACCTTCACTGTTATGTTGCCATCATTGGTTACAACATAACCATGTTGGAACATTTGTTCACCGATTGCTACAATTTCTTCTTTGGCTTCTTTGTCCGTTGGATACTGTTCACAGTCAAACATCGTATTTCCTCACAGCCTTTAGCTTTTGTTGATTTGTTGATTTGAGTTGATTATAGTTTCTTTGTTTGGAGCTGTCAATGGTTTATGTGAAAAAAGTGATGGTTTTTTGCTAGTTTTTGTTTACAATCATGTATTTTTATTATATAATATTTTTGGATAAAGCCATGTTTATGTTGTTTTGTGTTTGTTGCCTAACTGTGCTACAATAAAAACAACACGGAAAAGAGGTAGACTACTATGCTCTCTGTTACAAGGAAACAGAAAATAAAAGAATTGATTCTTGAAAAGAAAAGTGCTACAGTTGCCGAGCTCTCCAAGATGTTTAATGTTACGGATGAAACAATTCGGCGTGACCTGAGCATCCTTGAAAAAGAGGGCGTACTTCTGCGCTCCTACGGCGGTGCATTTATCCAGACTGGAGTTGACAATCAGATTAACTCAAACATACGTTCTACCGTATATGTGGAAGGAAAAACGGCCATTGCTAGGAAATGCAAGCAATTTCTTCACAACGGCGATGTTATATTCCTCGACAATTCCACAACAGCATATTTTCTTGCTAAGGAATTCTGCCAAATGCGGCTCACCGTTGTAACGAATTCCTTAAGCATTACAAATTTTCTCAGCGGATTTGATAATATTCGGCTAATCGTAACCGGCGGTTTCTATTCTTCAAAAGAAAAAGCTTTTTATGGCACCAGTACGCTGGAAGCGATTGAAAAGTACTATGTAGATAAAGCTTTTTTTTCCTGCCGTTCCCTTTCGGTCGAAAACGGTATTACAGATTCCTACGACCAGTGGGCTCAAGTACGAAAAACAATTATTGAACGCTCGGAAAAACGCTACTTGATAGCAGATTTTTCAAAGTTTAACCAGACTTCTTTTATGCGCGTCTGCGGCTTTGAAAAAATCACGGCGATTATTACCGACAAGCCCCTCAGTGCCGATTGGCATGCGGCCATGCAAAAATATGGCTGCGTAATTTACGACAAAGATGAGGGGCAGTCTGAAGCAGAACCACCACAAACATGACAGCAACAATTTAATTTTATAAAGGGGTGCTAACATTGCAGCAGTACGATCTACTCATCATCGGCGGCGGCATAATCGGGTGCGCAGTAGCGCGGGAACTTTCGCGCTACAGTCTGCGTGTTGCAGTATGCGAAGCAAAACCTGATATTGCAGCTGGGACCACAAAGGCAAACGGCGGTCTGATTCACACAGGCTACGACCCAAAACCGGGAACGCTGAAAGCTCTGCTGAACCTAAAAGGGTGCCTAATGTATCCGGCACTTTCCAGGCAGCTTGGTTTTCGCTTCCACAAAATGGGTTCCATGGTAGTCGGTTTTAATGAAGAAGACCATGCCTATTTGAAAAAGCTTTACCAGCAGGGGCTGGAAAATGGTGTACCAAACCTTGAACTTGTAAGCGGCAGCCGTATTTTCGAGCTGGAGCCACAAACATCTCCTGAGGCGAAATATGCGCTGTACTCACCGCACACAGGCATTGTGGATCCATTTGAGGTTGCGATTGCCTATGCCGAAAACGCAGCGGCTAACGGTGTTGACTTCTACGTTTCGTCCCCCGTTCTCTCCATCAAGAAAGACGGCGAAGATTTTCTGGTGCAGACGCCGAAGGGCCAGTTCCGCACAAAGTACCTGGTGAACGCCGCCGGTGTTCACGCAGACGATGTTGCAAGGCTGGCAGGAGCGGATGAATTCAATATTATAGCGCGCCACGGCGACCTGCTGGTGCTGGACAAGCACTGCGGTGTTCACGGTCTGATGACGCTTTACCCCATCCCCTCGAAAAACACCAAAGGCGTTGTTGCCATGCAGACGGTTTCTGGAAACGTGCTAATCGGTTCCAGCGCCGAAATTAAAGAAAAAGACGACGTTGCAAGCTACAAGGCCGGCATTGACCAGCTTCTTGCGGGAGCAAGAAAACTGGTGCCGGCTTTAAAATTGAACAAAGTAATCCGCACATTTGCTGGTTCGCGCGCCGTCGTAGAAGGCAATCACAACGATTTCTACATCCGGCCTTCCCAAGAAGTGCCGAACCTGTTCCATGTTGCGGGCATTCAGTCCCCCGGCATCGCTTCTTCTCCGGCTATTGCGGCCTACACGGTACAGATGCTGCGCGGCTGTGGTGTTCCGCTGAACGAAAAAGAGCACTTTATCGCAGAACGCAAAGCGCCGGTAGACTTCAGCGAGCTGCCGCCCGAAAAACAAGAGGCATTGATTCGTGAAAACCCAGCCTATGGCAGGCTTGTCTGTTCCTGCGAATGTGTAACGGAAGGTGAAATTGTCGATGCAATTCACCGTACGCCGGGTGCACGAACCATTGATGGAGTCAAGCGCCGTACCCGTGCGGGGATGGGACGATGCCAGGGTGGTTTCTGCCAGCACCGCGTGCTTGGCATTCTTGCAAGAGAGCTTCACTGTAAGCCGGAAGATATTCTGCTGGATGGCAGCGGCTCACAAATCGTATTTTCCAAACTGAAGGAGGGCCGCTGAAATGAAGAATCTGAATTTTGACGTTGTCGTAATCGGCGGTGGACCCGCCGGAATGGCCGCTGCAATGAGTGCGCACAAAAGCGGTGCGAAAGTTGCTATTGTAGAGCGCAACGCCCAGCTGGGCGGTATTTTGTGCCAGTGCATTCACAGCGGATTTGGTCTGAGGCACTTTAAGCAAGAACTTACAGGGCCGGAATATGCACAGCGCTGTATTGACGAACTTATCCCGACCGATGTGCAAGTCTTCCTTTCCTCTGCCGTTCTGGACTTGACCCCTGACAGGCGCGTGACGCTTTCCAACAGCGATGGAATTTTCGTCCTGCAGGCAAAAGCCGTCGTGCTTGCCATGGGCTGCCGGGAACGCACCCGCGGTGAAATTAAAATTCCTGGGGATCGCTGCGCGGGTGTACTTACTGCCGGTCTTGCCCAGCACTATATCAATATTGATAACGAATGCCCGGGCCACCGGTTTGTAATCCTTGGTTCCGGCGACATCGGACTTATCATGGCGCGGCGCATTTCTCTCGAAGGAATGAAAGTCGTTGGTGTTTACGAGCTGATGCCATACCCGAACGGCCTTTACCGCAATATTAAAAACTGCCTGGAAGACTTCGGTATTCCGCTGCACCTTTCCACCACCGTTACACGCGTGATTTCAGAAAATGGGCGCGTTTCCGCCGTGGAAACCAGCCGCGTCGACGATAAAATGCAGCCTGTTCCCGGGACAGAAGAAACCGTCCCCTGCGACACGCTTCTGCTTTCCGTTGGCCTCATACCGGAAAATGAGCTATGCCTGAAAGCAGGCGTAGCCATTAACGAACGTACGAACGGTGCACTGGTGGATGACAGCCTGCAAACCAGCGTACAAGGCATTTTCTCCTGCGGCAATGTGCTGCACGTTCACGACCTTGCCGACAATGTGACGGCCGAAGGCGAACGCGCCGGTGCTTCCGCCGCACAGTTTGCAAAAGAAGGAGCACTGCCTGAAAAATGGACGCCTATTGCCGTCCACTGTGAAATGCCCATCTCCTACACCGTTCCGGCAGTCATTCACTCCCGTAAAAAGGCTTCCATCTTCTTCCGGGTACGCCGCCCGCTTGAAAACCACCGCATAAAAGTCACTTCCGGCGGAGAAGTTTTGCTGAACTGCAAGCCGAGGGATTATAAGCCAAGCACCATGGAGTGCCTAAATCTGCCGGAATCTGTTCTGGAAAAATCCGGAACAGAGATTACTCTGACAATGGAACCTGCATAAAAAGGAGATTTTAAATATGGAAAACAGAGAACTCGTCTGTACCGTCTGCCCGAACGGATGTCACCTGACCGTTGTAAGAAACGACGACGGCACCGTAAGTGCCGTGGAAGGCGCCCGCTGCGACCGTGGCCGCGCTTTCGGGAAGCAGGAAGTTATCTGTCCGCAGCGTGTGCTTACCAGCACTGTACTGGTGCATACGGCTGACGGCGACCAGCTTTTGCCGGTGCGCTCAGCCAGTGCTTTCGCCTTGGAACTGCACAGCAAAGCCATGGAGGTTCTTCGTCACACTACCGCTTCATCCCCAATAAAAATGGGGGATGTCATTGTAGAAAATATCGTGGAAAGTGGAACAAATATTATTGCCTCCTGCAGCATCCGCTGACCGTTGAGAAAAAAACTGCAGAAAATTGCCCGCACCGTTCCCCCCGGTGCGGGCAATTCTTTTTGAACAGCCATTTTAAGTTTCAGGTCAAAATATCCACTGCTTTCTCTCTGTGCACAAGGTATAGGCACACAGCAAGCGGTACAAGAAAACAGGCGGCACACACCAAAATACGCTTTCCAGCAAAAGAATTCTGCAGCAGCCACAGTGCCAGCTTCCCCGCAAGAAAAAGTACCGGAATCTCCACAGCCAGCAAGGTAACATAGCTTCGGCAGAATTTTGAAACTGCGAAGCTGAAAAAGACGAACCCAAATGTCAGAAAAAATATCATGAGGCCATTCGCCAGCACCTCTTGCCCGAACGTTTTAGAAGTGACTTCATTGCTTACAAAACAGCCGAAAAACTGCAGGTCAATCTGGTGCAAACCTGTCAGATACGCTGCAAAGAACACGGCAAACTGTACGAGTACCAAAAGGAAAGCGGCAGCCGCTGCAGAAGCAAGCTGCGTACCCAGCAGTTTTCTCCCTTTTCCTGCGGTATAGGCAAGGCCCAAAACACCGCTCCGATTTTCCCGCACCAGATACGGTGCTGTCAGCACAGCAGCTGTAATCAAGAGCAAAACCGAAAGGTAATTCATAAGGCCCGACCAAGAGGACTGAATTGGGTATGGAAAAATCGTTGGTTCGCTGCGGCACAAAATACCGGATTTCTGAAGCTCGGCTGTCTGCTCCGGATACAGTTGGAAGCCTTCTGCCTGCGCTTTTTCTTGAAGATAAAGGTAATATGGGCCTGTTTGTAATTTGGGGCTGTCCCAGTATGCCGGTGTACCGGTTTCATCCAGTTCCGCTGTCAGTTTTTCATAGAGGTCTGTTTGTGCATTGCCGTCCGTCATTCCTTTATCCAGCAAATCCTGCAGCTGGTCAACATCGGTAATTTTTGCAGCCTTAAAATCTTTCATGCCAGATATTTTTGTGTTCAGCTTTGTCTTTTCTCCGGCTATGTAAGTTTCGAAGTCTTTTTCTTCACTTTTATTGACGGTTGTGCCGTATTTTTGCAACAGAACCTGACTTGCCCGAATTACGCCGATTCCGTTGCTCCCACAATAGGTGACACTCAGGTAGAACGAAAGAAATAATTTATAAAACAGCCCACTGAAAAGGATTAGCATCAGAAGCAGCTTCCAGTTCAAGAGTTTTTTCAGTTCGTACCGAAAAACACGCATGGTCTATTCACCTCACAAGTCGGCGCGGCGAAAACGCCGGGTGCCGAAAAATATCAGAATTGCGGTAACTACTCCCCACAGTACAAATAGTGTTTGAAAATACTGTTGGTATGTACAGGCAGGTTCCGACCTGGCAAGCCAGGAACCACAGATGTTCCACGCGGTAAACGGGTTCGCGGCGGCAAAAAACGGAAGTGCGGCATTCCATGGCAGGTATTCCGGCAAAAAGGCCAGCACAAACCCCGCAAAACCATAAAGAAGAAAGTCAGCGTAACTGCTGTGGCAGAAAACAGCAAGGGTAAAAGCTAGCAAGCAAAAAACGCCCTGCAGGGCAAGTAGAAGGCCAATGTTTGCCCAAAGATATTGCAGTACCGTCATGCGGCTCCATGTGATACAAGGGAAAAAACCGTTTTCTGTTTCCACATTCATTGCACTGGAAACCGAAGCATTCCAAAGGTTGGAAAAATGGAAGCTGGCAAAGAAGGCCGGAAGTGCCACAGCCATTAAAAGTGCCGGAACCGCCAGTCCGGCAAGCATAGCGGCGCAGAACTGGTCCGCAAGCAGCGTCCGCCCCCGGCGGCTTGTATAAGCCAGCCCCTGCGTCCCGTGCGCGAACTCAAAATTCACCGTGTAAAGCATAATCAGCACACCGAGTACAGCACTTTCAAGCAGAATGGCCTTTAGGAGTTTCCCATAAAGGAAACTGTGCGTCCGACAACTTGCGCCGGGAAAATAAAGTGTGTCCGCTTCACCATCCGACCGGATTTCATCCACACGTTTCTGAAGTATCGCAGCGTTATTTGCGATTATTGATGCCGGCAAGCCGCTGAGTTTTTGCTTGCTGCAAAAATCTTTGGCTTCTGCCGCAAAGTCCAACCCGTCATAAGTAGAGCCGCGGCTTTGAACCGAATGGTCAAGCTGTAGAATTGCGGCATCATCGTCCAGTCGATTCTGCTCATCCCCAGTCATCTTCCATTCATTATTCTGCAGTTCCTGCACCATTGCTTCCGGCTTGACCGCAGATTTTCCGGTCTTTTGCCGGTAAAAGCTGCCCAAATCCTGCATATATTTTTGCAGGATGGGAGAAAATTTTTTCTGAAAATCCGCATTGATCTGCACACCCGTCTGCCCAGCTACATCGTTAACCAGATTGATTTCCCGCTGCTGGTACGAACCGGTAGAAATTAAGTAAAAATCAAACGCAAGAAAAACGGCCAGAAGACCAGCGAAAAATGGTGCGCGGCAAATACGCCGGAACAGCCACCAAAAAATTTTCATGTTTATTCCTCCTGGTAAACGTAAAGAAATACGTCTTCCAGGTTTGGGGAAGCTGCCTGCGCCTGCGGCGACAGTTCTTCTCCGTCTTGGCGGAGAAAACGGAAGTGCGTCTGCCCTGCTTCCTCGCGGCGTGAAAGGACGAAATGCTCCTGCTCAAAGCGGTCGGCTTCCAGAATCGGAATGCTGCATTCAAAAATTTTGTCTTTCAGAATCCCACAGAGGCTTTCACGACCGGTATCGCAGTAGACCATGTGGTCTTTTATCATGATGATACGGTTTGCAACGCTTTCAATGTCGGAAACAATGTGTGTAGAAAGAATGACCACACGGCTTTTTGAAAGTTCCGAGATGATGTTGCGGAAGCGCACGCGTTCTTTTGGGTCCAGCCCGGCAGTCGGTTCGTCAAGGACAAGAATTTCCGGCTCACCCAAAAGGGCCTGCGCAATACCGACGCGCTGCACCATGCCGCCGGAAAACTTTTTCATTTTTTTATCCGCCACGTCGGAAAGGCCGACTGCTTCCAGCAGTTTGCCAATGCGCCGCTCCGCCATGCGGTTTTCCAGCCCCTTCAGCGCACCTAGGTAGCGAAGGTATTGCCGTGGAGAACTGTTGCGGTAGTAACCGAAATCCTGTGGCAAGTAGCCCAGCTTTTCCCGGTATGCCGCACCCATGCTGCGGATTTCCTGCCCGTCGTAAACAATCTGCCCTTCTGTAGGGAACAGCAGTGTCACAATCATTTTCATCAAAGTTGTTTTGCCTGCCCCATTTGGCGCAAGCAGTGCATACACTCCGTGGTCAAATTCCAGGCTGATGTCCTGAAGAGCAGTAAACTTTCCAAACTTTTTTGTTACATTTTGCACCGTCAGCATAATATTTTCTCCTTTTTCCGCAAAAGCAGCTGTTTTAAGCCTGAAACATACAGGCAGGCAAGAATGACGGTCACCACACAATGAAGCGGCAGCGGTACTTCCTGCAAGAATCGACCATAAGCCTCTCCGCAGAAAGTGTCACAAAGGACGTTTGCTGGAATCCATGCGGCCGCGACAAGCGTCGGCGCCAGAAGACCGCCTGGCAGCAGACTGTA
Source organism: Bacillota bacterium (assembly GCA_023417635.1). Taxonomy (GTDB): domain Bacteria; phylum Bacillota; class Clostridia; order Oscillospirales; family Acutalibacteraceae; genus Thermocaproicibacter. The sequence continues at coordinate 8,448 of JAEZFF010000008.1, read as the reverse complement.
AAGCAGCAGAACGGAAAGCAGAAACAGCCCGCTTGCTGAAACCATGAACATCCGCCAGAAATCCTGGCCAACACCCACAAGACAGCACACCCCGGCCGTCGCCAGATTCACAACGATGCTCACACAACTGAACGTCAGCATCCGGAACACGGTAAGGTGGCACACGGTGTACTTGCAGGTTCTTTTCAAGTCGTAAGCAGTGCTGAGCTTTTCTTTCCAGAAACCAAGAAGGCACAGCAGAATATACAGTGTAGGCGAAGCCGCAAACAGTACACCATACAATCGGCCGTCCTCTGCAAAAGAGCTGGTAGAACAAAGCAGGCCATACGCCGTACAGAAAACAGCCAGAGCGGAAACGAACAGCACATCGCCTTGATTTTGAAAAATTACCCGCAGGCCAAGGCTGCGGCGCATATCCCGCAGTTCCGCAAATAAAGAACGGCGCTGCAGGCCGTGTTTTAGGATACTGGCAACTGCCGCATTCTGTTCTTCCAGTGTCGGGTATTCGATTTTCATTCGCTCTCCTCCAATCGTTTCTGAATCTTTTTTACCGCAGTATAATACCGGCTTTTCACTGTGCTTTCCGGCATAAAAACGATCTGTGCAATTTGTGGAAAATTTGCTTCTGAAAAAAGCTTCAGCCGCAGAATCTGCTGTGTCGTACCGTCGAAAGTTTCGATTTCCCGCAGTACAAGCGCTGCTGTTTCTTTCTGTTCCAGCCTGGACTCGAAACTGCACTCCTGCGGCAGAAGATTTTCCTCATCCAACGCATCGGTCATTTTTTGCCGCCGGTAACAGCGGCTGCGGAAATAATCTGCAATCCGGCGGGAAGCAATGCGGTACAGCCATGTGCGAAAGGAAGCCTTTTTTGCATCGTAATGCCCTGTTGACTGCAGCACACTGATAAAGATCTCCTGTGTCAAGTCCATGGCAAGCTGCTTTTCAAGCGTCTGGCGGTAAGCGTAGGCATAAATTTCACGGTAGTATTTTTCTACAAGCTGGCCAGCCGCTTTCCGGTCGTTCCAGAGCCGTATGCGCAGCAAAAGCTCTGCATCATTTTCCTCCTGCCGCACCCGCTTCACTTCCTCTTCTGTGTATATATTCGCAGAAATACTGTAAATCGTCGAAGGGTTTTATAAAAATATTATCACAAATTGCGCACTTTATCTCTTTCAGCGCATAAAAATTGATGGATTTCAGCCCAAATGGCTTCTTTTCAAAAGAAAATAAGCAAAAGGAAAAGGCAAAGTACCTTTTTCGGTACTTTGCCTCTTTCGCAGAAAATATTTATTTCTTATATCCCCAAAGGTCCAAAGCAATCCGCAGCTCTTCATGCTCTTTCGCGGCTTCATCCAACGGAATGCCCGCCATAACCGCGTCAATCGATTGACGCATGGCTTTTGCGCCCGCCGCTGCGCCCTGCGGGTGGCCGTGAATGGAACCGCCCGGCGCAAGGATAATATCGGTGCCGAGGTCTTTCATATACTTTTCGGTCATACCCGGGTGAACACCGCCGCCAAGCGACGGCATAGCCGGTTTGAGGCCGTAATAAGGAAGAGAAAGCTCATGCGCCGTCTGAATATATTTCTGGTACTTGAGCGGGTAGCCGCCGTACGGGGTATTCATCATCACAATATCGGCGCCCGCAAGGCGTGGGAATTTTCCGGAAGCAATTGGGAAACTCATGCCGCTTCCAACGCCTTCATAAAACATTCCGGAACTCGCATAGTGGCCAAGGACCGGAACATTCACGCTTTCGGAAACGCTTCGCAGCACACTGTAGCCAACCGCAGCATAGTTGACCATAATGGCCTTTGCTCCAGCTTCCACCACGCGCTTCGCGTTTTCAAGCACTTTGTCGGCACGGTCCGTAACGTTTACAATATAGATTGTTTGGTGGCCAGTTTTTTCATAAGCCGCCTGCGCCGCTTTGTTGTATTCTTTCACACGCTCAACGTTCGGGCAAAACTCCGGGCTGCCAAGCAGCTCGTCATCTTTGATGAAGTCCACGCCGCCGAGGGCAGCCTGGTAAAAAATCTTTGCGCCAACTTCCGGTGTAAAACCGGTGCATGGCTTAATCATATTCAAAACCAGCGGACGCTTTTCCACACCGGTAAGCTTGCGCAGGCCTTCAATGCCAAACTTAGGCCCTTGGAAGCCGGAAACAAAGCTCTCCGGAAACTGCAGGTCTACCAGTTTAACCTGCACTGAAGTGGAAGCATCATTGCCAAGAAGTGTTGTCATCATCATAGGGAACTGCGAGCCAAAGTTAACGGGCGGGTAAGCTATCTGCAGCAAATAAATTTCTTTTTCCTTTTCCGGCGTCTGGCCGTAAAGGTCGCTCGGCGGAAGGTCAATTACATTCACAACACGCCCCATGTACTTTTCGCGCATTTCATCGGTTATACCCGGTACCGGCACCCATGTGCCAACCGTCTGCCCCACCACCATGGCAGAAGCTTTCTGAATCACATTGACCTCTTTTGGCAGTTCGAGGTAATAAGTCGCAATCACATAGTTTTTCTGCCATGCCATTTCATGCAAGGCAAACATATATTCCTGCTTCATCATTCCGCTCCTTTCGTATTCTGCTTTTCGAAGAAGAGAGGAAGCACCTGACGGATAATCCGGTTAAAATTGTCGGCATCCCACGCGCTGCGCCCAATGAAAAGCCCATCAATATGCGGCATGACAATCAGCTTTTCGGCATTCTGTGGGTTCACGCTTCCGCCGTACAGGACCGGTATATCTGCTCCGGTTTCCTTGCCAAACAGCTCACCCAGCGTGCGATGCAGCAGCGCATGGATTTGCTCCGCATATTCTTCGGAAGCTGGCTTACCGTTTACACCGATGGCCCATACCGGCTCGTAAGCGACAATAACGTTTTTCGCCTGTTCCGGCGAAACGTCATGCAATCCAACTTTCAGCTGTGTGTTCAGTACTTCCGCCGCTACACCGGCATCTTTTTCTTTACCGGTTTCACCAACGCATAAAAGCGGCGTAAAGCCGTGTTTCAGTGCGGCAAGAACTTTTTTGTTTTCCTCTTCATTGCTCTCGCCAAAAATATGTCTGCGCTCCGAGTGGCCAATCATAACAATATTCACGCCGATTTCTTTCAGCATAACCGGCGAAATTTCGCCTGTGAACTGCCCTTCGTCTTCCCAGCTCATATTCTGTGCGCCAAGGAGGATGCTTTCTTCCGGCACCGAAGCCTTTGCAGCGGAAAGAGCCGTATAGGATGGAATCACAAACAACTCCATTGTGTCACGCGAAATATCTTTCGTAAGTTCATGCAGCCGAGTCAGGAAATCCGTCGTCTGGCGGATTGTCTTGTACATCTTAGTGTTGGTGCCAAGGTAGATCTTTTTATTTCCGCTCATTCTAATCCTTCCCTGCCGCCTTTTTAGCGGAAGTTTTCTTCTTCAATCGCCGAAATTTCAGCGACTTTCGCTGTGGAGTGACCATCCTGGAACTCCAGTGACGTCCATTCATCTACAATTTTCTTGGCAAGTTCCGGTCCTATCACGCGCGCGCCCATGCAAAGGACGTTGGCATTGTTGCTTAGGATGGAGCGCTCGGCCGAATAAGCATCGTGGCACACGGTTGCACGAATTCCCTTAAATTTGTTTGCGGTAATGCACATGCCAAGGCCCGTGCCGCAGATAAGTACGCCGCGCTTTGCGTAGCCGCTTTCCATAACACGGCTGCAAAGATGTTTTGCTACCGTTGGGTAGTTGGTCGGGTCTTCCGGGGAATTACAGCCCACATCTTCCACGGTAAAACCCTTTTGGCGCAGGTAGTCGCGCACAAGGTCTTTCATCGGTACGGCCGCATTGTCACAGCCAATTACATATTCTCTTTCGCTCATAATTAATATCACTGCTCCTTTGTTTTTGACCGTTTTTGTTGTTTTATAGTTATTATAATACATCTAGTTTTTGATTCTTTAAGGTTTTTATGTAATTATGCCTTAAAAACTTTCCTGTATTTTAATAAATTACACAATATTAGATGTATTTTATTTTTTATTTATGAACTATGCTAAAAACGGTCATTTGCAAAATGTTCTGGCATTTGTTCTGCCAGCGCATAATATAAAACAGGAGGCGGTTTCAATGTATTTAAAGCCAAACTACGGCGGCCTATACAAGCTACTGGAACATATGCCGGATGCTCAGGCAGTCCTTCGGGGCGCGCACGGGTACGAAAGCCTGAATGGCACGGCATTTTTCTATCAGGCGCATGGCGGAGTACTGCTCATAGTGCAGGTACAGGGGCTCCCGCAAAGTGCGGGCAAATGTCCTGCGGACGTCTTCGCCTTCCACATCCATTCCGGAAGCACCTGCACGGGAAACGAAAAAGACCCGTTCGCGGATACTGGTGGGCACTTTAACCCAAACAGCTGTCCCCACCCAGCGCACGCGGGCGACCTTCCGCCCCTGTTTGGGTGCCGAGGGTACGCTTTCCTTGCTTTTTTCACCGACCGTTTCGCCGTGAAGGATGTAATTGGCCGTACCATGATTATTCACCGTATGCCCGACGATTTTACAACACAGCCCTCCGGCAACTCCGGCGCAAAAATTGCCTGCGGGCCGATTACGGCTGGGTGATGAAATTTACGCAGCACATAGAAAAATCCCCGAAAAAGAAGAGGACTTCTTTTCCGGGGACAAATTTATTTCTGAATAGTGATAAACAGTTCAAACGGAATCGCCGTTTGTTCGGATGATCTCACCGTAATCCCACGCAGAATCTTTTGGAATCCGGCGCAGCGTACGGTAGTCTACATAGATAAGGCCAAAGCGGCGGCCAAAGCCTTCTGCCCACTCAAAATTATCCATGGCGGCCCAGTATGTGTAGCCGAGGATGGGGATGCCTTCCTCCGAAGCTTTTTTCAGGCAGTGAAGGTAGCGGTGGATATAATCAATGCGCTGCGGATCGTGAACTTTTCCGTCCAGCATGACAAAGTCATTGTTGGCCATGCCATTCTCCGTAATCAGGATTGGCAAGCCGTACCGTTCAAAATGGAATTTCGGCGCCCAGTACAGCACTTCCGGCGTAATGGGCCATCCCATGGCAGTACGCGGCATACCGGGATATGCGCCGCTCTCGTTTAACGAATTGTAGGTATTGAACCCGTAAAAATCAAGCGGCTGGCAAATAGTCCGCATGTCCTCTTTGGAAAGAACATTCCGCAGCCCTTCCGGCACTCTGCCGAGCACAATAGGGTCTGACCACCAGGAAGTACCCATTACTCCCGTTTCCGGCGCATACGTTGCGGCGCGCGCTTCTTCAATGCCCGTATTGCCCGGGTGAAATGGCGTGATGACCGGGCAGGAAGGCGCCATGCCGATTTTTACCGGTTTTGCTGCACAGCGGCGAATCGCCTGCACCGCCTTGCCATGCGCAAGCATTACATTCCGCGAGATAATGCCAACCTGCGATGGTTCCCGGCAGAATGGAGCATGTACGCCGGTACAGTAGCCGAGGCCCACAAAGCACTGCGGCTCATTCAGTGTCATCCAGTACGGCACCTTGCTGCCGAGCGCCTGTGCCACTACTTCGGCAAACTGTGCAAAGAAATCGGGGCTTTTCGGGTTTTGCCACCCGCCTCTATGATACAGCCACATAGGAAGGTCCCAGTGGTACAAAGTGCAAAGAGGAGTGATGCCCGCTTTCGTCAACTCGTCTACAAGGCTGCAGTAATAGGCCAGTCCCTCTTCGTTTACTTTGCCTTCTTCCGGGATTACACGGGGCCAGCTGACCGAAAAGCGATAGCTCTTCAGCCCGATTCTTTTCATCAGCGCAATATCTTCTCGGAAACGGTGATACTGGTCACAGGCAATGTTTCCGTTTTCGCCGTGCAGTACATGACCGGCATTCAGCGCATCCCATATGCTTGGCGCTTTGCCGCCCTCCTGCCAAGCTCCCTCGACCTGATAGGCCGCACTTGCGGCGCCCCAGAGAAAATTCTTTGGAAAACTCAATGCAGCAACTCTCCTTTTTCTGCCGGCATTCACCCGGTTTGTTGAACCTATGGTACCATGTTCCACACAAAGGCGCAAGACGCAGCACAGGAGGAGATTGCTAAAAACACAAGTTCGCGAAAACACTGATTTTGTGGTATTCTTTGTTTCAAAGCTTACGTTCATTATAGGCAGGGAGAGATTGTAAAATGAAATCATCGGTCGTGGGGTTCCCCCGAATCGGCGCCCAAAGAGAACTGAAATTTGCTTCAGAAGGCTATTTGAATGGGAAAACGACAGCACTGGAACTACTCGAAACAGGCAGGCTTCTTCGCAGGCGGCACTGGATGCTTCAACGGGAATCCGGGATTGACCTCATTCCTTCCAACGACTTTTCTTTTTATGACAATATGCTTGACACGTCCGTGATGCTGAATGCTGTGCCCCAACGTTACCGGGACCTGAAAGTCAACGGCATCGGCGGTTATTTTGCCATGGCACGCGGCTACCAAGGAGCTGGCGGCGACGTTAAAGCACTCGCTATGAAGAAGTGGTTTAACACCAACTACCATTACCTTGTGCCGGAAATCGACGACGATGCAGAAATTTGTCTGAACAGTACGAAAGCGGCCGACGAATTTGCAGAAGCAAAAGCGCTTGGGATTCTGACGAAGCCGGTTGTCATTGGCCCCTACACATTTCTCAAACTTGCGCGGTACACCGGAAAAAAGTCGGCTTTCGATTTTGCCGCTCCCGCTGCCGCTGCTTACAAAGCGCTGCTGAAAGGGCTTGCCGCCCTCGGCGCCGAATGGGTTCAGTTTGACGAACCAATGCTGGTAAAAGATATGACAATGGAAGACAAAAAACTGTTTCAGTTGCTGTACTCCGGCATCCTCAAAGAGAAAGGCACTGCGAAGGTTTTGCTGCAAACCTACTTTGGAGATATTCGTGACTGCTGGAACGAAGTTGTTGCGCTTCCGTTTGACGGAATCGGCATTGATTTCGTGGAAGGAAAAGAAAGCCTTGCCCTCTTGAGAAAGCACGGATTTCCAAAAGAGAAGCTGCTTGTGGCAGGCCTTGTAAACGGTAAAAATATCTGGCGCAGCCAGTACAAAAATATTCTTGCAATCCTTCATGAAATTCAAGAATACGCACCGAACACCGCACTTGGCACTTCCTGCTCCCTGCTCCATGTCCCGTTTACGGTGGAAAGCGAAGATAAAATGGCAGATTTCTACAAAAAGCATCTTGCTTTCGCCAAGGAAAAATTACAGGAACTGGCCGAACTGAAAAAGCTGGCAGAGCTTGATTTGCCGGAAAGCGCCCCGGAGTATAGCGCCAACAATTCACTCTTCCGAAACGTGCGTCATGTTGCGAATGAAGCAGTCACGAAAAAAGTGGCATCACTTTCTGAAAAAGACTTTACACGCCTCCCTGCTTTTGCAGAACGCGAGAAAATGCAGAAAGAACGCTTTCATTTTCCGCTGCTTCCCACAACTACCATCGGTTCCTTCCCACAGACTGCCGACGTTCGCGCCAACCGTGCAGACTTCCGCAAAGGCAAAATCTCTAAAGAAGAATATGAGGCCTTCAATAAAAGGAAAATTGCAGAGTGCATTGCCCTGCAGGAAAAGCTTGGTCTGGATGTCCTTGTTCACGGAGAGTATGAACGGAATGACATGGTGGAGTACTTCGGTGAGCATCTTAACGGATTTCTCTTCACGCAGAAAGCATGGGTGCAGTCCTATGGCACGCGCTGTGTCAAACCGCCGATTATCTGGAGCGACATTTCTCGCTGCGAACCAATTACCGTCGGTTACTCAAAATACGCTCAAAGCCTCACAAAGAAGCCTGTAAAGGGGATGCTGACCGGCCCTATCACCATCTTGAACTGGTCGTTTCCGCGCGAAGACATCCCCTTGAAAGACTGTGCCTTCCAGCTTGCGCTTGCAATCCGTGAAGAAGTTCTTGACCTGGAAAAGGCCGGCATCAAAATAATTCAGATTGATGAAGCGGCCCTGCGCGAAAAGCTCCCGCTGCGTCGGGCGGACTGGCACAAAGATTACCTGGACTGGGCCATCCCGGCTTTTCGTCTTGTTCACAGCGGCGTAAAACCCGAAACGCAGATTCATACCCATATGTGCTACAGCGAATTTGGCGATATTCTCCGCGATATTGACCGCATGGATGCCGACGTAATAACATTTGAAGCTTCGCGCTCTGACCTTGCCATTTTAAATACGCTGAATCAATGCGATTTTAAGACCGAAGTCGGCCCCGGTGTTTACGACATCCACTCGCCGCGCATTCCTTCGAAAGAAGAAATCAAGACGGCGCTGCACAAAATACTGAAAAAGATTCCCAAAGAAAAACTCTGGGTAAACCCAGACTGCGGCCTGAAAACACGGGGAACTGAAGAAACCATCCCCAGCCTTGAGAATCTGGTGCAGGCAGCCAAAGAGGTACGAGGGGAATTATAATG
>JAEZFF010000048.1 GCA_023417635.1 Bacillota bacterium | reverse complement strand
AAGTTGGATAAAGAATTGAAAGAAATGCTCACATGGATTAACGAGAATCTGAAAGCAGTGATTAAAAATCAGAATTTCTTATGCTTGCAGATAATGGAGTTCAAAAAGAAGCTGCAGGAACAAGAGGGCAACAAATAATGCATATCCCCGCTGGTCGATTGGCTGGCGGGGATATGTTTTGTACGACACTTGTACGACATAAAACATAATTTATCATCTAATAACTTCGAACCTGCTTTTAAGAAATGCCTGTGCTATGCGATTTTTTAAGATAATATTATATTCTTTTATAGATATAAATACGTTTGAGGGGCGTGTGTTGTATGACGTATGGGTTCAAGTCCCATCTCGCGCACCAAAGAGAGAAGCCGTATGGTTACTGGAAAGCCAGTGTCCATACGGCTTTTGCTTATTCCGATTTTCTACAGTGAAAGCCGGCTGATTCCAGCCCCGTTTTCCTTGCAGTGAATGGGCCGCTATGGTATAATAATACGAAAAAGTGAAATTGTTTCGCAACAGAAAATGGGGGAGTTTCCGCTTGACAGAGAAGAATCCGGAACGTATGCCTGCGCCGCAGCATCCGCAGGAATTCTATATGGAAGAAGTCGGGAAAATCATGCAGGTCCGCAGGCGCGGCACGGTGCCTATGGCGTTCGTGCATACTTATGGGTGCCAGCAGAATGTTTCCGACAGTGAAAAAATAAAGGGCTTTCTCGCACAGATGGGCTTTTCCTTTGCTGAGGAACCCGAGCAGGCCGATTTTATTCTGTTCAATACCTGTGCAGTGCGCGGCCATGCGGAAAACCGTGTGTTCGGCAATGTAGGCGCGCTGAAAGATCTTAAGCGCCGTCATCCGTCAGCCATCATTTCCGTCTGCGGCTGCATGATGGAAGAAAAAGGGGCTTCGGAGCATATGCGCCAGAAATTCCCATTCGTGGGGCTTGTGTTTGGCACTCATGTTCTACACCGTTTTCCTGAATTGCTTTGGACGGCCCTGACTGAAAGCCGCCACGTTTTCGAGCGGGGCGATGATCAGGAAGACACCAGTATTGTGGAGGGTCTGCCTGTGCGGCGTGACAGCAAGACCAAAGCATGGATTACCGTGATGTACGGATGCAACAATTTCTGCTCTTACTGCATTGTGCCGTATGTGCGCGGGCGCGAACGCAGCCGCGCACCGGAAGAGATCCTGAAAGAATTCCGCGGTTTGGTTGCCTCAGGATATAAAGACATCACCCTTCTTGGTCAGAATGTAAACTCTTATGGAAAAAACCTCGAGCATCCTATTAGCTTTGCTCAGCTTCTGCGTATGCTGGATGCCGTTGACGGCGATTACCGCCTGCGCTTTATGACATCGCACCCAAAAGACGCCACGCATGAGCTGATTGACGCCATGGCGGAGGGAAAGCACATCTGCCACCACCTGCATCTTCCGGTCCAGTCGGGCAGCGACCGGGTGCTGCAAGAGATGAACCGCCGCTACACGCGCGAAAAATATCTTGACCTTGTTGCCTATGCGCGGAAAAAAATGCCTGACCTTTCCATTACATCGGATATTATTGTCGGATTTCCGGGGGAAACTTATAAGGAATTCAGCGAAACCGTAAGTCTGATTCAGGAAGTAGGGTTTACTTCACTTTTTACATTCATTTATTCACCGCGCGAAGGGACGGCCGCAGCCCGTATGCCTGACCCTGTTTCCGCAGAAGAAAAGTCAAAATGGCTGCAGGAACTCTGTGCTGAGCAGGAGAAAATTGCCGCTGTACGCTGTGCGGGTGAAGTTGGAAAAACACACCGTGTGCTTGTAGAGGGGAAAAGCCCGAAAACCGGTTTGCTTACAGGCCGCACGGGTGGTAATGTCATTGTGAATTTCCCTGGCGGTAAAGAAAATATCGGCAATTTTGCCGAGGTAAAGATTATTTCGGCGAGCAACTGGATTTTAGACGGCGAACTTGTTTCGCAGAACTAAAAATATATTTTAATAAGGAGATTTTTATGGACATCATTGAACAGGCGCGAGAGATTGGAAAATCGATTCAGCAGGATGACCGTTACCTGAAAATGCGTGTTGCCATTCAAAACGCGGATGAGGACAAAGACTTGCAGGACTTGATTGGCCAGTATAACCTGAAGCGTATTTCTATTCAGAATGAGATGCAGAAAGACGACCGCAGCGATGAAAAGCTGAAAGTGCTGCAGGGCGAGATGAACGCCGTGTATGATACGATTATGAAAAACCCCAACATGGATGCCTACAATAGTGCCCGCGATGAGTTTTCAAAGCTGATTCGCCGTGTAAACGCTATTATTGAGCAGAGCGCGAACGGCGCCGACCCTGAAACAGCGGATTACGAAGAGAGCGCCTGCACCGGCAACTGCTCTTCCTGCGGCGGCTGCCACTAAGACGGAGGAAAACCTAAGATAAATTATTCAGCGGAGGCGGTAAATTTGGCGGCACTTTCCCCTATGATGCAGCAGTACTTTGAAATGAAAAAGAAATATCCGGATACTATCCTTTTTTTCCGCCTCGGCGATTTTTACGAGATGTTTTACGATGACGCGAAGCTGGTTTCCAAGGAACTGGAACTTACGCTTACCGGGCGCGACTGCGGCCAGCCGGAGCGCGCGCCGATGTGCGGCATACCGTTCCACAGCTATGAAACGTATGTTGCAAGACTAATCGCGAAAGGTTACAAGGTTGCTATCTGCGAGCAGATGGAAGACCCGGCTCTTGCCAAAGGCCTTGTAAAGCGTGACATAATCCGTGTCATAACGCCTGGCACAGTGCTGGAAAGCAGTATGCTCGACGAAACGCGCAATAACTTCATCTGTTCGCTGAATGTGCAGGAAAAGTCCGCAGGTGTTTGCTTCGCAGATATTTCCACGGGGGAACTTCATGCGACGTCGTTTTCCGCAAAAAGCACGTCGGCTCTTACAGAGAAACTGGAAAATGAGCTTTCACGCTTTTCACCGAAAGAAATTCTTATCAGCGAGGGTACGCTTGACCTCGGCGGGCTGCCAAAATTCATTAAAGAACGCCTGAACGCCAGCCTTGAACTTCTGGATGAGAAAAAGTTCAGCGCTGAAGACGCCGCTTCCGCACTGGAAGAACAGTTTCACAAAACGCCGGAAGAACTGGAACTTACGGACAAGCCCGAAGTTACCGGCGCACTCGGCGCACTCCTCGGTTACCTGAAAGAAACGGAACGCACCGGCCTCGAAAGCATGGATGAAATAGACCTATACAGCGGCGAGCAATACATGAAACTGAACCTTACCACGCGCCGCAACCTGGAACTTCTGGAAACCATGCGCAACAAGGAAAAGCGCGGTTCACTTCTGTGGGTGCTTGACCGTACCCGCACGGCGATGGGCAAGCGCCTGATTCGCAGTTGGGTGGAGCGCCCGCTGCTGAATCCCGCGAAAATCAGCCGCCGCCTGAACGCTGTTGAAGAATTGACGAAAGACAGCATTCTGCGCGACAGTATTTCAGAGCAGCTTTACGGGATTCACGACTTGGAGCGCCTTATGGCACGCATCGTGTACGGCTCTGCAAACGGACGTGAACTCCGCAGCCTGGCTGATGCGGCGGGCCGCCTGCCAACGCTGAAAAATCTGCTGAAAGACTGCAAGTCTGACCTGCTGAGCCGTATTTACCGCGAGATTGACGGCCTCGAAGATATTCGCAGTTTAATTGACCGCGCTATTGTGGACGAACCGCCGTTTTCCATCCGCGAAGGCGGCATGATTAAACCCGGCTTCAGCGAAGAACTTGACCTGCTGAAGGGCGACATGAAAGACGGCCGCGGAGTTATTGCTAAAATTGAGGCACAGGAGCGCGAAAAAACGGGTATCCCAAAATTGAAAGTTGGCTATAACCGGGTTTTCGGCTATTACATAGAAATTGCAAATGCCTACAAGAATCAGGCGCCGCCGGAATATATCCGCAAACAGACCCTCACAAACTGCGAACGGTTTATTACGCCGGAGCTGAAAGAGCTGGAAGGACGCATTCTCGGTGCGCACGACAAATCCGTTCAGCTGGAGTACGAGCTTTTCGATTCCGTGCGGAAAAAATCCGCAGAGCAGAGGGAACGTGTTCAAAAGACGGCGCAGGCTGTGGCGCAGCTTGACGTTTTACTTTCTTTTGCGCAGGTTTCCGTTGACCGGAACTACACAAGGCCCACGGTAAATCTAAACGGTAAAATTATTTTGAAAGAAAGCCGCCACCCTGTTGTAGAAGCACTTTCCGAAGAACCTTTTGTGCCGAACGACGTGCTGCTCGACAAAGACGAAAACCGCGTGGCGATTATTACCGGGCCGAATATGGCAGGCAAATCAACTTATATGCGTCAAATAGCGCTGATTGTTATTCTGGCACAGATTGGCTGCTTTGTGCCGGCTGCGAGCGCGGAAATTGGTATAACGGACGCTATTTTTACCCGCGTAGGCGCATCGGATGACCTGACGGCTGGCCAGTCTACTTTTATGGTGGAAATGGCCGAGGTTGCCGACATTGTGAAGAATGCAACGGCTGACAGCCTCCTGATTCTTGATGAAATCGGCCGCGGAACTTCTACATATGACGGCATGAGCATTGCCCGCGCTGTTTTGGAATTTGTTGCCAACAAAAAACTGCTTGGGGCAAAAACGCTTTTCGCCACGCATTACCATGAGCTGACTGCACTGGAAGAGAAAATCCCAGGGGTTAAAAACTACAACATTGCGGTAAAGAAGCGCGGGGACGATATTACCTTTCTGCGGCGCATTGTGCGCGGCGGCGCGGATGACAGCTATGGCATAGAAGTTGCAAAACTTGCGGGTGTTCCGAACAAAATCATTACCAGGGCCAAACAGATTTTGGCGGAAATCAATGCCGGAAAAGATGTTTCCCTGCCCAAAAGGCATGCTGTGAAGCAAGCAGAGGATGAACCGATGCAGATTGCGCTTACGCCGCCGAACGAAACGGAAGTTATGGAAAAGCTGCGGACGCTTGACGTCAATACCCTTACGCCAATCGAGTGCATGAACACACTGTTTGAGCTGTGCGGGCTGGCAAAGAAAAGCTGAAGAACATTTTTAGGGGTAAAGGAGAAATTGTGTGGAAAGGGCTCAGTTGGAAGCAATCCTGCAAAAAGAACTTGCCGGTCAGAAAGACAGCTGCGGCCGGGGCGAATGGACTTTAGACCATTGCCTGCGCACAGCGCACATTGCGGTTCGCCTGCGGCAGCTAACCGGGAAATCTGCAAAGCTGGACGACCTTATTTACACAGCGGGCCTGTTTCATGATATTGCACATGACAGCACCGCTCATGATCAGCATGAAGCAGCCGGTGCACAGCGGACGGAAGAACTGCTGAAAGAAATTCTTCCAGCTGCTTTTTTGAAACGCGTTACGGCTATTATTGCCGTGCATGACGACCGCCGCCCAAATGACGGCCGCGACGACGCCACTTATCTTGTGCAGGATGCGGATTTGCTTGACCATTTTGGAACGGCGCGCATCTGGGCCGAATTTGGTTTTGCTGCAAAGCATGGTATGCGTCTGGAGCAGTCCCTCAGCCGCCTGATGCTTTCCCAGCGGAAGCGGGGGCTGTACAGTCAAATCCTTCATTTTGATGCTTCACGGCGGGAAATTGTCCGCCGGCTCAATTATGAAGCCGTGTTTGCAGAGCTTGCCTGTGCGGAATCCTGCGGTGAGTTCCGCCTGGAAGAATCAGCAGAAAAGGGAGCGGGTGAAGATGCCGAAAATCAATGTACTGGATAAGCACATAGCCGACTTAATTGCTG
>JAEZFF010000037.1 GCA_023417635.1 Bacillota bacterium | reverse complement strand
GCTATTTGCTGCAACCTGAAAAATATAGATAAAGGATGGGGAAATTGGTCTTTTCATCAAACACTTTTCTCTTTTTGTTCTTCCCGATTGTTCTGATACTTTATTTCAACCCGTTTGTAAAAAGCAGAACCTACAAAAATGTCATCCTGCTGCTCGCAAGCCTGTTTTTCTATGCTTGGGGGGAACCAATCTGGTGGGTTATCCTGTGCTTTTCCATTTTTATGAACTGGTTTTTCGGAAGAATTCTGGCAAAGCCGGAAAGCAGTGAACGCAAAAAGAAGCGGATTGAAGTCATCGCCATTCTGTGCAACCTATTCTTCCTTTTTGTGTTTAAATACCTGAATTTTACTGTGGCCAACCTCCGTTGGCTCACGGGTATAAGCCTTCCATTCCCGAAAGTTGCCCTGCCGATCGGCATCTCGTTCTATACCTTTGAGGCAATCTCCTATATTGTTGACGTAAAGCGCGGCAAGGCGAAAGCCGCCACGAATATTTTGGACGTCGGGCTTTATATTGCCTGCTTTCCACAAGTGCTTGCCGGGCCTATTGTACGCTATGAAACAGTCGCTGATGAAATCCACAACCGGCACGAAAACATGGATGACTTCTGCGAAGGAATGTGCCGCTTTGTCTATGGGCTTGCAAAAAAAGTTGTGATTGCAAACAGCATTGCGCAGGTGGCGGACAAGGCTTTCAGCCAACCGGGGCAATCGGTTCTGCTCGCATGGGTGGGTGCCATAGCCTACACCCTCCAGATTTACTTTGATTTTTCTGGGTATTCCGATATGGCCATAGGGCTTGGTCGGATGTTCGGCTTCCATTACCTTGAAAACTTTAATTACCCATATATTGCAAAAAGCGTTACGGAATTCTGGCATCGCTGGCATATTTCACTTTCCACTTGGTTCCGCGACTATGTTTATTTTCCGCTCGGCGGCAGCCGGGTAAAAAGTGCGGCGCGCCACATTTTCAACCTTGGCGTTGTTTGGTTTCTAACCGGGTTCTGGCACGGAGCAAACTGGACCTTTATGTGCTGGGGACTTGCCTACTTTGTAGTTCAGGTCTTTGAAAAATATGTGCTGAAGGCGAAAACCGGGAACCCGGTTTTCGGGCGCATTTATACGATGCTGGTCGTCGTTTTTTGCTGGGTTCTGTTCCGTTCGCCTTCCATCGGCGCAGCCGGAACGTATATCGCCGCCATGTTTGGCGCAGGCACGGCACAGTTGGCGGGCGGCACGGCTCTTGGCCTGCTGCGGGATTACTGGCCTTGTTTCCTCATTGGCATCCTGGCAAGCTGCCCGATTGCTCCCGCACTGCGGAAGCGGCTTCTGCCAACTTCAGGCGGAAAAGTTGCTTATGCTGCCATCACCTGCGTCCTTTTCGTCTTTACCGTTTCCTGCATGGTTACGAGTTCGTACAATCCGTTTATCTACTTTAACTTTTAACGAGGCGCCAATATGCTGAAAAAATTCAACTGTAAAAAAGTTGTTACCGTTTTTGTTCTTGTAATTCTTTGCTTCAACATGATGAATGTCCTTGTGTGGAAGTGGAATGCAACCGTTAATCAAAGGGCCGTAAGCTATAAGCCCACCATAAACTGGGCACAGGAGTACCCTTTTGCTAAAACTTCAAATGCCGCACCCGCACCGGCAGTCCCTGCCCAGAAGAATTCCTTTCTGCACAGTTTTGTGCAAAAACTGCGGAATAAATCGAGTTCCATTCAAAAACAAGAAAACGTTCTGGAAACCAACTGCATTTACCAGCTTTTTGCTTTTCATCCGCTCGTTGAGCTGAATGGCTTTGTAAACTCAAAATGCGGAAGAATGATTTACCCGAACCAGGAAGTTTTTCAGCTGAACAACGGTTATTGGGCATTTACCAAAACTCCGCTTTCAGCTTCCAGCACAAAACATACGGCAGACAATATTGCCGGTCTTTCGCAGTTCTGTTCTGGGAAAAAGATTCCATTTTTATATGTGCAGTGCCCAGACAAGACTTGTAAATATGACCCTGAAATGCCGAATGGAGCAGAAGACTGCACAAACGAGAACTATGACGCACTTCTGGCTGAACTGCAGAAGCGCAGCATCCCGTCTTTCGACCTGAGAGACCAAATCCATGCGGAAAACCTGAACCACTACGGTATGTTCTACCGCACCGACCATCATTGGAAGGTAGAAACCGGCCTGTGGGCTGCCAGCGAAATTTCAAGGAAGCTGAATGACAGTTATGGCTGTAAACTGGACGCTGCCAAAACGAATGCGGCGGACTACCAGAAGCAGGTCTACAAAGACTGGTTCCTTGGTTCCGCCGGGCGCAGGGTTTCCCTTGGCTGCGCACAGCCCGAAGATTTCACCCTGATGCTTCCGAAATTTTCCACACAGCTGCAGCTTGAAGTACCAAATATGGATATTTGCAAAACCGGAAAGTTCGAGGATGTCATCTACAACCAGGAAACGCTGAAATCAAAAGACTACTATAATCTTTCCTGCTATGAATCACAGCTTTACGGGAACCAGCCGCTGACGAAAGTCACGAACAAAAAGAACCCAAACGGGCAAAAAATTCTGGTGCTGGGCGATTCCTTCTCGCTTGCTTTGGTGCCATACCTTTCGCTTACTTCACGGGAAACAGACTTGATTGACTTTCGGCGCGGCCAAGGGAATTTCACAGGAAGTATCCGTAACTTCATTAATACCGAAAAGCCGGATATTGTGCTTCTTACCTATCAGCCCGGCTCCGATTATTCTTTTCAATAAGCTGCTTTTAGCTGCCGTATTTTTGCGGCAGCTTTTTATGTGTTTACTTTTGTGTCAAATGTTCGTATCATTTAAACAAAATTTTACTGCACCTTTTTATTTATGTAAAATTAACCCTGCTATGTATGGTATAATATTTTCAACTGAAAGATGGGAAGAAGGGAATTTATCATGCCAAAAACTTCACTGCCAAGAAAAGTTAACATCATTGGCCATAGGAATCCGGACACTGATTCCATCTGCTCGGCAATTGCCTACGCATACCTGAAAAACCACATGGGCAAACCCATCTATGAGCCGCGCCGCGCCGGACACCTGAACCGCGAGACCGAATTTGTGCTGCAGTATTTTAAAGTGAGGCCGCCGCGCCTCTGTACGGACGTAAGCCCGCAGATAAAGGACATTGACATACGGGTTTCGCCTGGGATTGACGGCGAAACGAGCCTGCGCACCGCATGGGAACATATGCGTGACGCTGAAATTGACACGCTCTGCGTTACAGATGCCGACTGCAGCCTGCTGGGGCTCATTACGGTCAAGGACATTGCCATGGCCAACATGGACTTGCTTGACACTGACGTGCTTTCGGCCGCACACACCAGCTACAAAAATGTCCTTTCCACCCTGAACGGGAAAATGATTGTCGGAAATCCCGACGCCATAATTGAAAAGGGACGCATTCAGGTAGGTACGGAAAGTGCGGAAGCCATCGAAGAGCATGTATGCCCCTGTGACACCGTGCTTGTTTCCAGCCGGTATGAAACACAGATTTGTGCCATTGAATGCGGTGCGGGATGCATTGTCGTCTGCTGCAGTTCTACAGTTCCGCGCACGATTGTGACCCGTGCCGAAGAAAAGGGCTGCTGCATTATTACAACATCGTACGATTCTTATGCCGCAGCCCGGCTGATTAGTCAGGCTGCCCCGGTACGCCACTTTATGTGTTCTGAAGGGCTTCTGCACTTCAGCCTGAACACCCCCATTGAGGATGCCCGCAAAGTAATGGCCAGTGTGCGCCACCGCTACTTCCCCGTCCTCAATGAAGAAGGAAAATACTGCGGCGTTGTTTCGCGCCGGAATCTGTTGAATCTGCACCGCAAACAGATTATTCTGGTAGACCACAATGAACGGACGCAGGCAGTGGATGGCCTTGACCAGGCGGACATTCTGGAAATCATCGACCACCACCGCATTGGCACACTGGAAACACGCGGCCCAGTTTATTTTCGAAATGTTCCGGTTGGCTGCACAGCCACCATTATATTTCAAATGTTTCAGGAAAATGGTGTGAAGGTTCCAAAAGACATCGCCGGGCTGTTGCTCTCTGCAATTCTTTCCGACACGCTGATGTTCCGTTCCCCAACTTCCACTCCGCAGGACAAAGAAACAGCGAAAAAACTGGCGGAAACGGCCGAAGTAGACATTCCTTCTTACGCTGAGCGGATGTTTGAAGCCGGCGGCGACCTGACAGGAAAAACCGCAGAAGAGGTTTTCCTTTCGGATTTCAAAGTTTTCAGCCGCGGCAACGCCCGTTTTGGTGTGGGGCAAGGCATTTATATGACTGAAAAAAGCCGCACCGCAGCGGAGGCACTGGTTGGCCCCTACCTTCCGGAAGCTGCCGGGAACGAAGGGCTGCCGCTCGTTTTTTATATGTTTACCGATGTTCAGCATGAGTCAACCGAACTGATGTACTGCGGGCGCAGCGCAGAGAAAATCATAAGTGAAGCTTTCGGCGTAAAGCCAAAAGACGGCATGGCGATTCTGCCCGGTGTTGTAAGCCGCAAAATGCAGCTGATTCCGCCTTTAATGGCTGCCATGCAGGCACTTCAGGTCTAAACGAATATTCTCTTTTTTTCAATTAAAAACCGCGCATTTCTATCCGCTTTTTTTCAACCAGTTTAGTGTAGTTCATGGCATAAAATTAAACTCGCCGGGTTCGCCTTTTGTTTGGCAAACCCGGCGGATTTTATTTTTATGAACTTTAAAAAATTGTAATTAACTCAAGAACCATTTTATCGGGATACCCTATTGGGTGCATAGAATATAAAAACTCATTGAACCCGATACATCATCTAATTGGCAGGGATTTCAATCATTACCTGACCTCCGCCGGAAATCGCCGAGTTTGTAATGGCAAGAGTGCCATGATGCTGTTCTGCAATGGATTTTGCTATGAACAGCCCCAATCCATAATGGGTGTTTGAAGAACGGCTCTTGTCACCCATAAGAAGCCCTCCAAACCGTAAATTTTGGAAAGCTTCTCTAAAGAATTATACGTTAGCTAAAGCCTACTGCTTTTATGCAAATTTAGCTGTATTTTTCAAAATTGTTAGTCTGCTTTCAGCGCATGATGATTGCAGAGATTAAAGAATAGCATATAGACAAGGATGAAGATTGCAACCACAGAATAAGACCAAACGATACCAAGGTAATTTGTAAGAATTCCTCCTAAAGTTGGACCAATCATCATGCCTATCGAATAGGCCGTATTGTAAATGGAGAAAGATGCTCCAAATGAATTTGTGTCGCTCTTCTGGGAAATTTCAGCGAATTCCGGCAAACAGGGCGTAATTGCAGTACCCATTCCAACACCAAGAAAAACGAGTACGATTGCCACAAGCCAAATAGAGTTTGAGAGCGCGATCAAGGGAAGGCAAACTGCTGCTGATATCATTCCCATGGTCATAGCTTTGTAATGCCCGATACGCTGAGACAAAGAACCTATTACCGGCGCACTTATTGCATAGGCTAATGTTGGTATTGCAAAAAGTAAGCCCGTGGCACCAGAAGAAACATTCATCCCGTTTTGCAGCCGCAACGGTAAGGTCGGCTCAAGCACGCAAGGGATAGAAGCCCCAATAATAACAACCCCAACGATAATCAGCAGCCTGCGATTCTTGAGCAAGTTCAAAGACGACAGTACGCTTTCGGATTTTTCATGAGGTACATCTTTAATTAGAAAGACCCTCAAAATCCCATCAATTACAGCTAATCCCGTGGCAGTAAGAAATGGTAATTTATAACCTCCAAACTGATAAAGCCATCCGCCAACCGTTGGCCCAATCAAAGTGCCAATCGACTGACCGGATAACGCGATGCCCATTACTTTACCACGTTCCTGCGATGGAAAGAGGTCGGCTAACAGCGCAAAACCAGCCGTCCATGTAATTGCAGCGGAAATACCTTGAAGAGAACGTGCCAAGACAAGCATCCAAAATTGTTTGGCAAAAGCATAGAGTAAGGTAGACCCGGCAAGCCCTAAAAGGCCCCAGAGCATCGGCCCTTTACGACCAATTTTGTCCGACAACATTCCGAAAATTGGGGTTGCTGCAAAAAGAGCAATCGCATAACTGCCGAAGAGAAAACCGATTGCTGTTTGTGATACTCCCAGTGAAAGCGCATATCCCGGCAAAATCGGAACTACCAATCCATAAACAAGCATATCTGTAAAGATTGCAAGTGTAACAACGATAAGGCCATTCCGCTGTAATTTCTTACTGATTGTTTGGTTTTCCATAAAATCCTCCGGTTAATTTTTCTTTCGGCAAGGTCTTTTGCAGCTTCCTCAAAAATTCAATATCCAATTCAATATGTTTTCGTCCGTTTTCAAAAATAGCCTTCACATAGTTAGGCAATTCCGCATTGTAAAATCTTGCTTTTGCTATTTCGCCGTTGTTCCATTCATCCAGCTCGTCTTTCAGCATATCAATCTGTTGATCAATAAGAGGAAGCACTTCTTCTAATTGTGAATCATCTAAAAAGCTTAATGCCCCATAAATATTTGATGGAAAATGTAAACATGGCTTTTGCCAAGCTTCTTTGAGCAGTTTTGCAAATTCTTCTTTCCCATCTGGAGTGATTTTGTAAATTGACTTCAGTCGATTTCCCGTTTTTTCGGTTCCCTTCAGAACAACCATCCCTTCCTTTTCAAGCTTTTTCAGTGCATGATAGACCGAACCAGGCAGTATTCCCGCCCACTGTTCGGTTTGACTGACTTGAAGAATCAGTTGAATTTGATATCCAGACATAGGCCACTGCATAAGACAGCCCAAGACTGCTAAGCGTGTCAGCATTTGCTTCACTCCTAATTTAGTCATCGTTATATAATCAACGTTGACTATATTATCATGCCTATTGGCCGTTGTCAAGTATTGCTTTTCAAATGGCTTTCGCCGCGTTTATGACGAAAAAATTCCAGCAGTTCGTTGACAATGCAATTGATAAGTGATAAAGTTAGACCGTTTTAGTTAGCATGCTAATTGTTAGCATTGCAATTTAATTTCATGGAGGAAAATATGTCTGTTCGTTTTCATCATGCAGTTTACATGACATACAATGCACAGAAAAACAGTTTGCGCCCCGGTATGGTACGAATCGGACTTTCCCCTGGGCAGCCGAAAGTTTTGAGGTTCTTATCATCCCACAACAACTGTATGCAAAAAGAGATTGCAGAGGCTTTGGACATCGAACCTGCCACTGTGTCGCGCCTGCTGGCCAATATGGAGCAAAACGGCCTTGTGGTACGCTCCGCACCGGCGGAGCGCCGGAGGGCAGAATCGGTTCGGATTACAGAAGAAGGACGCACCGCCTTTGCCCAGTGGGAAACGTTCTGCCACACGGTGGAAGAACAATCCTTGCAGGGCTTTTCGAAAGAGGAAGGACAAAAATTTCTGGAATTTCTGTGCCGCATGTATCAAAATTTGACAGGAAAGTCTTTGAACTAATGGAGGAAGATTTGTGGTAAAGCGACTTTATTCTTTTTTCAAACCTTACAAAAAAGCACTTTTCGGCAGTATCGCCTGCGTCATGGCGGAATGTGTGTTTGAAATTGTTATTCCGCTTATCATGGCGGACATCATAGACGTGGGCGTCGTACATAAGGATCAGAACTACATTCTGCAGCGCGGTGCTCTAATGGTTGCCTGCGCACTCATTGCCCTTCTGCTTGGCTCCATCTACGCACGCCTTGGAGCACGGGCCGGACAGGGCTTCGGGGCAGAACTGCGGCAGCAGGAATACAAAAGAGTTCAGGAATATTCCTTTTCCAATCTGGATCATTTCAGCACGCCGTCACTTATCACACGCCTGACAAGTGACATCACCATTCTGCAGAACTCAATCTGCAACGGCATTCGGCCGATGGTTCGCGGGCCTGTCATGATGGTGACCGGACTTGTGATGTCCATTCTGCTGAACCCAAAACTATCCGTTGTTTTTCTAATTGCCATTCCGGTCCTTGCCGCAGGGCTGTACCTGATTATGCGAACCCTAGGTACCTCTTACGCAAGGATGCAGAAAATGCTGGACCGCGTCAACTCCATTGTTCAGGAAAACCTGACAGCGATACGCACGGTAAAGTCCTATGTGCGGGGCGAAAGCCAGTCTGCCCTTTTCGCTGAAGGGAACGGCGGCTACTGCGACGCCTCGGAACACGCATTTCATACCGCTATGCTGAATATGCCGTATTTCCAGCTTATCATGTACACGACTATTCTCTGCATTCTCTGGTTCGGCGGCAACTTCATCCATACAGGCACCATGAAAGTCGGCCAGTTAACAGGCTTCTTGAGTTATGTGCTCCAGATTTTGAATTCACTGATGATGATTTCGAATGTGTTCCTGATGCTCAGCCGTTCCATGACCTCCATCAGCAGAGTGTTTGAGGTGCTGGATGAGAAACCGGAAATTGTCGACAGCGGCGATACATCGCACATCATTCGCAGCGGCAGCATTGAATTCAGCAACGTTTCGTTCAAGTACAGCAAAAATGCAAAAGAAGACGTGCTTTCCAATGTCAACTTAAAAATTGACGCAGGACAGATGATTGGTGTGCTCGGCGGCACAGGCGCCGCTAAGACGTCGCTGGTACAGCTGATTCCCCGCCTTTACGATGTAAGCGACGGCTGCGTCAAAGTAGATGGGCTTGATGTGCGCGAATACGGCCTGCGTCACCTTCGCGACAGCGTGGGAATGGTGCTGCAGAATAACACTCTGTTTTCCGGTACGATCCGGGAAAACCTCCTTTGGGGCAACACGAATGCAACGCAGGAGGAGCTGGACTCTGCCTGCCGCATTGCATGCGCGGACGAGTTTCTTGGCCGTCTGCCGAACGGCTATGACACCGTACTTGGTCAAGGCGGCGTGAACGTTTCCGGCGGGCAGAAGCAAAGGCTCTGCATCGCCCGTGCGCTGCTTAAGCAACCGAAGATTTTAATTCTGGACGATTCAACCAGTGCAGTCGACACCGCCACAGAGCGCAGAATCCGCGAGCGGCTTGCGGAAAGCCTGCCGCAGACGACCCGCATTCTCATCACTCAGCGGCTTGGCTCAGTGGAAGAAGCCGACCAGATTATTTTGCTTGAGGACGGTAAGGTCACTGCCGTGGGAAACCACAGCGAGCTTCTTGCCGGAAATGAAGTCTATCGGGAAATCTGGCAATTTCAGCAGAAGGGAGAGACTGCGTAATGCCAAAAACTTTTTCGCGCGCAAGGCCGAAAAATCTGCGCAGGGCATTTGGCCTTTTGTGGCACTACATAAAAAAGCATGCCGTTTCGTTCACGCTGGTGTCTGTTCTTGCCATTGTCAGCGCACTCGCTTCCGTCTACGGCACTTATCTGCTGAAGCCTGTCATTGACAACTATATTTTACCGGGCAACATTCCGGGGCTGATCCGTATGGTACTGCTCATGGCGCTGCTTTATCTCATCGGTGTTGCAGCAACATACGGTTACACACAGATGATGGTTGTGCTGGCACAGAAAGTCGTCAAGGAAATCCGCAATGATCTGTTCCAAAAAGTGCAGAAACTGCCGCTCAGTTATTTCGACGCGCAGACGCACGGCGAATTGATGAGCCGCTTTACAAACGACATTGACACAATCTCCGACGCACTGAACAACAGCTTTGCCATGGTGGTGCAGAGCTTTGCCGTAACAGTCGGCACCTTTGTCGTAATGATTATTCTGAATGTATGGCTTTCCGCCATTGTGCTGCTTACTTTCTTTTGTATGTTTCTGTTTCTCCGTTACAGCAGTAAAAAAAGCAAGGCATACTACGACCGGCAGCAGGAATTTCTCGGCAGCCTTGACAGTTTTGTCGAAGAGAGCGTTGCCGGACAGAAAGTTGTGCAGGTTTTTAACCATGAGGAAGAAAATTTTGCGGAATTCACCGTAAGAAACCGTCGTTTGCAAAAAGCCGCAACGGGTGCTGTTACGTTTTCTAGCCTGCTGATTCCTGTCGTTGTGAGCCTATCTTACTTCGGTTATGCGGTTTCCGCGTGCATTGGTGCTTTCTTTGCCATTTCAGGGCAGATCGGCCTTGGTACGCTGGCCTCCTACCTTGTTTATGTGCGGCAGGTTGCCATGCCAATCAACCAGTTCTCCCAGCAGCTCAATTTTATACTTGCTTCGCTTTCAGGCGCAGAACGTATCGATGAGGTCCTTTCTACGCCGGAGGAAGAAGACAGAGGCAGTGTGACGCTCGTGCGGGCCGAAGTTACGCCGGATGGTTCCCTCCGTGAAACGGACCGCCGCACCGAACAGTGGGCCTGGCGGAAAACAAAAGCGGACGGTTCAGCAGAGCTTGTTCCACTGCGCGGCGACGTGCGGTTCCACGACGTGGTGTTCGGATATGTGCCGGGGCATCCGGTGCTGAAGGGAATCAGCCTGTATGCGAAGCCGGGACAAAAAATTGCTTTCGTCGGTTCGACGGGCGCGGGCAAAACAACCATAGCAAGTCTAATCAACCGGTTTTATGAAGTGACCTCGGGAACCATTACCTATGACGGTATCGACGTGCGCAGCATTAGAAAAGATGACCTTCGCCATTCGCTGGGTGTTGTTTTGCAGGACACTCACCTGTTCACCGGAACCATTGCAGAAAACATCGGGTTTTCCGGTGACAATATCGACCGCGAACATATCGTCGCCGCAGCAAAGCTCGCAGGTGCAGATTCATTCATCCGCCGCCTGCCGAACGGTTACGACACCGTGCTGAACGGCGACGGCGACAACCTGAGTCAGGGCCAGAGGCAGCTTCTTGCCATTGCCCGCGCCGCGGCTGCCGACCCGCCGGTTCTCATTCTCGATGAGGCGACCAGTTCCGTCGACACGCGCACCGAGCGCCAGATTGAAAAGGGCATGGATCGCCTGATGAAGGGCCGCACCGTGTTCGTCATTGCACACCGGCTCTCTACTGTGCGAAACGCAAATGCAATTCTCGTCCTGGAGGGCGGCGAAATTTTGGAACGCGGCAGCCACGAGGAACTGGTTGCGCAAAAAGGGCGCTATTATCAGCTGTATACCGGCCAGTTCGAACTGTCGTAAAATTGCCGAACAAATTAAGAACAGCAGAATATAAAAATGGCGGAACCGCTTGTCATAGCGGCTCCGCCATTTTTCTTCTATTTTATTCCTTCGTGCTGATAGAAACAGGCTCGTAGCCTGCGTCTGTGACAGCCTTCTTCAGAGTTTCATCGCTCACATCCGCCGTAAGCGTAACTTCCGCCGTTTTCGCCTGCAAATCGACTTTTGCGTTTACTCCGTCTAATGCGTTCAGCGCTTTTTCCACATGAGCCTGGCAATGGGCACACATCATGCCGTCAATTCGAATAATTTTTTTCATTGTTTTCTTTCCTTTCTCATTTTGAATGGATTTCGTTAATTCCGCAGGAACCTGCGCGTGGTCTGCATGAAAGAACCGCAGCCGTAAGGCATTCAGCACAACAAACACCGAGCTGAAACTCATGGCTGCCGCTGCAATCATTGGACTCAGCTGCCAGCGGAGGAACGGATAGAATACTCCGGCTGCAAGCGGAATCCCGAGTGCATTGTAAAAGAATGCCCAAAAAAGATTTTCCTTAATATTGCGTATTGTAGCGCGGCTCAGGCGGACGGCTGTCACCGCATCAAGCAGATCACTCTTCATCAGGACAATATCCGCTGATTCTATCGCTACGTCCGTTCCCGCGCCAATCGCTATGCCAACATCGGCGCGGGCCAGTGCGGGAGCATCGTTAATACCGTCACCGACCATCGCCACATGACGACCGCTTTTCTGAATCTGGCGAACCTCACGTTCTTTATCCTGCGGAAGCACTTCGGCAACAGCACGGTCAATGTCCAGCTGCCTGCGTATTGCTTCCGCTGTCTTTTTATTGTCGCCTGTCAACATTACAACGTCAATTCCCATGGATTTCAACTGGCGTATCGCTTCCCGGCTTGTCGGCTTTACAACATCCGCCGCCGCTATGATACCAAGCAGCTCTCCGTCTTCCGCAAAAAAGAGCGGTGTTCTGCCCTCCTCGGCAAGCGTTTCGGCCTTTTGCAGGAACGCGCCCGGGTTTACTCCGCATTCCTGCAAAAATGCCAGGTTGCCGGCGGCACATTTCCGGCCGCCAACCAATGCGGTAATGCCGCGCCCCGGAACTGCCCGGAAATTTTCCACAGCATCCGGCACAATGCCTTCGCGCACAGCTTCTTCCTCAACGGCGGCTGCAAGCGGATGTTCGGATGGTTTTTCCAGTGCGGCGGCTGTGCGCAGCAGCCTTTCCGCGCTTACGCCCTGTGCCGGAAGAATGTCGGTAACACGCGGCTTCCCTTCCGTTATTGTTCCGGTCTTGTCCAGCACAACGGTTTTTACCGTTTGTGCTGCTTCAAGCGCTTCGCCGGACTTTATCAGGATTCCCTCGGATGCGCCCCGGCCCGTGCCAACCATAATGGCAACCGGTGTCGCAAGCCCCAACGCACAGGGGCAGGAAATTACAAGCACTGAAATTGCAGACGAAAGTGCAAATTCACCCGATTTTCCAAGGCAGAGCCACACCACTGCGGCCAGCACGGCAATCGAGATGACTACCGGCACAAAAATACCGCTCACGCGGTCGGCCAACTTTGCAATCGGAGCTTTGGAGGAACCGGCTTCTTCCACAAGGCGGATAATCTGCGCTAAAGTTGTGTCACTCCCAACTTTTTCAGCACGGAATTTCAGAAACCCGGACTGGTTAATCGTTGCAGCTGTCACAGAATTTCCGGGCTTTTTTTCCACTGGAATGCTTTCGCCTGTTACAGCTGACTGGTCTACAGCAGAAGTCCCTTCCACAACGGTTCCGTCGACCGGAATGCGCTGACCCGGGCGCACCAGAACAAGGTCACCTACAGCAACTTGCTCTGCCGGTATTTCTACTTCCCGCCCGTCACGCTCCACAACGGCCGTCTTCGGCGCCAAATCCATCAGCTTCGAAATGGCTTCCGAAGTTTTCCCACTGGCACGCGCTTCCAGGTATTTGCCCAGCGTAATCAAAGTTAAAATCGTGCCTGCGGACTCGAAATAAAGGTCGGAAAGAAAATGCCCGGCTACATCCGTATTGCCATGACCAAGCCCCCAGCCAATGCGGAAAATGGCATAGACGCCATACACCACGGCGGCGGAAGAGCCAACGGCAATCAGCGAGTCCATGTTGGGTGCACGCTTTGCCAATGTGCGGAAACCAACCGTATAGTAGCTGCGGTTTATATACAGAATCGGCAGAAGCAGAAGAAACTGTGCAAAAGCGTAGACTACACCGTTTTCCACTCCGGAAAAGGTATTATGCAGAAACGGCGGTATCGGCAGTCCAAACCATTCTTTCATCATATGAAGCATGGCAAGGTACATCAGTGGGATCCAAAAAGCGAAGGAGACCACAAGCCGCGTCTTCATTTCTTTTTTCTTCATGTCTTCCGATTTCGGCCTGCCTGCAGCCTCCCCCACACCGGGTACGGAAGCGTGGTAGCCTGCTTCCTCAACTGCTTTGAGAATACCGGTTCGTTCTGTTTCAGAACCATCGTACTCTACCATCATGCTGTCAGTCAGCAAGCTTACGTTGGCGGACTGTACGCCGGCGACTTTTTTCACACTCCGCTCCACTGCTGCGGAGCAGGCCGCGCAGGTCATTCCCGTGACACTGAATTTTTGCTTCAAAATTGCGCCCTCACTTTCTGAAGAACTGCTGGGTTCCGTCTATATTGCTCTTTCGTCCTGTTTATTCCACAAATTGACTGATAAATTGTCAAATACCCAAAAAATTTAATCATCCGATTTTTATTGTAGATTTTTCATAACTTTATGATAAAATTGTAGAGACCTTAAAATTCACTCTGGAAAGCCGGTTTGCATCTGTGATTCAAAAGACAGAAAAAAATAAATTAAAAAAACGCAGCACCCGTCGAGTGGCACTTCTGTTTTTTTGCTGCCTGCTGCTCACTCTTTTCTTTGCCGCCTGTGCAGAAAAACCAGGAAGCACCTCTTCCAAAGTATCACCAGCTAAAATAATGACTTCTTCAAAAGCGGCTTCTTCGGGCAACTCCTCCATTTCCGGCGGCAGTAATGCTTCTTCCGCTGCCGAACCGGTCAAACAAATTAAAACCATTCCGGGTGGAAAGATGCTCACGGTACAAAACATCCAGCAGACTCCTGAGCTTGCGGCTGGCTGCGAAGTCACTGCAGCAAGCATTATCCTAAACTACACCGGCTTTCCAGTTTCAAAATGCGGCCTGCTGAAGTACCTGCCGCAAAACAACACTTTTACTACAAAAGGCGGCGTAAAGTACGGGCCAAACCCGTGGACAACCTTTGTCGGGAAGCCAGACACCGACCGCTATGGCTGCTATGCGCCAGTGATTGTAAAGACGATAAACAGTTACCTTTCTCAGCTTGGAAATAAAAAGGGCGACCACATGGCAGCTGACATCTCCGGCGCACCGATTGAATCACTTTACGAAAATATTGACAATGGCACACCCGTCATTGTGTGGGTTACCATAGGGATGCAGGAACCTGTTTTGAGCGACAGCTGGTTTCTAAGCGACACCAATCAGTCATTTCAGTGGATTCAAAAAGAGCATTGCATGGTGCTGATTGGCTATGACAGCACAAAAGCGTATTTCTGCGATCCGCTCAGTAAGGATAACGTCGTTTCCTACAATAAAGATTTGTTTGAAGAGCGTTACCGCGAAATGTTCATGCAGTCCGTCGCGATGAACTGACCTTACAGCAGCCGTGTTTCGTTAATAATCAGCTCGAACTGAAGTCCGAGATACTGTGCTGCCTGACGGCACAGTATCATGCGGGAAATAAAGATTTCAAAGTATTCCATCACGGGGCAGATGCTGGTGTCAATGGTAATATCCAGCGTTACGGTTTTCCGCTCCGTGTCAATTTTTGTGGATGCCCGTTCCACCGCATAATTAACGCGGTCGTGAATGTCGGCAGCCACACTTTTTCTGTCGCGTACACGGGTGCGCCGCACGTCGCCTTTATCAGCCAGAATCAGGGCGGCCGCGATGGGGCTTACGGCATTTGCCGTGCCCTCATCGTGGTTCCCGATTGCCGCTGTAATCTGTGCAACTTCTTCCGGCGGCATGCCAAGGCGGTTCAGAATATCGAATGCCATTAAAGCGCCGCTCTGCGCATGGTTAGCGCGGTTTACAACGTTGCCGATGTCGTGCATATAGCCTGCAATCTGCGCCAATTCGCACGTGCGCTCATCATAGCCAAGACTTCGTAAGATATTGCCTGCATAGTTTGCGGAACGCTTTGCGTGTGGGAAACCATGCTCCGTAAAGCCTATTTCACCTAGGTTGTGATTTCCGTTTTCAATATAGGCGTGGATTTCCTCATTTTTCAGAATTTCATCAAAGGTAATGGTGCGGTACTGCGGCATCACTTCTCCCCTCCCTTAAACGGTCATCATGCGGTACATGGCTTCCAGGCAGATCTGCGCATGCTGCATAAAGAAGTCCATACTGATGCTTTCATTTGCATTGTGAAGCCCACGGTCGGGTTCATCTGCAAAAAATGGGCCAAAAGCAACGGCTCTGCCCGGAATTTCACGCGCATAA
>JAEZFF010000031.1 GCA_023417635.1 Bacillota bacterium | reverse complement strand
TCGTGCTGAAGTCTTCCACGGTCCGAATTCCCCCACCCACCGTAAAGGGAATAAAGATCCGCTCTGCTACTTTCCGCACCATTTCCACTGTCGTTTTGCGTGCATCCGACGTGGCGGTAATATCGAGGAACACCAACTCATCCGCACCCTGCCGGTCGTATTCTTCCGCCGCCTGCACTGGGTCGCCTGCGTCGCGGAGATTGATAAAAGACGTGCCTTTCACCACACGTCCATCTTTCACATCCAGGCATGGAATAATTCGTTTTGCATACATCTGCCGTTTTCCTCCTCTTCACCCAATAGACACCGCAAAATTACGAAGCATCTGCAGCCCGGCCCGGCCGCTTTTTTCCGGGTGAAACTGCACGGCGGTAATATTTTTTTCCTGCACGGCGGCATCAAATTCCACGCCATATTCTGCTGTGGCCGCAACAATGCCGCGTTCAGCGGCTTTTAAATAATAGGAGTGGACAAAATAGACATAAGGGTTCTCTTCCAGACCAGCAAAAAAGCCGCCTTGCGTTTTCAGATTTAATGAATTCCAGCCAATATGCGGGACTTTGAGGCCGGTTTTCTCGGGAAACCGGCATATTTTCCCCTTCAGCACACCAAGGCCCTTGACGCCCGGTGTTTCTTCACTTTCTTCAAAAAGGAGCTGCAGCCCAAGGCAGATACCGAGAAACGGGCGCCCTGAGCCAATAAAATTCAGCAGCGGTAGAACAAGACCCGACTGCTGCAGGGAACCCATTGCACTGCCAAACGCACCCACACCGGGCAGTACGGCAGCATTGGCAGCACTCAGCACTTCCGGGTCAGAAGTTACAGCGGGGTCACACCCTATGAAGCGCAGTGCCTTTTCCACATTCAGCAGATTTCCAGCACCGTAATCCAGCACAGCAATCACAGTTTTTACCCCCTACGCTTTTATAGTTTATCAGAGTATAGCATAAAACTGTCAGGCAGGCAAGACCCTGAATGCTTTAGAGCCGTATTCTTGACATTTCGGCCTACAGCGGATAATATTTATTTTATATGTCTTTCTAAACTTTGCTTTAATTTCGGAGGGCCACATGGATTACATTTCAGTTTGCGGCATTGCAGTTGGTCTTGCAATGGATGCTTTTGCCGTTAGTATTACAAACGGCGCCGTGACCAAAAAAGTCACCCCGCGCTTTGCTCTCAAAATTGCTCTCTGCTTTGGACTTTTTCAGTCCGTAATGCCTACCATCGGCTGGCTTGTAGGGAAAGCCGGAGAAAGCTTCATCAGTGCTGTAGATCACTGGATTGCCTTGATTTTACTGAGCTACCTCGGCACAAACATGATACTGGAATCCAGAAAAAAGAAAAAACAAAATGCTGAATGCATGCGGCAAAATGATATTCCGCTGCGTACTTTGCTTACTCTGGGCATTGCCACAAGCATCGACGCACTGGCAACAGGGATTATCCTGCCTTCTGCCGTTCATGCTTCCACACCTTTTCTGATGATGATTTCCGTTTTGATAATTGGGCTGATTACCTTTGTGATTTCGTATGCCGGCGTTTATATCGGAAAAAAATTTGGCACCATTTTAGCCGGGCGCGCGGAAATTATCGGCGGGATCGTCCTCATCGGCATGGGTGTGAAAATATTTATTGACCATATGTTTTTTGGCGGCTGAGCACATCCTCCAGGATGCAGAAAGGGCCGCGGAAAATTTCCCGCGGCCCTTTTGTATGCACTTTTATTTGCCGAGAACTTTTTTAGTAACTTCCACAATATGAGAAGCACAAAGGCCGTACTTTTCCAAAAGGTCAACAGCCGGGCCGGAGTGGCCGAACTCGTCGTTCACGCCGATCTTCGTGACCGGAACCGGATGCTCTTCACAGACAACGCTGCTTACAGCATCGCCAAGTCCGCCAATCACATTGTGCTCTTCCACCGTGATAATTCTGCCGGTTTCTTTTGCTGCTTTGGCAATAATTTCACGGTCAATCGGCTTAATGGTATGGATGTTGATAAGACGTGCGTCAATGCCGTCTTTTTCCAGCTGCTTTACAGCTTCCAGTGCACGCGAGACCATAAGGCCCGTTGCAATGATGGTAACATCTTTGCCATTGCGAAGGGTAATGCCCTTGCCGATTTCAAATTTATAATCGTCATTGTTGTTGAAGCTCTCAACCGCAAGGCGGCCAAGGCGGAGATAAACCGGGCCGTTATAAGCAGCGGCGGCTTTAACAGCAGCGCACATCTCATAGTGGTCTGCCGGGTTCAGAACGACCATGCCCGGAATTGTACGCATCAGTGCAATATCTTCCAAGCACTGATGCGTCGCGCCGTCTTCACCAACGGAAATGCCTGCATGAGAACCAACAATCTTTACGTTCAGGTGCGGGTAACCGACGGAATTGCGGACCTGCTCAAATGCACGGCCGGCGGAAAACATGGCAAACGAACTTGCAAACGGAATTTTTCCGCAGGTTGCAAGGCCTGCCGCAACGCCAATCATATTGCACTCGGCAATGCCGCAGTCAATAAAGCGCTCCGGAAATGCTTTTTTGAAAAATATGGATTTTGTAGCTTCTGCAAGGTCTGCATCCAAAGCGACAATGTTCGGATTGGTTTTGCCCAGTTCGACTAATGTGAGGCCATAGCTCTCACGGGTTGCCTTTTTAACCATCTCAGCCATTTATTCCGCCTCCAGTCCGGACAGTATCTTTTTCAGTTCCTGCATAGCAATCTGATACTGCTCGTCATTCGGGGCCTTTCCATGCCAGCCCACCTGATTTTCCATATAGGAAACGTCTTTGCCCTTAATTGTCTTTGCAACGATGACACTTGGCTTGCCCTTCACAGTTTTTGCGTGGTTGAAAGCAGCCTCAATTTCATCAAAATCATGGCCGTTGATTTTCTGCACATCAAAACCGAAAGCTTTGAACTTTTCGTCAATCGGGCCGGGGCCAGCGACATCCTCGACCGGACCGTCAATCTGCAGACCGTTGTTGTCTACAACAAGGCAGAGGTTGTCCAGATTATGATGCGCCGCGAACATAGAGGCTTCCCAGACCTGGCCTTCGTCAATTTCACCGTCGCCCAGCAGGCAGTAAACACGGTAAGATTTCTGATCCAGTTTACCCGCCATTGCCATACCGCAGGCTGCGGAAATGCCCTGGCCAAGCGAACCGGTGCTCATATCAATACCCGGGGTTCCCTTCATGTCTGGATGGCCCTGAAGCATTGCGCCAATATGGCGGAGCTTTTTCAGTTCGTCCATTGGAAAATAGCCCTTAAGCGCCAAAGCGGCGTAAAGGCCCGGGCAAGTGTGTCCTTTCGAAAGGACAAAGCGGTCACGGCCTGCCGCCTTCGGGTCTTTCGGGTCAACATTCATTTCCTTAAAATAAAGATAAGCAAAAATGTCAGCGGCTGAAAGCGAGCCGCCCGGATGACCGGATTGTGCGTGATAAACACCGTCGATTGCACCCATACGGATTTTGCAGGCAGCAATTTTCAGTGCCCTTTTCTCTTGCTGTTCCATTCTGACCTCCTAAATTCTACAGTACTAGCTGCAGTCTTGATAACCAGTATAACCGAATTTATTATAGAATATTTTCGATGCACATTCAATACTTTTTAGAATTACCGACAAATCCCCGACGCGAATTTATAGAATTTTAACAGAAACAGGAATTGCCTCTAGCCGAGCGACATATGCCGCTCCAGCCTAAGTTTCTTGAAACTATTCCGCTTCTGCTGCCTCTTGTGCTTTTTCAGCAGATTGTTCTTCATAGTCATTTGAAATATGGAGCTTGTCGAAAATCCAGAAAACAAGGCCGAGGAGCATACCGACAACACACGCGAGGACCATGCCTTTCAGCTGAATCTGACCGATTTCCAGACTTACGCCGGAAAGGCCGGTCACCAATACAATCGCTGTAAGAATCTGGTTGCGCGGTTTGTCATAATCAACCTTTTTATCTACCAGAATGCGCAGACCGGAAGCACCAATCATGCCGTAAAGGAGGAAGGATATTCCGCCGATAACCGGCTGCGGAATGGTAGCGATTAAAGCGCTCATTTTGCCCATAACACCGCAAAGAATAGAAAGCGCAGCCGCGCCGCCAATGACCCAAACGCTGTAAACGCCCGTCATTGCCATAACGCCGATATTTTCGCCGTATGTTGTGGTTGGCACCGAACCGATAAGGCCGGAAACCATAGTGGAAATATTGTCGCCCAAAAGGGAACGATGCAGGCCAGGATCTTTCAGCAGGTCTCTGCCGACAACTTTGCTGGTAACAATCTGGTGCCCGATGTGTTCGGAAGCAATGACCAGAATAACCGGCAGCATGGTCAGCATGGCGTCCGGGTGGTTGAAATTGGCCAGCTGAAAATGCGGAAGGGAGAAAACGCTCGCTTCCCGCACCGGCGCAAAGTTAATCAGTCCGAGGCCAGCTGCCGTAAGATAGCCGACCAGGATGGAAACCAGAATCGAAATGGCGGCAAGGAACTTACGGAACAGCATGGAGCCAAGCACAGCGACACTGATTGTAACAAAAAACACAATCACGTTTTTAGGGTTAATCGGCGCTTTTGCCGTTGCTATCAGGCCGCCGTTGCTTGCGGCATTGCCTGCAAGCTCAAGACCGATGAGAGCTACAACCGGCCCCATGGCGGCTGGCGGGAGAATTATGTCAATCCACTTTGTGCCAAAGCGGTACACAACTGCCGCCAGTATGCTTCCGGCAATACCAACAACAACAAAACCACTTTGTGCTACGGAAAATGCCTGCATGTGCGTCATACCGGACGCTTCATATTTTGTCATGATAATCAGTGCCGGGCCAATGAACGCAAAACTGGAGCCAAGGTATGCCGGGGCTCTTCCCTTTGTAATCCAGATAAAGAACAGCGTTCCAAGGCCGTTCATCAGCAGCACAATGGCTGGGTTGATGCCAAACAGAGAAGGAACCAGCACAGATGCACCAAACATTGCAAACATGTGTTGGATGCTGAGCGGAATCGCCTGGCGCAGCGGGGGACGTTCTTCGACTTGAATAATTCTTTTTTCCATTTTTACTCTCCTCATTCTTTCTATCCTGGTTTTTTCGCAAGCGAAAAAACTCAAAAAAAAAGCCCGCCCGGTGCATCCCTGCATCGGTTGAGCTTTTTTCTATGCTATTCTTTTCGCCGAAACGCTGTTTTCGGCGCCCCGCAAATGGGGCAAACCCAATCATCCGGAAGTTCTTCAAAAGGAACGTAAGGATCATTGTAAATGTAACTGCATACTGTACAAATCCATCCTTCGGCATCGGATTCAAGAGTGGATGGCTCTTCCAAATATGTGGGAGCATTTTTCGGGGCACGGCCTTTTATGACTCTGTGGTAATACTCGTAAGTCATCGGCTTCCCTTTAATGGATTCGCTGCCTGCCAACACTTTCGCAATAAAAACCGTGTGTGTATCGGTTTCTACGCTTTTCAATACGCGGCAAAGAAACCAACAGCAGATTTTTTCTTTAATAATGGGAACACCTTCGGCAAGGATGCGATGATTGATGTTTTTAAGTTTGTCGGTATCCCGGCCTGAATTAAAGCCAAGAGCACCAATTACAGCTCCGGAAGTATCTTCCGACAAAACAGAAACGGTAAAAATACCTGTTTTTTTAATGCACTCACAGCTAAAATTGCTGTGATTCATGCTGAGAGAAACAAGATTCGGCGTATTTGCGACCTGCATCACCGTATTTGCAATACAGGCGGAAACCCTGCTGCCATCCTTCACGCCAATCGCATACATCCCATAGGAAAGAGTGCGGAAAACTTCACTTGTCAACCATCACACCTCCTAAACGCATTTCTCATATTATATCTCTCCGGTACAGGAATTGCAAGATGCTTTTTCATTATTATGCCATATTATTCAATTTCATGCTTTTTTAAGCATCTGGCCGTAAAATTTAAATCACTATTACTATATTATTTTGTCAACTTTTTATTCCGACTTTTCACCCTTAATGGCGGACCAATAACCGGCAAAAGCGCGTTCCGTCTTGTTTTCACCCGGGCGGTAATATGCCGCGTCTTTCAGCACATCCGGAAGATACTGCTGCTGCACCCAGTGGTTTGGAAAGTCATGCGGGTACTGATAGAACTGCCCTTTGTGCGGATTGTCTGCCCCATCGCAGTGCTTGTTCTGCAGCTGGCGCGGAATAGGGCCGGATTTGCCCGCGTGAATGTCGGCTTCCGCCGCATTGATGGCGCAGTACGCCGAGTTCGACTTTGGGGAAAGGCACACAAGAATGACTGCATCAGCCAACGGTATGCGGGCCTCCGGCAAGCCAACCATCATGGCGGCATCCACGGCAGCCTTCACAATAGGAATAATCTGCGGGTAAGCAAGGCCCACATCCTCGCAGGCACAAACCATCAGCCTGCGGCAGGCAGAAGGCAGATCGCCCGCTTCCAGCAGGCGGGCAAGGTAATGAATAGCCGCATCGGGGTCGGAACCCCGCATGGACTTCTGATAGGCGGAAAGAATATCGTAATGCTCATCGCCCGCGCGGTCATAGCGCATGGCGGAACGCTGGGTCAGTTCTTGTGCAGCCCGAAGCGTTACTCGGCAGGAACCGTCTTTTTCCATGCTGCCGGAAAGCACGCAAAGCTCCACAGCGTTCATTGCCTTGCGCACATCGCCGCCACAGGCAGAAGCAATATACTCCGGCACACCGTCTTCTGCTGTTATTTCCCGGTGCTGTTCATCCGAAAGAAAATGGAACGCGCGCCGGACGGCTCCGATGATATCCTCTTTTTCTACCGGCTTAAACTCAAATACCGTGGAGCGGCTGAGGATAGCGCCATAAACATAAAAAAACGGATTCTCTGTCGTAGAGGCAATCAGCGTAACGGAGCCATTTTCGATAAATTCCAGCAGAGTCTGCTGCTGTTTCTTATTAAAGTACTGGATTTCGTCAAGGTAAAGCAAAATGCCATTCGGCGCTTCGAGCGTGTCAAGACGCGAAACAACATTATGAATATCCGCTGTAGATGCCGTCGTGCCATTCAGCTTAAAGAGGCTGCGCTCCGTACGGTGTGCAATAATGGAAGCAAGCGTCGTCTTCCCCACTCCCGATGGACCGTAAAAGACCATATTTGGTATCTCACCGGACTCAATAATACGACGAAGGGGTTTCCCTTCATCCAGCAAGTGATGCTGACCGACAATTTCGTCAAGATTCTGTGGACGGAGCCTGTCCGCTAACGGAGCCGCCATGGAATTCCTCCCTTTTTACTGAAAGCCCTGCGAAATG
The DNA here is from genome assembly GCA_023417635.1 of Bacillota bacterium. Classification (GTDB taxonomy): domain Bacteria; phylum Bacillota; class Clostridia; order Oscillospirales; family Acutalibacteraceae; genus Thermocaproicibacter. Next base: position 4,467 of record JAEZFF010000031.1, on the reverse strand, counting down.
CCGGGCACCCGTATGATAATTTGCTTTCTCTATCATAGCGCAGGCAGAAGAAAGAAACAAGAGAAGAAGGGATGCCGAATGGCATCCCTTCTTGTTCTGTGTATAAAATTTTACTTGTACAGTGGGTAGCGGGTGCACAGTTCCGCAACAGCCGCGTCAATCTTTTCTTGGGAATTGTCAAAATCATAAATTGCAAGGCTGATGCACTCTGCAATCTTGTCCATATCCTGTTCATTGAGACCGCGTGTGGTAACAGCCGGGGTACCAAGGCGCAGGCCGCTCGTAACAAACGGGCTGCGCTGCTCATTCGGGACAGTGTTTTTGTTGGCCGTAATATGAACGGAATCGAGGCGTTTTTCCAGGTCTTTTCCGGTCAGCTCCATACCGCTCAGGTCAATCATCATCAGGTGGTTGTCCGTTCCGCCGGTAACAAGCTTTACCTTGCGTTTTGTAAGGCCTGCGGCAAGCGCCTGTGCATTTTTCACAATGCGATGGCCGTATTCCTTAAATTCCGGCTTCATGGCTTCGCCGAGGCAAACAGCCTTCCCAGCAATTACGTGCATCAGCGGTCCGCCTTGCGTGCCAGGAAAAATAGCCTTGTCGATTGCTTTCGCATACTGTTCTTTGCAAAGAATCATTCCACCGCGCGGGCCGCGCAGGGTCTTATGCGTGGTGGTGGTTACAATATCTGCCCACTCAACCGGGTTTGGATGGTCACCGGAAGCAACAAGCCCGGCAATATGCGCCATATCGACCATCATAATAGCACCGCAGGCATCACAGATTTCGCGGAACTTTTTGAAGTCGATGATACGCGGGTAAGCGCTTGCACCGGAAACGATCAGTTTTGGTTTGACCTGCATGGCAATTTCGTAGACCTTGTCGTAATCGATTCGGCCGGTTTCCGGGTTGATGCCGTACGGCACAAAATGAAAATACTTACCGGAAATATTTACTGGGGAACCGTGAGTCAGGTGGCCACCTTCCGCAAGGCTCATGCCCATTACGGTGTCACCCGGTTTCAGCAGTGCAAAGTAAACTGCCGTGTTGGCCTGTGCGCCGGAGTGCGGCTGCACGTTGGCATGCTCCGCGCCGAAAAGTTTGCAGGCACGTGTTCTCGCAATCTCTTCTACAATGTCAACATACTGGCATCCGCCATAATAGCGCTTGCCCGGGTAGCCCTCGGCATATTTGTTCGTGAGTACACTTCCCATGGCTGCCATAACTGCGGGGGAAACAATGTTTTCAGAAGCAATCAGTTCCAGGTTTCCGCGCTGACGCTGAAGTTCCTGCTCCATAGCAGCGCCGACTTCCGGATCGGCTCCGGAAACAAGACCAATGGTGTCCATCATATTGCCGTACATAGATTCACGACCCTTTCCCGAAAATAATGATTTTATTATACCCTCTCCGCCAGCAAAGTGCAATTCCTGAAGCAAATGATGCAAATAATGTTTTTGCTTGTATCGCGCTGATTTTTGTACTATTATAATAAAAAAGTCTGAGCATAATATCGTCTTGGATTTTTAGCACTCTGCGGTACCGCAAGATACAGTAGAAAGAAAGGATTTAAAATACTACTATGACGAAAAAGCAGCGCGCCGCACTTGCGGTGCAGGCTCTAAAAATTGAATATCCCGGTGCTGTCTGCTCGCTGACTTACAGCGACCCCCTACAGCTTCTGATTGCAACCCGGCTTTCCGCACAATGCACCGATGCTCGGGTGAATATGGTTACGCCGGAACTTTTTGCACGCTTTCCATCACTTGATGCATTCTGCGGCGGAACTCAGGAAGAAATAGAACAATATATTCACTCCTGCGGCCTGTACAAAACAAAGGCCCGCGATATTCTTGCCATGTGCCGTATGCTGAAAAGCAACTTTGGCGGTGTTGTTCCTGACACGATTGAAAAGCTGACAGAGCTGCCGGGCGTAGGGCGCAAAACAGCCAACCTTGTTGTGGGCGACATCTACCATAAACCCGCCGTCGTAACCGACACACACTGCATCCGTATCTGCGGGCGACTTGGCCTGAGTGAAGGGACGAACCCGGCAAAAGTAGAAAAGCAGCTCCGCGCTGTTCTGCCGCCGGAAGAATCGAACAATTTCTGCCACCGGTTAGTGCTGCACGGGCGGGCTGTCTGCTCTGCCCGCAGCCCCAAGTGTGAAAAATGCTGCATGAAAAGCTTCTGCAAATCCGTAAAAGAAGAGAAAACAAAATGAGTCTGCAAAACCGCCTTGAGATTGAACGGATGCTGCTGAACTCCATTCCGGCAAAGCAAACCGTTTTGCTGGATGACTGGATTCTGCGCTTGAATGGCGGATATACATACCGTGCAAACTGTGTGTGCCCGTTTCACTACGACCAATGTGGTCTGACAGAGAGCCGCCTTGCTCAGTGTAAAGAGATTTTCAACAGGCAAAACCTTCCCTGCGTTTTTAAGGTAACGCCGTCTTTACAGGATGGCCTTTCTGAGCTGCTGCTTCAAAAAAAATTTCAAAAAATAAAAACCGTTTACGCAATGTGGGGCAGACTGCCCGATGGCCACTATGTTCTTCCCGAAAGCATTACATACGGCGATACACCCAAAGAAGAATGGCTAAACGCCTCGGCCCGGCTAACCGGCATACGGGACGCAAACCTCTTTTCCATTCATTGCAGCGGAATCCGAAACATCGCCGTAAAAAGCATTTTTGTTTCTGCAAAATTGGAAGGCAAAATCATTGGCTGCGGCTATGGCGCGGTAGAAAATAACTATGTCGGTATTTATGACCTTCATGTTGACTCCGCGTTTCGAAAGCGAGGAATCGGGACAAATATTTGCCATACTGTTTTTCAGTTTGGCCGGAAGAATGGGGCTGACACCGGATATTTAATTGTTTACAGCAAAAATAAAAATGCCATTCGTCTTTACCGGAAAATGGGTTTTCAAAGGCTGTATGAATACTCTTTTTTTCTGGAACCCTACGCTGGCACACCAATTATCGACGCATAGTACATTCTTTTATGCATAAAACCTTTCATGAGGAGGAAAATCCATGGAATATGTTTGTTTCATCCTGGCTTCTTTTTTCGCGGTACTTGCTGCAGTTTTTGCATTTTTAAAGGGAAGGGCGGCTATTTTAATAAGTGGGTTCAATGATTTAACAAAGGAAGAGCGAAAATGTTACGACACAGCAAAGCTTGCGAAAGATGTGCGGAACTTCATGCTGCTTTTGACCCTCGATATGGCCATCGGAGCAGTTTTATGCCATTTTGTGTCACAGTACTTTTCTGCTGCCGCATTTCTGGTCTTGCTGATTCTGTTTTTCCGAAACGTCCATCTGGATTCCGATAAGGCATTCGGAAAATATAAAGTAAAATAATCAGCCGTAGAGTCCTTCTTATCTGCTTGACACAATTGGAAATTCGCGTATAATATGAAGCGTGCTTCACATGAAGTTCGTTTCATATTTCTGCTGTTTATGAGGTGCTAAGGAAATGAATTGGGAATGAGGAATCGGATAAAAGAATACCGCACTAAGGCAAACATGACCCAACAGGAATTAGCAGACCGCGTACATGTTTCATCACGCACAATTATCTCACTGGAAAAGGGACAATACAATCCTTCTATCTTGTTGGCTTACCGCATCGCAGTCCTGTTTCAAACAACAATAGAGAACCTTTATTGTTTAAAAGAAACCATATGAGAAAGCAGGTAAAAAATTGAAAATTTACAGTAAATCCTATTTTCGCAATTCTTGTATCGACTTTGTAATCGTTATTGTTGCAATACTTTCTATGATTTTCCGTGGATTTTCCGTTATTCTTGCAATGAGTGCCATCATTTTGTTTTTATTTGCCATCACCCAGCTGCAGTACAGCCTTTCTGAAAAGAAAATATATTCCCTGCAAACGGAAACCGATGAACGAAACAAGCTAATTCTTTTGAAAACAGCGCATACGTCTTTTCGAATTATGGAAACCGTTAGTTTTCTGGTACTGTTTGGGCTGATGATTGCTTACTCTGTAACAAAAAACAGCATGGTATTCGGGGCTTACCTAGTTACATGCATTTATGTATTTTTGACTTTTTTGGTTGCACTTTTCGCTAACATCTACTACGAAAAGCATAACTGAATAGAAAAAATGCCCAGTGTGGGAATGAATCATTCCTGCACCGGGCAATTTTATGTTTTGTTTTCAGAATTCTCGGTCTGGTCGGTTTCTTTTTTTTCTTCCACATAAGGCTGAATGGATTTTTTCACGACGAGGCCTTCATATTTCAGCTTAAACTGGACGCGGCCCCAGAATTTTTTGCCGCATCGGCGGCAAAAAAAGACCGCGCGAAAGCTCTTATTCCGCAGCTGCCATTCGCCGTCACGATGGGCCTTCCGGCCGCATTCCGCACAGCAGAACGAAAGGTCCTCTTTTTGAATCAGCGGCGAATGCAGGTCGCAAAGTGCCACAGTCTTAAACTCCA
>JAEZFF010000049.1 GCA_023417635.1 Bacillota bacterium | reverse complement strand
GATTCTGGGGAATCGATTTTGATGTTGCCGTCCTTATCAACCGTTTCACCGCCATAAGCCCAAATCCAAGTCTGGATCGGCGGCCATCCGCTGATAACTGTGCCCCACTGGGTGATTTTGCCGCTGCTGTTTTTCTTGGTTGCTTTTTTCGCGGCGTCGCGGAACTGTTCCCAAGTCCAGCTTCCTTTCGGAGCCTGCACTCCGGCGGCTTTCAGCATATCCGCGTTGTAGTACATCACAACCGGCTGGCTGATCCACGGCAGGCCATAAAGCTTTCCCTGGTACTTCGCCGTATTAAGCGGGCCTTCAAAGTAATTGTTCAGGTTGACTTTCGAGTCACTGGTAGCTTTGTCTGTAACATCCATTAAAGCTCCAAGCTTCGCATACATCGGGATGTATTCCTGTGAAAGCCACATTAAGTCCGGTGCCTGATTTGCAGAAATCATTGTCTGCAGTTTCACATTGTAGTTCGAAGGAATGCTCTGGATTTTCAGCTTATAGTCTTTGGACTGAGCATTCAGTTTGTCGACGATGCCCTGCATTTGTTTCAGTTCTTCGGCACCGGCCCATGTGGAAACAGTAAGATCCGCTTTCTGGGTCGTTCCGGAAGCGTCCTTTGCCCCCGCCTGTGAAGAACTGCCGGATGAAGAACACCCGAACATGCTTCCTGCGACAAGCACCGCTGCTAAAGCCGCTGATACTGTCTTTTTCCAAGTTCTTTTCATTGTGATTTCCTCCCTGTTTTTTATGTTTATTTTTCCCATTCCAAAAACGGGTCTAAAATCGTTATGCAGTGTGATTCCGTGTCGCCGACTCCGCAGTAAAGCCGCGCCGTTCCATTTTTCTGCCTCACGAGACCGCCGCTGAAGACGACATCGCGCAAGTCATCTCTTTTACTTGGGCCAGCCTCAAAATTTCGGCGCACAGCCAACATTTTCATCGGTAGATGGTCACCCGTCTTGGGGTTCAGGGCAAAGCAGGTGGCATAATAATGCCGGTTTCCTTTTTCGTCAAACTTTGCAATGTGGGAAAGGATTCCAATCATTCCGTTCTTCAGCAGGTGAAGCTGATTGGTTCCGCCCCACTCTTCCGGCGTAAACTGGTCGCTGAAAATATGTGCCGCAGCAATCGTGTCTGGGTTCAGTTCATCAATGCTGGAAAGTATGGTAAAGCCAATCTTTCCCCGCCCGGCGGAATCCCCCTGGGGCCTTGTGGTAACAAGAATTCGGCCGTCTGGGAACTCCAGCAGGCGAATGTCCTTCATATGTTCCGGCCCGCAGGTGAAACGTTCAAACTGAAAAGGCTCCGTTTCACGGAAAAACGCCGTTCGGTAAGAAAGCCCGCCGTTTCCATCCGGAAAGACTTCAACGCCTCCTATAATCAGCCTGCCTTCCACCATGCTGTAAAAAGGATCCTGAAGATGGTCCAGCGGGGCATATCGCTCATCCGGCATCCAGATTCCATCCTGATTGCTTAAAAATACAACGCTGGAGTCTTCGCTTTCCCGGAACTCCGCCCGGCCTAAAAGCAGCTGCCGGCCATTGTAGGAAAATGGTGATGAGATATTGTAGACATCCCGTTTGTCGCCCTTGCCCAGCAAAATGGGTAATTTCGTATTTGTCAGCTGAAGCTGGCGGTAAGGGAATTCCTGCAGAAGCTGGTCACAGGTTTTTAGTGCTGTTGCCATTGTTGTTCCTCCTAAGCTGAATCCAAAAGCAAAATAGAGTGGAGAGATGTGCGGCCTCTTGTGTTCTCTTTCTAGTTCTACTTTATTTCACGGGGTACTTGAATTCAACTAAATTTTACTTTAATTTATGTATAATTTTATAATACGACCAAAATACCGCGTTATCATTCGGCATTTATAATCTATTTTCTCAAATTATTTCTTTATTTTCTTTTTTCACTTGATTTTATGGAATGGTTCCAAAAGGGCAAATGTTCCGGCGCCTTGCAAAAACCATAAAGACTTGGAACAGGGATCAGACTGCAATGCTGTCAGGTCAGGCTCATTTTCTGGCTTATAATTCCTAGATTTTTTCCCCGGTTTGCAAGTTTTTCAGCTACCTTGGGAATACTGAAAAAAGAGTGAAATGTTTTTTAGAGAAAGTCCTAAATGGCTCTTGACTTTGCCAGTTAAGCTTCTATAATACGAGGTCTACAGCATCATTTCATTTATGTATTTGGCAGACCTTGGCAGCTTGAAAGCAGAAAAAGCAGCAAATTGCAAAGGCTGTAACAGCGGCTTTACCGGCAGGAGCGGTATTAACCAACTGTGTAAGTTTTTTTGCTGCTCAGCAGTACCAAATTTTAACGAAAGCATCTTCATTTTGCAGGCGGAGCAAAAGCCTTATGGGTCTTTGGCCAACCAAATATTTGAATGAAAACCCGCCTGCAGATTGATTCGCTTCAGAGGAAAGCAGTTATGGAGAAAGAAGTACAGCCAGCAGACAGCGCTGAGATTGACGGAATCCAGAAAATGGACGCCGAAGACGCACTGAAAGCCTTAGGCACCCGCCCGGAAGGGCTAACGGATGCGGAAATTGAATCCGCACAGAAAAAATACGGCAAAAATGTAATCACGGAGAAAAAAGGCACACCCCCGATCCTGATTTTCCTGTCCAATTTTGTCAGCCTGATGGCAATTCTTCTGTGGGTCGGCGGCGCGATTGCTATCGCCGCGGCAATGCCGGAACTCGGCATTGCAATTTGGCTGGTCAATATTATTAACGGTGTCTTCAGCTTCTGGCAGGAGTACCGGGCCGGGAAAGCCACGGAAGCCCTCAAAAACATGCTGCCTTCTTATGTCCGGGTCGTCCGGGGCGGTGAAGAAAAGCAAATTTTGGCGGAAGACCTCGTACCCGGCGACATTATGCTTCTTGAGGAAGGCGACAAGATTTCCGCCGATGCCCGGATTTTAAAAAGCAATGATTTACAGGTTGACCAGTCTACGCTGACGGGCGAGTCGAACCCGGTGCGAAAGATTTTTGAGCCTGTTCTGCGCGAAGGGCTTTCAAAGTCGGAAACTCCAAACCTCATTTTCACCGGAACAAACGTTGCCAGCGGCACCGCAAAGTCGGTTGTGCTTACAACCGGCATGAAAACAGAATTTGGCAAGATTGCATCCCTGACGCAGGAGATGAAGGCGGAGCCAAGCCCACTGGAAAAAGAGCTGGACCGGCTGACAAAACAGATTTCGGTTATTGCCATGCTTTTCGGCGTTGTCTTCTTTGTATCCGCCGCATTCCTTGTAAAAGAGCCGATTGCACAGGCTTTTATCTTTTCACTCGGCATGATTGTTGCTTTTATTCCGGAAGGTCTGCTGCCAACCGTTACCCTCTCCCTTGCCATGGCGGTTCAGCGCATGGCAAAGGAACACGCGCTGGTCAAGCACCTTTCCTCTGTGGAAACCCTAGGCTGCACAACCGTCATTTGCTCCGACAAAACCGGAACCCTCACGCAGAATGAAATGACGGTAAATCACCTTTGGCTGCCGGGGCAGGAACTGGAAGTGACCGGCCAGGGCTATGCGCCTGTGGGCGACATAACAGCCAACGGCAAAAAGATTACAGCAAACGACAGCAGCGGGCTGCGTCTGCTTGTAACAGCCGCGTCCCTTTGCAGCAATGCCCGTCTGGTTCCGCCGGAAAAGGACACGGACCGCTACACCGTTCTGGGCGACCCAACCGAGGCCTGCCTTGGCGTTGCGGCACAGAAATCTGGAATTCAGCCGACAGAGCAGGCTTCCCTTACTCCGCGCATCCGGGAGCTTCCCTTCGATTCCCGCCGGAAGCGCATGACAACCATTCATCAGCTTTCACAGCCGGTCAGCGGCTGCCAGCGCATTGCTTACATTAAAGGCGCCCCTAAAGAAGTCATGGAGCTATGTACCGGGATTTATGTCAATGGAAAGCGGGAAGACATGACGGACGAATACCGTCAGGCAATTATGCAGGCAAACGACGGCTATGCACGGAACGGGCTTCGCGTGCTTGCCGTTTCCTACCGCTTAATCTCCCGTGACGACAAAAGCATCCCGACGGCACTCAGTGCCTATACACCGGAACTGATTGAGCAGCAGATGACTTTCGTCGGCCTTGTGGCTATGATGGACCCGCCGCGCCTGGAGGTTTCCGCCGCGGTTGAGATGTGCCACAAAGCCAATATCCGCATTATCATGATTACCGGCGACTACGGTCTGACCGCCGAAAGCATCGCAAAGCACATCGGAATCGTAAAAAGTGATCACCCGCGCGTCATTTCCGGCCAGGAACTTGAAAAGATGTCGGATGACGAGCTGAAAAAAGCTTTGGGCGGTGAAGTGATTTTCGCCCGTATGGCTCCGGAGCAGAAATACCGGGTTGTCTGCAATTTGCAGGAGCTGGGGCATATTGTTGCTGTAACCGGTGACGGTGTCAACGATTCCCCGGCACTCAAAAAGGCAGACATCGGCGTTGCCATGGGGATTTCAGGCACCGATGTTGCCAAAGAATCGGCAGACATGATTCTGACCGACGACAATTTTGCCTCCATCGTCAAAGCCATTGAAGAGGGGCGTGCAGTTTACAGCAACCTTCGAAAGTTCCTGCTGTATATCCTGAACAGCAACATGCCGGAGGCGGTTCCGTCCGCGGCATTCCTGTTCTCAAGGGGCGGCATTCCGCTGCCCATGACCATTATGCAGATTCTCGCCGTAGACTTAGGAACCGACATGATGCCGGCCCTCGGGCTTGGTGCGGAGCTTCCGGAAAAAGGAATCATGGAGAAGCCTCCAAGGCCTTCGAGTGACAAGCTTCTGAACCGAAGCGTTCTGGTCAAAGGGTTCCTGATTTACGGCTTAATGGAATCCATTGCCTGCATGGCCGCCTATTTCTTTGTAAACCACCTGAACGGCTGGCCTGCCGTGCCTCTGGCGGCTTCCGGGCTGATTTACAAAAAGGCAACGACTATGACGCTCGCCTCCATTGTGTTCTGCCAGATAGGCATGGTAATGAACTGCCGTACCGAAACGCAGTCTGTCTTTAAAGCCGGGCTGTTCAGCAACCGGCGGGTTCTGTTTGGCATTGGGTTCGAAATTCTGCTGCTCAGCGCCATCATCTATTTGCCCTTCCTGCAGCAGGTTTTCAACACAGCTGCGATTGGGTTAGCCGATTGGCTGTTCCTGATTGTGCTTCCATTCCTGATTCTCGGGCTGGAAGAGATTCGAAAAGCAATCGTCAGAAAATTTAAAAAAGCAGGTGACAAAGAATGAAGGTTATTATTGTTGGCTGTGGAAAGCTGGGCTCCGGTGCAGCCTGTGACCTTGCCAAAAAGGGAAATCAGGTTACGGTAATCGATACCGACCCCGAAACTTTCCATATGCTGGGCAAAGACTTTCCCGGGGAACTGATTGTCGGCGTCGGCTTCGACAAAAAAGTGCTGGAGCAGGCTCATATTGAGCGTGTGGATGCCCTGGTGGCATGCACAAAAAGTGACGAAACAAATGCCCTAATCGGCAAGGTCGCCCGTGACATCTACAGGGTTCCGCGCGTTATTTCCCGCCTGTATGATCCGCGCAAAGCTGAAATCTACCGTTCTCTTGGGATTCAGACCATTTCCATCACAACCTGGGGCGTTCAGCGTATTTCGGAAATGCTCAGTTTCCATCAGCTGGACAGCATCATGAACATTGGCGGTGTAGAGCTGATTCGGCTGGAAGTGCCGGCGCTGCTGGTTGGCAAAACAGTCGACGAACTGACTTCCATCGGTGAATTTCATGTGATAACAATCGTCAGAAACAATCGGTCTTTCCTGCCAACCACGGGGACTTCCTTTGAAAAGCATGACGTCCTCTATATGGCTGTTGCAAATTCTGCTGCAGCCAGGCTGAAATCTCGGCTGAATCTTCAGTGAAAGGGTGAAAAGAAGAATGAAAGCAATTATCATAGGCGGCGGTCAGGTTGGCTCGTACATTGCAAGCCTTCTGAAGGATAAATGTGAGCTGAAGATTGTTGAACAGAGAGAGTCCATACTTGCAAAGCTGAAAAACGAACTCCCCCCCGATATGCTGGTGTGCGGGAGCGGTACGGATTTAAACGTTCTGGAATCCGCCGGCATTGCGGAAACCGATGTAGTCGCAGCGGTAACCGGGGAAGATGAAACCAATCTGGTTGCATCGACGATTGCAAAGTTTGAATTCAATGTTCCGCGTGTCATTGCCCGCGTAAACAACCCGAAAAACCAGTGGCTTTTCGACGGCCATATGGGCGTCGACGTTGCCCTGAACCAGGCAGAACTGATGGCTCAGCTTGTCATTGAGGAAATGGATCTTAAAAATATGCTGACACTCCTCAAAAGCAGCCACGGAAGCTATTCCATCGTCCAAATTAAAGTGGACCCCCAGTCTGAGGCTGTTAATAAACCAATTAAAGACCTCAACATTCCGGAAGAAGCCGTTTTGATTGCCATGTACCGTGGAAACGGCGTCATCATTCCCCGCGGCAATACGGTCATCCGCGGCGGCGACGATGTTCTGACGTTCGCGGATGCGGACGCAAAAGCGAAAATCAGCACAATGTTTGGTGCTTCCATGTAAATGCACGGCTAGGCCCATTTTTACACACATATAAGATGTTATAGAAAAAGCACGTACAGGCGCCGGAGTCCCGGTGTTTGCACGTGCCTTTTTTCTGTCGTAGTTCCTTCAGAAAAATAAAAGCTACGATAGCTTTTGAACAATTTCGGCAACTTCCATAATGTTGCCGACCCGGTAGTCCGCAAGCGCGGAACGCTTTGCGTCGCCAATGGCAACAGCCGTCATGTTTCCCGCTTTTGCCGCCTGAATGCCCGCAGCTGCATCTTCCACAACAAGGCAGTCCTGCGGTTTTTCCCCAAGTTTTTCCGCTGCTTTCAAAAACACTTCCGGGTCCGGTTTCGAGTGCCGGATTTCCGTCCCATCCGCAACGGCGTTAAAGGCATCGCTCAGGCCGATTTTCTCCAAAATCTTTTTCGTGTTTCTGCTGCTGCTGCCGATGGCGATTTTCACCCCGGCATTTTTCAGCTTTTTCAGCAGTGCCCCCACATTTGGCAAAAGGTCGGCACTTGTAAGGCTCTCCAGCAATTTCACATAAATATCGTTTTTGTACTGCATCAGTTCTGCTTTTTGCTGCTCAGTGTAAACCTTTGCGGATTTTTTTAAAATAATTTCCAGGGAGGCCACGCGGGAAACGCCCCTTAACAAGTTGTTGGTTTCCCTGTCAAACGGAATCCCCTCACGGTCTGTCATCTGTTTCCACGCACGGTAGTGGAGGTCGTCTGTTGAAACGATGACGCCGTCCAGGTCAAAAATTACGGATTTCAATGCTGCATTCCTCCTCAATTTCTACAGTTCTGTATCATGATTGCGGCCCTGCAATGCGGCTTTGGTCAAAGCCTGGGTTTCATGGCAAAGAAAAGGGAGCTGCTTCCCGCATAGTAAGAAAGCAGCTCCCCTTGCCCAATGGATTTTGGGAGGTCTTGGGTTGAGGATTTTTGAACCATCCGTTTTAATGACAGTAGAACGAATGGTTCAAAAGCAATCAACAAAATTACGGCAGAATACCGGTTTTTTCAAAAAATGTGTTCAGTTCTTCGGAACCTTGAAAAAGATGCGCGCTCAGCCCGGCAGTCTTTGCCGCGTCAATATTGACCTGCGTGTCGTCTATAAACACGCATTCTTCTGGTACCAGCTGAAAGCGCTCGCACAAAAGCCTGAAAATAGCCTGGTCAGGCTTCATCAGCTTTTCCGAAGCCGAAACAATTTTGCCGTCAAACAATTTAAAAACTTCAAAACTCTTTGAAAATTCATAAAAGCGCAGGCTTGTGTTGGAAAGCAGGTAAAGGCCATAGCCCTTTTTCTTCAGCCTTCCTAAAAGTTCCACCATACCCGGCATGGCGCTCAGCGCAGCAGGCCAGTGGGCCATAGCGGATGGAACGTACTCTGCATACTGCGGAATGCGCTTCTGAACCAGGGCAATACCCTCTTCTTCCGTCAAGGCTCCGCCGTCAATCTGAACCCATTCGTTCCCGCAGAATAAATTTTTATAAACCGCTTCGGCGGCTTTTTCGTCGCCAATGGTTTCCCTGCAGTATTCCTCCGGCTTATACTCCAGAAGAACCTTTCCCATATCAAACACAACATTTTTTATGGCAGGAAGCAACCGTAACATCCTTTCTGAGTGCGAATTTCTTAAAACTTTGCCGCACCGTGCCCTCTGGGGATTTCATGTTTCAAGGCATATTTCATGATGTAGCTGTTGGCAAAGCCAACCGCGCCCCCGGCTATCAGCACAAAGTACCACAGCCCTTTCGTCAGCACAAAGGGAACAGCAATGCTTACAGCCAGCGCCAGCAAGCTCCACGCCCAATTACGGCAGGCATACTGCACCGATTCCATCAGCGTTTCCCGAACACTATTCCGGTACAGCGCCGTAAGGGGAAAAGCATAGCAAAAAATCATAATAACGAAAGCCAGCAGGCAGAGCATCACAATGCCAAGAGCGTAATGAAACCGGCTGCCGGCATGCATACAAAGATAATAATAAGCGTCAAGGCCAAAGGCCGCCGAAGCGGCAAGCTGGATCAGCCAGAGAATCGTAGACTTTTTGAAGTCTTGCTTGAATGCGGTAAAAAACGGCTTTACATATTCTTTTCGATTCTGGCTGCTGCGCATATTGCGCAAAATAACCGTATACATCGCCGTGGTGGAGGCCCCGACCGTAACAATCGGAAGACTGCATAAAAGCCACAGTGCTCCTACCACACAGACGCTGGTAAGGCCTTCGCTGAACTTCCACAGTTTATCCGAATTCCCAGCCGCAGTGCTGCCGCCCATTGAAACCGCTTCCCTTCTCCCTGAAAGCTTCTTCCGCCTGCGATGGTTCTTACTTTCAATTAAAGCAAGAGCCATCTTTCTCATATTTACAACTTCACCATTTTGAGTGAGCCCTGTGTAATCAGTTTTCCGGTTTTCCGGCTGAAGAGCAGAATGTCATTGCCGCTGGTATGCAGCTTGACTTTCTGGCCAATCTTATAAAGGATGCCGCCGAACATAACGCCGGTCAGCAGGTAATTTCCAATGCGAACCTTTACCATGGTTTCCATGCCGGTTGGCATGGCGCTGTAGATTTCGCCTTCTACACTGCCCTCTTCGCTGAGGTCCAGAAATTCCGGCCGAATTCCGAGGACGAAACTGTCGTCGGTGATGTCCGTTTCCTGGCCAAGGTCTTCCAGAGCATTGACCTTCGAAATATGGTACTGAAAAGCCGTGTCTTTATTGCTTTTTTCCGCTTTATGAAGGCGGTTTACATTTTCCAAATGGACTTTTTCGTCCGCGTCGGTTTTCACACACCAGGTGTGCAGGTCCAGCTTCTCATTCGGGGTAAACACAACTTTCATCCCGTCGAAGATGGTAAGTGCGACCGCTCCGTCTTCCGTCTGTTTTCCGGAGCCTTCCACAAAGTTGATAGACGGGTTCCCGACAAAATCCGCTGCAAACAGGTTTGCCGGTTTTTTATAAACATTCAAAGGCGCGTCGTATTGCTGTAGCACGCCGTTGTTAATGAGGCAAATCTTGGTTGCCAGCGTCATCGCTTCCAGCTGGTCATGCGTAACATAGATGAAAGTGCTTCCGGTTTCAATATGCAGGCGCTGCAGCTCCGAACGCATTTCAATCCGGAGTTTTGCGTCCAAGTTGGAAAGCGGCTCATCCATAAACAGGACCTTCGGTTTTGGCGCAAGCGTACGTGCTATGGCAACACGCTGCTGCTGGCCGCCGGAAAGCTCGCTTGGGTAGCGGTCCATAAACATCCCGATTTTAACAACGCGGGAAACCCTGCGCACCTGCAGGTCAATTTCTTCGTTTGTCAGTTTGCGCACGGATTTTTCCGGAACACCGTTCTTGACGACTTCAAATTTTTCATTCAGTTCACAACCTGCCGCCTGGTGCCTTTTGCGGATTTCCTGAAGCTTAGCCGTAAGTTTTTCGGTTTCAGCTTTCGCCAGGGCCGTGCAGTCGGCACCATCCTGCAGCTGATAGCCAAGCAGAATTTTTGCCGTGTGGATTGAGATTTCGTACTGGTCAATCAGCCGAATAGATGCCCTGTCTTTGTCGAATTTACCGTTTTTGTCCTTGCAGTCTTCCAAAATCGCTTCTACTTCCTGCGGCTTGGCAAGAATACGAATCAGCGCGTCCGCCTGCATTGCATCATAATCGACTGTCGTCATTTCTTCTTTAATATTGGAAAGGCCGAATGAAATATTCTGGTAAACGGTCATGTTCGGCCACAGCGCGTAATTCTGGAAAAGGAATCCAACTTTCCGCTTGTTTGCCGGAATGTTAATGCCGCGCTCACTGTCGAACACCGTAACGCCGTCAATGGTAATCTGGCCGTCTGTTGGTGTTTCAAGGCCTGCTATCATACGCAGTGTGGTCGTTTTGCCGCAGCCGGAAGGGCCGAGCAGCGTAACAAAGGCATTGTCGCTAATGACCAGGTTCAGGTTGTCGACAGCATAAAATTTGTCGAATCGCTTCGTAATATTCTTGAGAACTATCTCCGGCATGTTAATTTCCTCCAATTCCCTTGTCGATGCTGGCACCTGTAAGCTTGTTAACCACCGTGTTGCAGATAATGATTGTCACAATCAAAATGAGGTTGATGCCGCTTGAAAAAGCATAAAGGCCCATTTCGTCGAAATAGTCAAGCAGGGTCGTCAGGATCTTGGTCTGCGAGCACAGCAGCATAAACAGGGTCAATTCTCTAAGGGTTGACATAAACGGCAGCATATAGCCGCTGATAATGGATGTTTTCTGAATTGGAATGATGATTTTAAACATTCGCTTGTACCATGGAATGTTTTGTATCACCGCCGCTTCTTCAATCTCGCCGCTCAACTGCAGCATGGAGTTCAGCGCGCTTCTGCTCGCGAACGGAATGTACTTCACTGTGCCGGCAATAATCAGCAGCAGGTAAGTGTTGTAAATGCCAAGGTTGGAACCAAAAACGTAAAAAGCAACGCCCACGGAAAGTGCCGGAAGCAGGTACGGAAGGAACGCCATGCTGTTTACATAGCTGGACCATTTGCTGTGGCGGTTTTTGCTGCAGCTGTAACCAACCAGCGTACCAATGGTACCGGCCAGCAGGGCGCAGCACGCGGCAACAAACAAAATTCCGAAATAAGCGTTCCAAATGGTAGAGTTGTGCAGGATGCCATACTGCCCGTACATACCCTGCTCGGAAACATTTTCGCTTGTTGTCCACCATTTCAGCGTCAGGCTGCTCCAGTTGCCCTTTGTCAGGAAGCTGTAGTCGCCCGGGTTTGGCAGGAATGTTTCCATGGCAAAGGAAATAATCGGGTAAATGCTTGTCATTAAGGTACATACCAAGAAAATAATAGCGATGACATATTTGCCAATCCGCCCAAGGTTGACTTTACTGATCTGGCCGGACTTGCCCGTAACCGTGGTGTAGCTCTTTCTGCCACTGGTGGCGGCAAGGTTCAGCATGAGGATTGCAATTCCGAACACCATCATAATAACGGCGAGGATGCTTGCTTCCCCTGCGCGGCCAACGCTCATTTCAACATATTTTGTTGCAAGAGTGCTGAAAGTCAAGTAGTAAGGAACCGGGAAGCTGCCCATTGCACTGCTGAAAACCAGCAGAATTGTCGACAGAATGGCCGGCATAACCATTGGAAGAGTCACGCGGAAGAAGATTCTGTGCTTCGGCGTGTTCAAGATGGTTGCCGCTTCTTCCAGGTTTGCGTCCATGTTGCGGAAGATGCCGCCTATGAGGATATAGGCAAAAGGCGCGTAATGGACGGCAAGGACCACTGCACTTGGGAACAGGCCTTTGCACCACCACAGCGGCATTGAAAGGCCGGTGAGGGAAACGAGAAGCCCGTTGGAACCGCCTGTTACAGCCGAGCTGTAAAACAGGTTCCTCCACACAACCGCAAGGGTCCACTGCGGCATAATGTATGGAAATATAAAAATAGAGCTAAGAAATTTCTTGAATTTAAGGTTTGTGCGGGTTACAAGGTAAGCGAAAATGCCACCGTAAAGAACTGCACCAAGGCAGGTAAAAACAGCAAGCAGAAAAGTGTTTGCAAGCGGCAGCCCAAGATTTGCGTTGCGCAGAGTGCCTGTAAACAGGTCAATCCAGTTGTAAAAGGTATACCCGGAAATAAACCCCGTGTTGGTTGAATCCACCGAACCGGTATGCACCGTAAAAGTATCGGCTACAATCGAAATAATCGGTGCAATGGTTGTAATGGAAAGAACAATGCCAAGTATCAGCAGCACAAGGTTCTGCGGCTTAGACAAATAAGTGAAGACTTTGTTTAAGCCAACTTTAAATTTACTTGGCTTTTGAGTTATTACTTGCTCCATGCTTCCTCCAAAGCCGCATGAAGGCAAGCCTTCATGCGGCAATACTCACAGTACCAGTATTTTAATTTGCGTCAGCCTTTGCCACCGACATTGGTATCAATCCAGTCGCTCATCTGAGCAGCTGCTTTTGAGCAGTAAGAAGGTTCTTCCACTACAAGGCGGCCGCCGTCGGGAGAAATCCACCAGTTGGCACCTTTATCATTTTTAACTGCGAAAGTATCAACACCGTTGACAAAGCCGTCTTTAGAGTGGTCCGGCACAATGCTCGGGTTGGAGCAGTAACTGCCCATATCTTTGCCCCATGCGGCAAAGCCATCTTTTTCAGTCGTCATATAAGCAATGAATGCACAGGCTGTCCACGGAAGCGGAGAAGTCTTCAGAACCTGCAGGTAATGCTTGTAAGCATAGCCGCCAATGCCCTGGTAGCCTTTCTGGTATGCAGCAACTGTCACATTCTTGTTGGAAGAGTTTGCGGATTCCTGAACAGAACGGAATTTGGAGTAAACAAGAAGCGCACTCTGGTTTGCAGCGGATTTTGTTACAAGTTCTGTGCAGATTGGGCCGTCATCGGTCTGTTTGTTGTACTGCTGGCACCAAAGCTTAATCCATGCGAGGGAATACTTTGCGTTTGGTGAAGACAGACCAAGCGTGGAAGCCTCACTGGCAACAGAATCAACGGTCTTCTGGAAGTATGCTTTCTTGTCGCTGGAGAGAGCGTCAAAAGCCGTCTTCATAATGTCACAGTATTTGCTTTCTGTGAGCATATAAAGGAAGTTCTTGCCGACAGGCTCCGAGTTGACGCCCATGAAAAGCGGGTGAACATCCTTATAAACGAAGTCCCAGCAGTTGTTGTAGTTTGCATTGCCAAGGTTGTTGTAAACAAATACTTTGTTCAGAGTCTGCAGGGCAAATGGCGTGCCGTTAGCTTTCTGGTCAACGCCGTTTGCACTGGCCCAGTCTTTTGGAATGAAGTTCTTGAGAAAACCGGTGTTCAGCATTTTGGTCTGAATCTGGTTGCCATCCTGAATCAGCGTCATGGAGTATGTATGCTGTGCGCTCTGAACGTCTGAAGTCAGCAGAGTAAAAATAGAGTTGTTTTTCGGCTGCGACCATTCGATTTTGCCGTTATAGGAAGAGTCAATCGACTTCAGCTTCTTCACGAAGTTTGTGCCTGCGGTAGCGCCGCGGCTGGAGTTGCCGATGCCATACATTGTCTTTCCTTTGGATTCCTCAATCGCCTTTTTAAAGAGTTCGTCGTTTGTCATTTTTTCAGCCTGAGCAATGATTTTGTCCACATTGTTCTGTGAGGAGGTTGAACCGCCTGCCTCGGCAGCGGTCTGCTGCTTTGCGCAGCCACTGAGGGATGCACCGACCATCAGAACAGCCAGTGCGGAAGCTAAGAATCTTTTCATACAAATCCACCTTTCAAAATTCCGCAAGTTTTTGAGGTTGCCTGCCCTGCACAGGGCAGCTGCGAAACGCTTTCGCAGGAACTCCATCCACCTTCTTTTTCGCCTTCCAATGCGAGCCTTAAATTAATGCTTGATTAACGCTTCATTAATTCGAGATAATATTATCATTAATTTTTTCATTTGTCAACGATTATTATAGAATTATATCTAATATTTTATGAACTTTTACATATTTTTTGCTGGTAGCAGAGAAATAGGTGAATAAATTATTAGCGGAAAATTAAGGAATCAGCTTTTAACGCAGATGATTTTTGCCATAGGGTGAAGCGGGGTTTTAGGCAAAAAAATGACGCAGGCACTGGGTCTGCGCATTTTTTTACCTTTCTTTGCACCTTTGGCATGAAAAGCAAAGGCGGCTTTATTTTTCGGATGAAGCGTTTTCACCTGTTTATTTTTACTGCCGCAGGGTGTATAATAAGGACAAATTCTCAGGAAAACCTGTAAGCAGGATAAGTTATAAAAGTATAGGCTGGTGGACTCCTTGGCTAAAAAAATTTTAATTGTGGACGACGAAGAATATATCGTTGAGCTGCTTCGAATCAACCTGAAAAAACAGGGATATGAACCAATTTGTGCTTACTCTGGCGTAGAAGCGCTGGAACAGGCACAAAAGATGCGGCCCGATTTGATTCTTCTGGATATTATGATGCCGGATATGGATGGGCTGGAAACATGCAGGAAGCTGCGGGAAGACCGCACAATGAAAAAAGTTCCCATTATCATCCTTTCCGCAAAAAGTGAAGAAACCGACAAAGTCATTGGGCTTGGGGTCGGCGCCGATGACTATATGACGAAGCCTTTTGGCATCCGTGAATTAATGGCTCGGATTAATGCGGCCCTCAGGCGGTCTGAGCAGAGTATTCCGGAAGATGACCTGATTCGTGTGGGCAATCTGCGGATTGACCCGTCGGCTCATGCGGTAAGTGTAAATGACAAACCCGTCAACCTTACACTGACGGAATACCAAATTTTATACTATATGGCAGAAAATGTTGGACGTGTGATTACGCGTGAAAACCTGGTTTCAGCACTCAGCGGCGTTGTCTCGATTGAAATCGGCTCGATTAATGTCCATATGCTGAACCTCAGAAGAAAAATTGGAGAAAATTATTTTATGACGGTTCGCGGGCTTGGCTACAAGCTGGTGATACCAGATGATCTGTAGCCTCGCTTTCGCCGTATTGGGCGGCTGACTCGTCGTTTTTCATACAAAACCATAAGGCGGGGAAATCCAAGCGATTCACCCGGGTATGGGAGGCACTGGGCGGAGGAAAACATGAAACGTTTTGCGGTATCCATTTTCGCGGCCGCTTGCACCTTTCTTTTACTGATTATCCTGTCCTTCTGGGGGAAATCCGTCTACCTGGAAGGCGTGCAGAAGCAGACAGGCCACCTGATGCAGTTTCTGAACGAATATGTCGTCCAGTCAAACCGCCGGGGAAAGTACGTTAAGTCGGAAGACATGGCAAGGCAGCTTGCCACAATGGCCGACTGCCGGATCTGCTTTTTTTCTGCCGACGGCGATTTGCTTGCCGATTCCGACACATCCGGTGCAGAAAGGCCGGAACTTTATTTCCCCATTAACCGGCTCAAAATAAAAGACAAAACTTTGTCCAGCTCCATTTCAAGCCGGAACAATCAATATGTCATGAATGCCTTTTACCCGGTGGAACTCAGCGCAAAAGACTCTATGGTTCTGTGCGCCTCTTTTCCGCTCCAGGGCTATGAAAAATTTTTTATGATGCAGGAAGTGGCTGTTTGGGCAGGGAGCATTCTGCTGATCCTGTCTGCCATAATCTATGTGCTGCAAAAGAAGTCCTTCAAAGAGAAAGAAAATACACAGCCACAAACAGACCCGAACCTGAAAACAGAAATAGACCAGATGAAATTCTACTCGAACGAGCGCATCAGCCTTTTAAGCACGGTTCTTACCAATATAGAAAGCGGGATTATCTTTTTCAGCCCCGATTGTTCCATTTTGCTCATGAACCCAAAAGCGCAGTCCCTAACCGGCGCAAAAAGCAGTCTCTTTTTTCCCAACCGCGCAAGCCAGAATACGGAGTTTCCGCCCGTGCTTCGCAGCGTGCGATCCATGGCACAGGAAAGCATGGCGGCAAATGAAGGTGAAAAAAAAGATTTGCAGACGGAAGACGGAAAGACCCTTTCCATCCGTAC
>JAEZFF010000021.1 GCA_023417635.1 Bacillota bacterium | reverse complement strand
CCCGATACCGGGCAGACTACCACATCAACCTATACCTATGAGGTTCAGGTGCCATACAGCTACACCATTTGCACCGTAAAGCTGCACAACGAGGATTTGTCCCATCTTCCCATTTCCATCATGAACGGGGATCAGGTCGGCGTGTACTCGATGTACATGTCCACCCTCGGCAACCGGCCCGACCTGTTTCCTTCGTCGGCCTACCCGAACGCATCCACCGTCAAAAAGCCCACGGAGTACGACATTCCCCCGGAGGAAATGACGAACGCGCGGTTCGCCGCCATGATGACAGAAGCAAAAAAATACATCGGCTACCCTTACGTTTGGGGCGGCAGCAATCCAAAAACCTCGTTCGACTGCTCCGGTTACGTGTCGTGGGTGATCAATCACAGCGGGTGGAACGTGGGGCGGCTGGGGGCGCAGGGCCTCTGCGACATCTGCACTCCGGTTTCTCCCGCCGATGCCAAACCTGGCGATCTTGTTTTCTTTGAACATACCTACGATACCGACGGTGTGTCCCATGTGGGCATCTATGTGGGAAACGGCATGATGCTCGCGGCGGGGGACCCCATTGGCTATTCAAACCTCAACACAAGCTACTGGCAAAGCCATTTTCTAACATTTGGGCGTTTACCGAATCCATAAACAAACAGATTGGAGGAATCACTGTGAATCCGAAATTCAAAAAAATCGACGCCGAGTATGAAAAGAACGCGGCGAAAATCTCCGCACTGCAAAACCGGCAGAAGGAACTGGAAAAGCAGCGCCGTGAACTGGAAAATCTCGATATTGTCGGCCTTGTGCGGGGCATGGGCATGACGGCGGAGGAACTGTCCGCGCTCATGAAAGCGTCCCGCGAAAACCGGCTCGTATCCGATCAGAACAAACAGGAGGAAAATGTTCATGAAGAAATCTAAAATTCGCATATTCGTCTGCCTGATGGCCGCCGTGTCCTGCACGGCGGCTTTTTCCGTCAACGCCCTCGCCTACAGCACAGGGACAACCTCTCCGACTTTGAACACTTCCAGCGCCGCGCACAGCAGCACTGTATCGTCGGCAACATCATCCGCAACATCATCCGCAACATCGTCTGGAACGTCGTCTGGAACGTCGTCTGGAACAGCTCTCAAGCCGCTGACGCCGGACGGCACCGGGACAGTGATCGACAACGTGACGAACGAAGACGGCAAGGAGTTTTTCACCATTACCACGCCGAGCAAGCACATCTTTTACCTGATTATCGACCGTCAGAAGAATGCCGAAAACGTCTATTTCCTTGACGCCGTGACGGACAAGGACCTGCTTGCGCTTGCAAAGAGCGACAATGAGGACGTATCCGGTTCTTCTTCGTCTAAGGTTACTTCCACCCCGGAAACATCCTCCGCGCTGACCGCATCGACGCCTACGGCTTCATCCGCTTCCCGGCCGGAACAGCAGAACAACAGCGCCGGTATCGCGGCGGTTGCCGTGCTTGCAGCCGTTCTCGTCGGTGTGGCGGTCTGGTTCTTCAAATTCCGCAAGCCGGGTAAAAAGGGCAAGAGCAAGCCCGACCCGGACGATTACGACTACACCGGGGACGAAGATGAGGAATCCGGGCCGGAGGACGAACCGGAAGTCCCTGACGGAGAGACAGAGCAAAAAGACGGTTCCGAATCATCCGACGGTGAAACGGAGCGTGAGGACGAATGACCTTTTTCACCGACAGCCCTTTCGAGCGGATGATGGTGCAGAAGCCGCAGTACAGGCGGGAGGAACGGCCTCCCGCCCCGCCGAAAGGCCATCCTGACCGTCCCCGGGACTGTTATCGCGACCTTATCGTCACGCAGAAAGCTGGCAAGCAGAAGCAATGACTCAACTTGTACTGGTTAAGTCTGTATGATAGAATAATAAAATACTGTGGATTAAAATTTAAACTGCGAGTGGATTCCTGAAAAGAGGGCTTTTTATGCGTTCAGAAAAAGAGATCCTTGATTTAATAATTGATACAGCAGCCAATGATTCTCGTATTCGTGTGGCCTATCTGGAAGGTTCCCGTACTAACCCAAATGTGCCGAGGGATATTTTCCAAGATTATGATGTAGTGTACGTTGTATCGGAAACGAAATCTTTTAGGGAAGATAGGAACTGGATAAACCTTTTTGGTAAACGCTTGTTTATGCAATATCCGGAGGAAAGTGTATATTACCCGTCTGATGTTAATAGCAGCTATGGATGGCTAATGCAATTTACAGATGGAAACCGACTGGATTTGCATGTGTGCACATGGGAATACGCGCGAAATAATCTCGAACTGTATGAAACTTTGGTTGATAAAGATAACCTTATGCCGAAAAGGCAAATGCGGTCTGATGAAAAATACTGGGTTAGAAAGCCAACTATAGAACAATTTCATTGCACATGTAATGAATTTTGGTGGTGCTTGAACAATGTTGCGAAAGGTCTGTGGCGTGAAGAAATTCCATATGTCATGGACATGATAAATTATCAAGTAAGGCCCATGCTCAGGCGGCTGTTAGAGTGGAAAATCGGAATTGAAAACAATTTCTCTGTAAGTGTTGGGAAATCCGCAAAATATATGAACAAGTATGTTCCAAAAAAAATTTACCAAAAATACCTTCAAACATACTCAGCAGCACAAACAAATGCCATTTGGGACGCTGTCTTCGACATGTGCGATTTGTTTGGAGAAATTGCTATTCAAATAAGTGAAAAGTTAGATTTTTCGTATGATTTGAGAGAAGCCGATAACAGCAAAGGCTACCTAAAACATGTTAAAAATCTACCACATGACGCAGATAAAATTTATTAAACGAAATCTCAGTTTTTGAGAAACAAGAAATCCGGCGTGGAACAGCTCAGAAACCAGCCGGCCAGCCGAGAACACAAAAAAGCAGCGCCCGACAGGGGCGCGGAAATGGAGCGGTAATCTGTTTACCAACGATGAAATCAATCTGATGCGCATCTACAACATCGGGACGCGGGAGGGCCTGATTGCGGAGCTTGAGCAGATGCGCGGCTATCTCGGCGCGGAGAAAACGGAGCTTCTGACCCTGACGAGTTCCGCGCTGGGAAAACTCCGGAATAGGAAGGATAAGGAATACGCTGCGCTCGAACTATTCCCGGACTTTGACGGAGCTGAATAGATTTCTTTTGCGAAAGCAGGATACTTTGTTTTGTGGCAAAGTATATCATGTATAAATATTTATGGGTCCATTTGATATATTCACGCTAATCTGCTATATTTAATCGGGGGGTGAGTCCTTTTGCTTTGTCATATGCTTATTCGTATGAACGTTTCTCCTCTGTACAAGATCTGATGTTTGGGTGAATTGTACAGAGGAATGACTAATTATCACCCACATTGGATTTTGTACTTATAGATACTTTATATCTATGAGGAGAATTCCAATGAAAAACAATAAATTTTATACATTTGTCTTATTCTGGGCAACGCAATCCGTTTCACAGATGGGCAGTGCCATGTCCAGTTATGCACTTACGATATGGGCATATAATCGGACGCACACCGCAATGTCGGTTTCTTTCCTCACGTTCTGCTATTATGTACCCTACGTGACGGCAAGTCTCTTTGCTGGTTCGTTGGTTGACAGACATGGGAAAAAGGAGATTATGATTCTGTCGGATTCTATGGCGGCGTTCTGCACCCTGTTTGCCTTTTTCCTATGGCAATCCGGCAATCTGCTGCTGTGGCATATTTACGTTATCAATGTCGTAATCGGTATGATGAATGCCTTTCAAGCCCCCGCTGAATCGGTGACAATCGGTTTACTGGTTCCTTTGAACAAACAATCCAAAGCCAGCGGAATGGATTCATTCTCGGAAAATCTGGTGACCGTTGTTTCGCCCGTTCTTGCTGTTGCGATCTATGAGACGGTTGGTCTTGGCACCGTATTTTTGGTGGACTTCGCGTCTTTTCTATTCGCGTCATCGGTATTGCT
This sequence comes from Bacillota bacterium, assembly GCA_023417635.1. Taxonomy (GTDB): domain Bacteria; phylum Bacillota; class Clostridia; order Oscillospirales; family Acutalibacteraceae; genus Thermocaproicibacter. Next base: position 3,172 of record JAEZFF010000021.1, on the reverse strand, counting down.
GTTATATATCAGCATACCGGAACACAAATCCGAACCGAAACACCATATCATGATTTCACCGTTTTCCGGTATAAAAGACGGGTTCCGTTTTTTGCGGCAGAATGAAGTTCTTCCGTATCTCATTATAACAATGGCTGTGATGAATTTTTTCTCACGTATGACCTATGAGAATATTCTTTCTCCTATGTTGCTTGCGAGAAGCAATAACAATGCTACAGTTCTCAGTATCGTCAATGCGATATTAGGGGCCGGAGGTATTGTGGGCGGACTAATCGTGACTTTTAATAAGGAAACACGAAACCCGGTAAAAATGGTATATTGGAGTGCCACGATTTCTTTTCTCTGCGGTGATCTGTTAATGGGAATCGGTCGGAATGTTTTTATCTGGTGCGTGGCCGGAATAGCGGCCAGCGCTCCGATACCCTTTATCATGGCGGGACAGCGTATTTTGCTGTATCACAATGTTCCCTCTGGAATGCAGGGCCGGGTTTTTGCTGTGCGCAACGCGGTTCAATTCAGTACAATTCCAATCGGCATTCTGCTCGGCGGATTTCTAGCGGATCATGTATTTGAGCCATTGATGTGCTCGGATGCCCCCATGGTGCATATTTTGCAGCTAATAGTGGGAACTGGCAACGGCAGCGGTATGGCGGTAATGTTCCTTTGTACGGGAACACTCGGCTCTATGTTTTGCATTTCGGCATACGCAAAATTAAAAAGGAGAAATCACAAACCTGAATAATCATTAACAGCATATCAGTTTAAGAGGACAGCTTTCTGGCTGTTCTTTTTTTGTCCAAAAGACTGAAAGGAGGAACACTTCTTGTTTAACCTGTTCCCGGAATTTTACGCATAAATTACTCCGTATCCGTTTTTTATGTTATACTCATATCATAGTGAAAAAAATATTTGGAAGGAACTGATGATATGAGACTTGCCATTGCCGCTGCTCCATGCAAAGTTGTTTCGGATAGAGACTGCATGGAGTAACAATCTATCCGGGTGACTTTGCGCCTTTTCATTTTAGATTAAGGAGTAAAGTACCATGATAAATAAAACATTAGTGTTAGGATTCGCAGAGACAGATATTACGCCGTCTGCATCCATAGAAACCGTAGGCTTTGGCCGTGAAGACCAGATGTCCCGCGGCATTCTGCATCCACTTTCGGCACAGGTAGCCGTATGGAAGCTTGGCGAAGAACTGTGCTGTATTGCCGCCATTGATCATATCGGCTTTTCCAAACAGCACGCAAATATACTGCGGGGTGAAATTGGAGAAATTCTGTGTATCCCCCGTGAAAAAATCATGCTCTGCTTTTCCCATTGCCATTCCGCTCCGAACGAAAGTGCATCACCGAAGTATTACCGCTTCGTGTGCGACCGTGTAAAAGATGCGGCGGCACAGGCCTTACAGAACATGGTTCCCGTGAATGCCGCTTGGGGCAATGCTTTTACCGATATCGGACTGAACCGGCGCAAAGGCTGTAACGCGCTGGACAGGCGAATCGGCATTCTAAAAGTCTGCGATTCCGGAAGCGGCGAGCTAAAACTTCTGCTGCTTCGTCTTACCGCGCACAATAATGTGCTGAAAGCGGATAACTACCTGATTTCCCCGGATTATTTCGGCGCTGTCCGGGATACTCTGAGTAAAGAATTCGGGTGCCCGGTAATGGTGACACAGGGAGCTTCCGGAAATGTCGCTCCACGATATTTTAAATCCGCCATCAATCCGCCCGATGCTGCCGATGAGCGCTTTATCCGTTCGGACTCGGCGCTTGAAGATATGGCAAAGACAGTGCTGCGCGACGTAAAACCCGTTGTTGGGTCCCTGCGTCCGCAGAAGATTGGCAGGCTCGCCATGTACTCGCGTCAGATCACTTTGACAGCAGATGTACCGCCTTATCCGCGCGCCGTGGAAATTGCGGACGAAGCTCGACAATATTGCGATATTGACGGCACGGGCTGGCTGAATCAGGTGCAACGCCTGCTCCAAAACGGTATTCATCAGCAGACAGAAGATGTAGAAGTGCAATATTTCTCTCTCGGAGACGGCTGTCTTTGTGGTGTCGCCAACGAGGTGATGGTAGAATTTGCTTTGCGCGTCTCAAAATTGCTCGATGATGACTTTTTCTACTTCGGCGGCTACACCAATGGCTGTACGGGTTATTTTCCAACGGAAGAGGAATTCGACAAGGGCGGCTATGAGGTTTACTGGTCTATGCTGATTTATTATGTCTACCATGGCCGAGTATTTCCCCTGCGCCGTAATTCAGCGTCTGAACTGATCCGATTTGTGGCAGAAAACGCCCCGAACGTCTAACATTATTCTCATATTACAAACGGACAGCTTCCGAGCTGTCCGTTTCGTTTATAGAGTGGAACCATAGCTTCTCTTCTATCATGACATTTTGCTGAATCTGCGTTATACTGGTAGGCAAGCACATTTTGAAAGGGACAGATGTATGAACGATTGGTTTACAATAGACAGCATTGACGCAGATACCCATATCATCAGCGAATACCGGCATTGGGAGGAAACACACTGCTATCTTCTAAATGGTTCCGAGCGCAGTCTTCTGATTGATACTGGCCTCGGTATTTGCAATATTGATGATGAAGTAAAAAAGCTGACGGACAAGCCTGTTACCGCTATCGCCACTCATATCCATTGGGACCATATGGGCGGTCTTAAATATTTTCCGAATTTTTATGCCCATGAGGCTGAATTGAACTGGCTTAACGGAGAATTTCCTCTGACTATGGAACAGATCAAAGGCATGGTAATTGACCGATGTGACCTGCCGGAAGGATATGACGTCAGTAAATATGAGCTTTTTCAGGGGACTCCGACACGGGTGCTGAAAGACGGCGACATAATTGATATCGGAGGCCGAAGCATTCAGGTACTGCATACTCCCGGACATTCCCCGGGGCATATGTGCTTTTGGGAAAAGGATCGCGGCTATCTTTTTACCGGCGACCTAGTCTACAAGGGCACGCTGTTCGCCTACTATCCATCCACCGATCCGGAAGCATATCGCACTTCTTTGGAAAAGATCGCGGCGCTTCCGGTAAAACGTGTGTTTCCGGCACATCATACTTTGGACATTCAGCCTGAAATCTTGGTCCGCATGCGTGATGCTTTCCGGCAGCTCAAAGCCGAAGGAAAACT
>JAEZFF010000118.1 GCA_023417635.1 Bacillota bacterium | reverse complement strand
ATTCCATAAGTTTACAGCCGTTTTATTTATCGACTGGCTTAACAAAAAGTTTAGAATAAGTTGTTAAAATTGTAACATTTGCAGATTTTCAAATTCCATCTGCCTAATAAATTATATAAAAAGGCAGTCATGACCACCCGTGAAATGAAGTGATAACTTGCTAAAGCAGAGAAAAAAGCAGGCGGCACCCCATTGGGTGCCGCCTGTTTACAGTTCTTTATTCTTCACTCTCTGGCATATTCTGTGTGTCATTGCCGTGCAGCTGAAATCTTCCAACGAGCGACTGCATCTCGGCTGCTTCCGAAGACAATTCTTCGCTGGCTGCTGCACTTTCTTCCGCCGTTGCGGAATTCGTTTGAATGACGGAAGAAATCTGATTCATACTGCCTGTAATCTGCTGAATGGAATCTGACTGCTTATGTGAGGCCGTAGAAATCGAGCTGACCGCCGAAATAATTTCTTTCGTGTCACCTACAATCGAAATCATTTTTTTGCCGGTTATATCAGTAATGTCCACACCGTTTTCAACTGCCTTTGTCATCTCGTCTATCAGCTGCGCCGTTTCTTTGCTGGCCTGTGCGCTCTTGGCGGCAAGATTCCGGACTTCATCCGCAACAACTGAAAAGCCTTTTCCGGCTTCGCCTGCGCGCGCTGCTTCCACGGCGGCATTCAGCGAAAGGATGTTTGTCTGGAAGGCAATACTCTCCACTGCCTTTATTATTTTGCTGATTTTAGAAGAAGAGGTCTGGATTCCGTTCATTGCGTCAGTCAATTTCTTAATCTGTTCGCTTCCCTCAAGCAGCTCCTGTTCAGCTTTCTGGGCCTTTTCATTGGAATGTGCAGCATTTTCGGCATTTGCCCGAATATCTGTTGAAAGATTTTTAATGGACTTAGTCAGTACGTCAATGGAGCTGGCCTGTGTTGCCGCGCCCTGTGAAAGAAGCTGTGATGCATTGGAAACCTGTCCAGCGCCGTTTGCTACCTGCTCTGAAGCCTGGCTAATCTGAAGCAATGCGCCGTTTAAGGACTCAATAATCTGCTGAATGGAAGCTTGCACCGGCTGCAGGTCGCCCTTGTAATTGCCACCGCTTGAAGCAATATTGAAATTGCCTTCCGCCATGGACGTAAGCAGGTAACTTTCGTCCTGGATAATGCTGCGCAGGCCATTTGCCAAAACAGCCGTCGAATGCGCAAGGTCGCCGGTTTCATCAATCTCATGGACCACAGGTACTTCCGAATGGAAATTGCCTTGTGAAAGAAGCATCAGGCGCTTAGAGCAAGCGCGGATTGGTTTGGAAACACCGTCAGCAAGTTTTACCGTGACAAACACACCGCCGGCGATTAAAATGGCAGCAGCAATCAGCATACCTAGAATTATGTAGTTAAACTCCGCCATAGTTTCACTTTTTGGTACAACAACACCGCAGGACCAACCGCTGCTTCCCGTTAGCGGAAGGTAATAGCAAACCCTTGTTCCATTGTCATAAGAATATTCGTCAAAGCCGCTCTTACCGGCTATCATTTTTTTATAAACAGCGGCGGAGCTTGCATACTTACTGTCCGTTTTTGCCATTTGAATAAAATTCTGTTTCTGCGTAACAAGCTGCGGGCGCGTGTTTGCAATCATTGTGCCATTCTGATCTATAATAAACACATTGCCGCTTTTTCCAATTTTAACATTGCTGCTGATGATGCTGCTGTAAGCTTGCGGATCCATTTCTCCAACGACAACGCCGCTAAACTGGTTGTTTGTGACCTGTGCAGCTATAATGACTGCCAAATTTCCGCTGATGTCCTTCATTGGAGTGGAAAGGTAGGTCGTACCGCCTTGCGCTTTCTTGTAATACTCTGTGTCGGCAATGCTCTTGCCGCTGTATGCTTCGTCAGAGCTGATAATAATACCTTTTCTGTCGGCTACATAAAGTGCTTTATAGCCATAAGCATCTTTTTTGCTTTCAATGGATTTAATCCAGCTTCCATTAGGTTCTCCTGAATTTCCTATCTCGCTGCTTGTGCCAAATGCTTCAATTCTGGACCGCATGAGAAACAAAGAATTGGAAATACCAATCTGCGCTGTTTTTCCAATAGACTCAAGATCCTGTTTCATATTGGTTTCCATGCCACGGTAACTTAATCCGGCACTGACGCCCACGCTTACAGCCATAGCGGCTACCAGTGTTACAATGCTGTTAAAAATCAATTTTCCCTTTAAAGTTTTAAATTTTTTCACGGCAAATTCTCCCTTACATCACGCATAAGCATAAACAATTGTTGTGAGTTGGTTGAAACTGTAGAAATCCAATTCCATCGCAGGAAAAGATTTACTTCTTGTATTGTTATTATAGTGAATTTTTTTACAGAATACAATCTGTTTCGTTAAAGTTTTCGTTCGAATGGAATAGAAAAAGCTTCTTGCATTGCATTCCACTAGGAAAGCGATTAGGATAAAACTATGCAAATTACAAGTTTAGAGAGTATGGGAGGAATTCTTATGACGGATCTTGAAAAGCTGCAGCAGATGGCCGAAGAAAGCAGCCGCATTGTATTTTTTGGCGGGGCGGGCGTTTCCACGGAAAGCGGTATTCCGGATTTCCGCGGGGTAGACGGCCTGTACCGCCAGCACTATAAATACCCGCCGGAAACCATGCTGAGCCATGAATTTTTTGAAAAACATACAGAGGAGTTTTTTCGCTTCTACCGTGACCGGATGCTTTGCCTTGACGCGGAGCCCAACGCCGCCCACCGCAAACTGGCGGAGCTTGAGCGGGCGGGGAAACTGACGGCTGTCGTCACCCAGAACATTGACGGGCTGCACCAAAAAGCGGGCAGCAGAAATGTCTACGAGCTGCACGGCTCCGTTCTGCGGAACTACTGCACCCGCTGCGGGAAATCATACAACGCAGAATGGATTCGTGACAGCCACGGCATTCCGGTTTGCAGCTGCGGCGGCGTAGTAAAGCCTGACGTTGTGCTCTATGGCGAGATGCTGAACCAACAAACGATCGAAGGTGCCGTGGAAAATATTGCTTCCGCTGATATGCTGATTGTTGGTGGAACCTCGCTTGCCGTTTACCCTGCTGCCGGCCTGGTAGATTACTACCATGGACACCGGCTGGTTCTTATCAACAAAACCCCTACGCCGCTCGACCGGCGCGCTGACCTGGTGATTTCCGGGAAAATTGGGGAAACTCTCAAAGCTATTGCCGCGCACTGAGGATTCTGCTAAAATTTTTGCGTGGCCTCCGGTCCGCGTCCAAAATTCTGTCACATTTCTGCGGTATAGTAATGGAATTCTAATGATAATATTTATACTACTGACTCATGCAAAAGGCAGATACAGAAAGGTGTTGGAGAATTGCGTACCGCTAACTCGATACGGAATGTAGCCGTAAACGTTGTAAGCCAAGTCGTTGGCATCCTGATGAGTTTTCTCTGCCGAATGGTGTTTATCCGAACACTGGGTGAAACCTACCTCGGTGTGGATGGCCTGTTTGGAAATATTCTGTCTCTGCTGGCCCTTGCGGAAATGGGCTTTGGCCAAGCAATTATTTTCCACATGTACCAGCCTCTTGCTGAGCAGGACCATAAAAAGCTCGGCGCGCTGATGACGCTTTTTAAAAAGTCATACCGCACCATTGGGCTTGTGATTGGCGGCGCCGGTCTTTTACTGACGCCGTGTTACCATTTTTTTATTGACAAAAGTGTCAGTGTGCCGAACCTGACACTGATTTACCTGCTGTATGTGCTGAACTCAGTGATTACGTATTTCTTTTCTTACAAGCAGTGCATCATCACAGCCGACCAAAAAGGGTATATCTGCACCCTGTACCAATACGGCTTCTGCATTGTACAGAATGTTTGCCAGATTGCCGCATTGCTTTTGACCCATAATTTTATTCTGTATTTCAGCCTGCAGATTCTTTTCAGCTTTTTGACCAACTATTTTCTCGCGCGCAAGGCTGGGAAAATGTACCCCTACTTAAAAAAGTACCAAAACGAAAAACTCAGCGCGGCTGACCGCGCTGAGATCTTCAAAAATATTAAGGCTATGTTTCTCCACCGCTTTGGCGGCGTGGTAGTAAACGGAACCGACAACCTGCTGATTTCCCGCTTCTTCGGAATTGTAAGCGTTGGTTTTTACAGCAACTACGCCATTATTGTAAACGCACTGGAAAAGCTCACATCACAGGTTTTCAATGGGATTACCGCCAGTGTGGGAAACCTCGGAGCAACAGAAAAGGGCCGCAGGCCATACAGCATCTACCTTGCGGTCAATTTTGCGGGATTTTGGATTTTCAGTTTCTGCTCCATTTGCCTGCTGTGCCTGTTCAACCCGTTTATCCGCCTTTGGGCTGGTGCAAAGATGCTTCTGCCAAGTGACACAGTCCTGCTGATTGTCATTAATTTCTACGCAACCGGTATGCGTCAGGCAACCCTTACTTTTAAAAATTCGTTTGGGCTTTTTTGGTACGACCGTTACAAGGCAGTGGCGGAAGCCTTGGTTAACCTTGCCGCTTCTATCATTCTCGGCCAGACAATGGGTATTTCCGGCGTCTTTCTCGGCACTTTAATCAGTACCCTCACGACTGACTTGTGGGTAGAACCGCTCGTCCTGTTCCGCCATGGCTTTCACCGCTCCGTAAGGCCCTATTTTTTTCGCTACGTCAATTATACGGCCCTTACTTTTGCCGTTGGCGCGCTTACCTGGCTGCTTTGCAGCCTGATCAGCGGATTTGGAATTGGTGCTTTTGCCCTGCGCTGCCTCATCTGCCTAGCCGTTCCAAACGCAATTTACCTGCTGATTTTTTACCGCACTACAGAGTTCCAATATTTGAAACGCACCATGATTGTTCCGGTTCTTGCCCGCCTGCGCCGAAACCGCTGAGTTTAAGCTTAGGTGAGAAATTCTTTCAGTTTTGGGAGAAGTGTCTGCGCATCACGCAGCCCTAGACTGTACACTTCCATAAGCCTCTTTGGGTCATTCTCACAGCGGCCAATACGGATTGGTGCGCTCGGACGAATTAAAAACGCCCTGCCCTCTTTTTCATAGTCTGTGCAGGCGTCAAGCTCATGGTTATAAAGCTCTGACCGATGCAGAACATTTTCAACAAAAGCAGGGTACCTACTGTATTTTTCATTGAGCTTTTCCCGTGAAAACTCCGGTTCCGGCCCTTTCCGGTAGCCAGCTTCACGCGTAAAAACAATAACATTCTTTTCGTTTCCATCCGAAAAAGCATACTCCGCCGGAATCGGCGCGGAATACCCGCCATCCAGAAGGTCGCAGCCACGGTAATGCACAATGTTTGAAATCATGGGCAGCGAACAGGAGGCGCGGACTGCGGTAAACTGCCTGTCCATATCCGCTTTTTCAAAGAACACCGGTTTGCCTGTTTTCAGGTCGGTGGTTCCGGATTTCAGCTGAACTGGCGACTCAAAAAAAGTTTTGTAGTCAAAATGCAGGCTGTTCGGCAGAAGTTCATTATACAGAAAATCAAAGCCAAAAACGGAACCGGTTCTTTTCAGGTTCTCCGAACTTACAAGCCGCTCATCATTTACAACGTTTATCATGGTGCGGACAAATTCAGAGGTATTCTGCCCTGAAATGAAGGGAAGCGCATTGAATGCGCCCGCTGAAATTCCATATACATTCTCAAATGAAATATTGTTTTCTGTGAAAGTCGTGAGTACACCGGCCGTATACCAGCCACGCATACCTCCGCCTTCCAGTACAAGACCGGTTGGCATAAAATGCTGCTCCCTTTCTGCACATGTATTATTGTTTGAATTGTTATAAATCACATTATATCGAAAACAATTTGAATTCACAAGGGATACGGCCGTTTTTTAATTTGTTTTTTTGCAGGATAAAACGGATTTCGTCGATTTTTACTTGATTTTTGGGCTGCGCTGCGTTATAATAATCGAGTCGGATAGATTTGGATGTTTAGCTCAGCTGGCTAGAGCGTTCGCTTGACGTGCGAAAGGTCATAGGTTCGAGTCCTATAACGTCCACCAAAATTACCCGCATGGTTACTGGGTTTCCGGTAAACCGTGCGGGTATTTTTTTACTGCAAAATAAGATTTGCGCCAATTATGCGCCATTAAAAATGAATATTCCCCGCCAGCCAATCGGTCAGCGGGGATATACAATTATGCCTTACTGCTTTTCCATTCCGAATATTGTTTAATAACTTCCGTAACCGGAACAGCATAACGTTCTGCCGTGTCTTTGAAAATCTTGTGGAATTTGGGATAGTTCTCTCCAAATGGATATTGTATTTCCTGGACAGTTTTATCAATCTTTTTTAGCTCTTCAATCGTCATATTATCACTTCCTTTAAATAATTATTATAGCGAATTTTTGTCAAGACAAAGTTCTTCATTGCAAAATAATAAGGCCATACCGGAAATCAATCCGATACGGCCTTATTGTGTTTATTCAGATTTTACACCGCACCATTGGTATTCGGTGCGACCGCCACACTTTCGGCGGCTGTCTGCGGTGCGGGAGTTGCCGGGGCCATGTGACTCTTCGGCATAAACCGGCACATAAGGTCAACCGACACGCTGATAAGCTTGTTTACTTCATCATCAACCTGAATTCCGGACTGCTGAAGCTCCGACTGAATTAAGCTTGTGGCTGTAGCCTTGCGCTTCTCTTCCGGCAGCACGGAGGCTTTCCACAATGCTTCTGCGGTGTTCACACCTTTATAGGAGGCGATAGCCAGCTTGCTCAAAATGCTGCCGTATTTGGCGGGCAGGAAGGGAGCGATTGCGAGGGCGAAAGCCTGTGCAGCGTTTGCAGCCGATACCGCCTTTCCCTCCACTTTGGAAACGTCGATTTTCTTTTTACTGAGGAAGTTGCCGAGGTATGCACCGCCAGCAATCAGTATACACGCGCCGAAGACAATAATGAGAACCATCATGTTATGATCCATAAGTATTCTTCTTTCCGCCGGTAATCCGGCTATTTTAATATGAGCGCAAGCAGCGCGCCAATGAGGCCGCTGCCAAGCGCTGTAATGATGGAATAGATAAGGCGATTCCACATTTGGCCGGGCTTTCCTGTTATAGTTGCAACGCTTGCTTTAATCTCTCCAACATCGTCCTTCATGCCGGCCATTTCTTTTTGCATTCCCGCCATGGTTTCTGCCAGCGTGTGGATGTCTTTTACTTCTTTCTCCAGCCCGTCGATGCGATGATGGGCTGATTTAGCGCTGTCAAGCGCTTCCTGTGCCGTCCTCTCGGTATCGGTCACATTCACCACCTCCTCACTCAATGCACACCTGCAGGCGGTCGATAGTTTTACCGAACGTCCCTGCATAGCCGTCCTGCCCGCCTGTGGTCTGACTATCGAGTTGCCAGCCATAATATCCGCCGCCAACCGGTGCAATGCGGTACTTCGCACATTTAGACGGTTTCAGCGCTTCCGGCGTGTAATAGATGGCCTGCACCGCGTCAATTTCATGCCCGTCGCCCGCATAGCCGTTCGGGTTATTGATGTCGCATCCGGTTACCCATGGCAGCCAGTCTGCGCCTTTTACATGGACGCGGTATTTTATTGTTCCTCCGCTTGCCCTCATAGCCACGTCGGTAATCGGTTTTCCGGCGATACCGGCAAAGTCGGCCAGGTTCTGCACTTCCGGCAGCCAGCGGCCATCGGCGCACACCCGGTAGAATACAGCGACGTGCGGCGAAGAAGTAATTGGAGCCTTTGCAGCCCCAAAGTTGACAAATGCCACATCCATATCGACGTTTCCGCTGATACCCGGCACATGACCTGTGCTTCCCGTCTGCTGCATTCCGCAGGGTACCGTCGATTTACCCGAATAGTACGCAAACCAGCGGAGGTCGAATGCAGACAAGGTTTGTGGCGTGAAAATGTTGCGGCGGTAATC
>JAEZFF010000107.1 GCA_023417635.1 Bacillota bacterium | reverse complement strand
ATTTTTGCATCGTTTGCAGGCGCGTTCAGCGTCATTATGATGTACAACACAACCGTCGATACAACCAGCTTTGCCGAAACGCCGGGCATTGAGCGCACAAATGTGATGGTGAACCTTGACGCAAAAGCGGATGGCACAAAAGTACTTGATGGAATCCGCAGGATGAGCGGTGTACGGAAAGCTAATTTCTATGATATGATGGCAGGCGCGATTGAAAACAAGCACACTTATTTTTATGTGATGGACGACTTCTCCCAAAAAGAAACCAATACCGTTTTCAGCGGCCGGTACCCGCGCCACGAGAACGAAATCACGGTTTCCTGGGTCTTGGCGGATGGCCTGCATAAAAAGATTGGGGACACCATTCCCGTAAAAATCGGGGACAAAACAGTGAACTATTTGGTGACCGGGCTTTCACAGGGCACTACAATGAATGGAATGACGGCATTCCTTACCCATGCGGGAATGCAGAAACTGAATTCGAATTATAAACAGCAGCAGATTGGAATTTACCTGAATAAAGGTACCGATGCCGAACAGCTTATCAAAAATCTGGGCAGCAGATATGGAAACTCCTTGGAAACGAAAGAAAACATTGATAAGATATTTAACCAAGAAGTTGGAACTTATGCTCACATTATGGCACAGGTGAGTGTTGCTATTCTGGTCATCACCATCCTCGTTGTGATGCTGGTGCTGTACTTTGTCATCAACTCTTCCATCATCCGCCAAAAGCGGGAGCTGGGGATTCAGAAGGCGATTGGGTTTACAACGTTCCAGCTGATGAACCAGGTTACGCTGGGCTTCTTGCCACCGGTTGCCGTAGGTGTGATTCTAGGATGTACCCTCGGCATTACGCAGATGAACGCGCTGATGTCGGTTGCGGAACGCACCGCGTGTGTGATGAAGACAGATTATGTGATTGTACCCAGCTGGGTTGTTTTGTGCGGCCTCGCAATATTCGCCGCTGCATACCTCATCTCCATGCTGATTACCTACCGCATTCGGAAAATATCGGCCTATGCACTTGTGAGCGAATAAAGTATTTTCTGAAACTCATTGCAGCATTATCAAATTAAAAAGCAGCCGCTCCATTGACAGGAGCGGCTGCTTTTTCTATCTATGTTGTTTTTAGGGGCCGCGTTCAGCCGTGCTGCTTTCGCTGCCTGTCGGCGTACTCGCGGATTTTTTGGAATGTTTCGTTGCTGAGGTCATGCTCAATTTTGCAGGCGTCGGCGGCAGCTGTTTCTTCTCCTACGCCAATGTCGGTCAGCAGCTGCGTCAGAACACGGTGGCGTGTGTAAATGCGCTGTGCAACAGCAGAACCGGAGTCTGTAAGAGTAATATAACCATTTTCATCCATTACAATATAGCCATTTTCACGCAGATGCTTCATGGCTACACTGATGCTTGGCTTTGTGTAGCCGGTCTGATTTACAATGTCAATCGAGCGTACTTCGCCATGTTTTTCCTGTAAAATCAGGATGGCTTCCAGGTAATCTTCCGCTGATTCGTGTATCTGCATATAAATTGTCACCTCCGCAGGGGTATTTCCTCTATATTAGAGAAAATTGGCGGGTTTGTCAAGTCTGCTGCAAAAGTGGGGCCTAATAAGGTAGAGATTGACATGGCCAAAATTAAATGATATATTTAATATAACAATATAAGTGAGCAGCAGGAGATAATTTTATGAGTGAAAACCAGCCGCTATATCAGATATTATATCACTCCATGCATGACAAAATTGTGAATGGAGAATACTCTGAGGGAGAAAAACTTCCTACGGAGAAAGAACTGGCGGAGCAATTTCAAGTCAGTAACATTACAAGCAAAAAAGCCCTTCAGATGCTTGCCAAGGATGGGCTTATTAAGCGCCGCCCTGGGAAGGGCTCTTTCGTGACGAAACACTCGCCTGAAAATGCGCAGGAATCGGGGCTTAAAGCCGGCACGTCCTTAATTGGCGTGGTACTTTCAGATTTTTCAGAGAGCTATGGAACAAACCTTTTGTCGGGCATTGAAGAGGAAGCAACAAAGAATAGCTGCTTTATTGTTCCAAGAAGGACGTATGGCAGGCAGGATCTCGAAAATGAAGCCATTGACGCTTTAACCGATATGGGAATTGACGGGCTCATTATCATGCCGGTACATGGAGAACACTATAATCCAAAAATTTTAAAATTGATTTTAAGCGGATTCCCCGTTGCCCTGATGGACTGTGACCTAAAAGGGGTTCCGGCCGCTTTTGTTGGAACCGACAATAAAAATGCGGCAAAAATGGCGACGGATTATTTGCTGAAACAGGGGCACCGCAATATCAGCTTCCTGTCTTCTCCCCCGAATGACACAACTACCATTGAAGACCGCATCGAGGGCTTCATCATGAGCCACGCGGGCTATGGCGTAAAGGCCAATGAATCCATTTGGCTGACGCACCTTGTGAGTACGCTTCCGGACAAATGTACCAACGAAAACATTGAGGCTGACTGTGAAAAGATTCGCGGGCTGCTTTTAAAGCACCCTGAAATTACCTGTTTATTTGTCACGGAATATAATCTTGCGGAACTTGCGCTGCAAACGGTGAAATCCCTCAATAAATCCGTTCCGGATGACATCTCCATTCTTTGCTTTGACGGCCCTTACAGCTATGCGGGCAATTACTTTTTTACCCATATCCGCCAGAAAGAAAAACAAATCGGAAGCACTGCAGTTCAGCTGATTTTAAAGCAGCTTGCAGGAGAGAAGCAAGTGGAAAAGATTCACCTGAATGCAACCCTGATTGTTGGCAAATCGGTAAAACAACTAAAGCATTAAAATCTAAATCGCATGAAACAGCTGCTTTTTGGGCGGCTGCTTTTTTTTGCCTTGCTGCGAAAATTTAATATATAGAATAATATATATGTAATAATAAATATAATAAATATGTTGACACACGGCACAACGATATGTATAATATAATCAAAAATAAGGCAGAATAAAAGGGCAATAAAGAAATAATGCACATCTGAAGGGACTTGAAGTACTTGGACTTTCCAGAAATCGTAGCACAGACAGCAGATAAAATTGCCGGAGGGCTTCCAGAAGACCTGCGGGAAATCTTTAAAAACTGTTATTTCAGCACCCTTGCTACAACAACCATTCCTTTGGATGACGGGACTACTTTTGTGGTGACGGGCGATATTGCAGCCATGTGGCTCAGGGATTCTTCGGCACAGGTAAAACATTATTTGCCGCTTGTTTCAAAAGATGAGAAGATGGCGCGGATTATAAAAGGCCTCATTCAGCGGCAGGTTCAGTATATCGGCATTGACCCTTATGCCAATGCGTTCAACCGGGAGCCAAACGGCCACGGCATGAAAAATGATCTTACCGAACAGAGCCCTTGGGTTTGGGAACGCAAATATGAAATCGATTCGCTTTGCTACCCAGTGATGTTGGCGTATCAGTTTTGGAAGGAAAGCGGCAAGGCTGAAATCTTTGACGCTTCCTTTCGGCAGGTGCTGCAGACGATTCTTGATTTGTGGAAAACCGAGCAGCACCATGGGGAAGAATCCCCCTACCGGTTTGAGCGGAGAAACTGCCCCGCAACCGATACCCTTGCAAACGGCGGAAAGGGAAGCCCCGTAGCTTACACGGGCATGACCTGGTCGGGTTTTCGCCCAAGTGACGACCGGTGCTACTATGGCTATAACATTCCATCCAATATGCTTACGGTCATGGTGCTGGGGTATATGGAAGAAATTGCAGAAAAAATATACGGCGACAAAGACTTTGCGCAGGCGGCTGAACGCCTTAAAAATGAAATAGACGCCGGGATTCAAAAGTTTGGTGTTGTAGAACACGGCGAATTTGGTAAAATATATGCCTACGAAACTGACGGCATGGGCCATTCTCTTCTGATGGATGATGCAAATGTTCCAAACCTTCTCTCTATTCCCTATGTGGGGTACAGGCCTGTTGAAGACCCGATTTACCAAAACACGCGGCGCTTTGCTTTAAGCGGGAGTAACCCATTTTACTATGGTGGAAAATATGCTAAGGGGCTTGGAAGTCCTCACATTCCGCGTAAAAACATTTGGCCCATCGGCATTATTATGCAGGCCATTACTTCAACTGATTCTAGGGAAGTTGAAGAGCTTGTTCGGATGCTCCTCCGTACCGACGCAGGGAAGCAGTGTATGCACGAAAGCTTTAACCCTGATGACCCGTCCGATTTTACACGAGCCTGGTTTGCGTGGGCAGACTCCCTCTTCGCAGAACTTATGATAAAGCTTTCCGATTCTCATGACGCAGTATAATTCCTGTTTTCGTGCATAGCACGGAAAGTGGGAAATATATTAATAAAACCATTAGGAGGATTTGTATGAAAAAAGGCACATTATTGAAACGCGCATCTTTAGTTGCACTTTCCGCAGCACTTATCACAGGTTCCTTTGCAGGCTGCAGTAGCTCCAGTGGGGCTTCCAGCCAGTCCAGCGGAGGAAAGACCTCCGATCAGGCGGTGACCCTGAAGTTTACGTACCGCGATGATGGTTCTAACACCTACAAAAAATGGATTGAAGATGTCAATGCCAAGTTCAACAACGCGAAGATTAAAGTTGTTGCAGCACCGATTACCGCTTCTGAAGGCGACTATTTCACAAAGATTGACCTCGCCCTGAAGTCCGGCGTGAACTGTCCAGACCTGATTACAGAAGATACCTTTATGCTGAACTCCGACGCAGGTGCAGGCTACCTTGAAAATCTGACCGATCGCCTCAATGGCTGGTCTGACTGGAAAAATCAGTTTGACGACAAGCTGAAAAAAGGTGTAACGGCAGCGGATGGAAAAGTCTACGCCGTTCCTTACAGCACAGACTCTAGAGGCCTTTGGTACAATAAAGAAGTTTTCAAGAAGGCAGGCCTTCCGACGAACTGGCAGCCCAAAAACTGGGATGACATTTTTGAAGCATGCAAAACCATTAAGGTGAAGTGCCCGGATGTAGTGCCGTTCTGGATGAACTCCGGCAAAGCGACAGGCGAATCGACCAGCATGCAGACTTATGAAATGCTGCTTTACGGCGCAGGCGGCACGCTTTACGATGCTTCCACCAACAAGTGGGTCGTAAAGAGCGGCGAAATGAATGACGCACTGAACTTCGTTGACAAGATCTATAAGAGCGGCTATGGCCCATCACTTTCACTCGTACTGAACGGTGAAGCAGGCAATACATTTGCACGCCAGTATATGCCGAAAGGCAAAGTGGCCATTGGTCTTGACGGCTACTGGACAACAGGCAACTGGGCAAAAGGCGGCGCCGCAGAATGGGATGGCTACACCGAAAAAGTTGGATTTGCAAATATGCCGACAAGTAAAGGGCAGGCTCCTGGGACAATTACCATGGCTGGTGGCTGGTCACTTGCAATTCCTGCACAGAGCAAGCAAAAGGATGCAGCGTTTGAAGTCATGAAATTCGCGATGAATAAGGATAATATGCTGGCAATCGACAAGGCTTCCGGCTTCCTTACTACCCGTAAAGATGTCGCTTCAGACCCGAGTTTCCTCGCAATTCCGTTCAACAAGCAGGCTACCGAAATGCTTAAAAATGCAACGTTCCGCCCATCTGTGGACAAGTACTCCGCAGTTACAACCGAAATCCAGGCTATGGTTGAGTCAGTGGTAACAGGAACAAAACCGGCTGACGCAATTAACAAGTATTCGCAGAATGTGTCTCGTATTGTCGGCAGCGACAAAATAGAAAACAAATAGCGTTTTCGCGTGATTCAGGGGAAAGAATATGCGTGGGATACGAAGGAAGCCTCCGGTCGCATATTCTTTCTTCCCTTTTAATCAAAAAAGCAGTTACCTCGCAGAGAGCCTTTTCTTTTTGTATCGTGTGAAATTTTGTGAAAATGGTGAGTTTACATACCCTTTCAATTTATTTTTAAAGAGTCAAGAGTGAGATTATGAAAAAAGCGAATCAGTACTTTGCTTCAATATTAGCCGACAGGAGGTTATGACATGGGAGCCGATTCCGCAGCGGGCAAAAAACGGTCTGCTTTCTCGAAATATATGTACATGGTGCCAGCAGTGCTTCTGTTGATTATATTCTTTATTTTCCCAATTCTTTTAACTGTTATCTTTTCCTTTACCAATCTGGCCCTTACAGGGTCGTCTTCTCAGAACTTTCAGTTTGTCGGGCTGGAAAATTATAAACTAATGATGCAGGACCCGGAAGTTTCAACAAGTGTGTGGAATACACTGGTATTCCTGATTTTTTCTTCACTAATCGGTCAGCAGCTTTTGGGTTTTCTCATTGCTACAATGATGAAAAACAAAAACACGGTTTTCCGCCGCATTATAGGCAGCATTGTCCTTTCCGGATGGGTTATGCCGGAAGTTGTCTGTGCACTTTGCATGGCAAACTTTCTAAGCGACCCAGGTACTCTGAATCAGATTATTAAGCTTTTTGGCGGCACTCAGGTGTCGTGGCTTTACCAGTTTCCCATGCTCAGCATCGTGATTGCAAACATCTGGCACGGAACCGCGTTTTCCATGCTGATTTTTCAGGCGGCGCTGGACAATGTGCCAACCGATATTCAGGAAGCTGCTGTTGTTGACGGCGCTTCCAGCATTGTAATTCTTTTCCGGGTTATTCTCCCCAATATTAAAGGCTCTATTGTTACGAATATGATGCTTAACACGCTTTCTACACTGGGCGTTTTCGGCCTGATTTACATGATGACGGGCGGCGGCCCTGGCAGCGCGACGACCACACTGCCTTTGCTGATGTATAAAGAAGCATTCGGCAGTTTCCAGATTGGCTACGGCACAGCGATTTCTATGATTATCCTCGTCATTGGTGTGGTGCTCAGCCTTTTCTACGTCAAAGTATCCAAAGTAAAAGTTTAAGGCGGGTGATTTTAAATGAATATGAAATGGCGAAAAAGGATTTTCAGCTCCGGCTTGCCGTATGTGATTCTTACAATA
>JAEZFF010000086.1 GCA_023417635.1 Bacillota bacterium | reverse complement strand
TACTCGACAGAAAAACTGATTCAAACTTTGTGAATCAGTTGATTAAATCCTATATTTAAATTAATTATTGGAGGGTTATAAAATGGCTGTTAAAAATGCAATGACCTCTGATTTTCTTCATTCCGCATACGGCGGTGAAAGCATGGCGCATATGCGCTACCTGATCTGGGGAGATATGGCGGAAAAAGAAGGCTTTCCGAATGTGGCAAGACTGTTCAAGGCTATCGCTTATGCTGAGCAAGTGCATGCAACCAATCATTTCCGTGAAATCGACGGAAGCACTGCAGATGCCACGGTGACTGCCGGCGGCGTTTTCGGCACAGGAAAGACTGCGGATAATCTGCAGGGCGCGATCAACGGCGAACTGCATGAAGTGGAACAGATGTATCCGGTCTATCTGAACACGGCAGAGTTTCAGAACGAAGCTGGTGCAAAACGTTCTTTTCACGGAGCGTGGGAAGCGGAGAAACTTCATGCAAAGCTCTTTCAAAAGGCTTTGGATGCGGTGAAAGCGGGCAAAGATATCGAATTGAAAGCAATTTATGTCTGCCCCGTCTGCGGCAATACCGTTTTGGATGAAGCGCCGGAGAAGTGCCCTGTTTGTGGTGTAAAAAAAGAAATGTATCATAAATTTTAATAGGCGTAACAGTTCGATCTACAAAAAGTCTGATACTGTAACAAAAGTTATTGTATCTTAAAGTGAGGTGTTAAAAATGAGTTTATTTAATTTATCCGGCAAAGTTGCCGTTGTAACCGGTGCTTCCAGCGGCCTCGGCGCCGATGCAGCGATGGCTTATGCTGAGGCAGGCGCCGACGTTGCGCTGCTGGCGCGCAGAAAAGAAAGGCTGGACGACATGGTAAAAAAGATTGCCGACGCGGGGCATCACGCAATCGCAGTACAGTGCGATGTATCTGATGAGGAGAGCGTGAAAGCAGCTGTGGATACCGTGCTAAGCCAATATAAAAGAATCGATATTTTGCTGAATGACGCGGGTATCGCTCAGGGAGGATCTGTGGAATCTCTCACCACACAACAGTGGGATAATTCCATGAACATTAATGTTAAGGGCATCTATCTGATGAGCAAGTATATTGTTCCGCAGATGAAAAAGCGCAAATACGGCAGAATCGTCAATATCGCCTCGGTCAACGCGGTTCTCGCCGATAAGGCAGATGCGCTGGTTCGTCATGTATACAACGCATCCAAAGCGGCAGTCGTTGGGCTGACCAAAGGCATGGCGGCCAGCTATGCGCAGTATGGCATTACGGTCAACGCTCTGGGGCCAGGCCTTTTCCTTTCGGAAATGACGCAGGATACACTGTTCAAACACCAGGAGTTTTTAAACACATACAGCGCTCTTTGCCCTGCCTCCAGACCCGGCGGCAAGGGAGAACTGAACGGACCGATTTTGTTTTTTTCGTCGGACGCCTGCAGCTATACGACCGGTCAGTTTATCCTTGTGGACGGCGGTTTTTCTCTTACTTGAGTTAACTTCGTACCAAAGTGTATCATATACAAAAGGAGATGACAGAAATGCTGAATCAAGAACTGGTATCCCTGCTGAATAATCAGATCAACATGGAATGGTATTCCGCGTATTTTTATCTGGATATTTACAGCTATTATATGGATAAGAATCTTGACGGTTTTGGCAATTGGTTTTACGTTCAGACTCAGGAAGAACGCGACCATGCCATGCTGTTCGTAAAATATCTGTTAAACAATAACGAGAGGGTTATTTTGCAGGATGTAAAAGCGCCGAATAAAGTTTTTGCAGACTTTCGTGAACCGGCCAACGCCGCATTTGAGCATGAGAAAAAAGTTACCGTTTCCATCAATAACATTTATGCGGCTGCCTATGAGCGGAAGGATTTTCGCACGATGCAGTTTCTCGACTGGTTTGTTAAGGAACAGGGCGAAGAGGAGAAGAACACCGAAGATATTGTCAAACGGTATGATTTGTTTGGCAAGGATTCAAAGGGGCTCTATCTGCTCGATTCCGAGCTGGCCGCGAGGGCTTATGTACCTCCAACCCTGGTTATTTAAGACAATGACGGATTCCGGTATGAGAAAGGCTCGCCGTAATTCGGTATCTCAAAAATTAAATTTAGAAATTAAGTTAGGAAGGAGCAACCACAATGAGCATCTATGATTATGCGGTGAACGATATCAAGGGGAACAGAATATCGCTCTCCGAGTATAAAGGGAAGACCGTGATGATCGTGAACACAGCCAGCAAATGCGGATTCACCCCTCAGTATGATGGACTTGAAAAGCTTTATCAGAAGTATAGGGATCGCGGATTCGTGATCCTTGGCTTTCCATCCAATCAGTTTCTTGCACAGGAGCCGGGAAACAATCAGGAAATTTCATCGTTTTGTAAATTGAATTACGGTGTTACTTTTCCGATGTTTTCAAAAATCGATGTGCGCGGGGAAAATGCCGATCCGCTTTTCAAATTCCTTACCAAAGCCGCTCCCTTCAAAGGCTTTGAACTGGAGAAAGAAAGCGGACGGAAAATTCAAAGCGTAGTAAAGGAACATTATCCCGAGAATCTGGAAGGCGACGATGTCAAATGGAATTTCACGAAATTTCTGATCGGTCGCGACGGAATCGTAAAGGGAAGATATGAGCCGACTGTCACGCCGGAAGAGCTCGACCCGGTCATTGAAGTAATGCTTTAATTTTTATAAGGAAAAAGCAACCATGCAGTCTCTGTGCGGTTGCTTTTTCATATCTTTATATTTCATAAAAACAATGGAGGCTTATTTTATGTTCGATGTGATTATAGTTGGAGGGGGACCCGCGGGGCTTACATCGGCAATTTACACTTCCAGGGCCGGTTTGTCTACGCTGGTCATTGAGAAAATGTCGCTTGGCGGTCAGGCGGCCATGACCTATAAAATCGACAATTATCCCGGATTTAAAAACATTTCTGGTATGGAACTCGCGGCTGATTTTGAATCCCATGTGAAAGCATCGGGAGTAAAGGTGGTCATGGAAGAAGCAACCGCACTTTGTCTGGATGAAGAGCGAAAAACTGTTACAACACAGTCAAATCAGTATGAAGCAAAGGCCGTGATTCTTGCACTTGGTTCCGAACGTAAAAAGCTGGGAATTCCAGGCGAAAAAGAATTTTCGGGCCGGGGCGTCTCTTATTGCGCAACGTGCGACGGAAATTTTTTCCGTAATCGAGATGTCGCGGTGATTGGCGGAGGAAATACTGCGGTGGGAGATACGGTTGCTCTTTCTGAAATTTGCAGGCATGTCTCCTTGGTCTATCACGGGGAGCACCTGTCGGCCATATATTCCTTGAGAAAACAGACTCTTGAAAGGCAAAATGTTTCCGTGCTTTACCATCAGGAAATCTGTCGAATCTTGGGCACTGACAAGGTGGAGCGTATTCGGGTGAAAGATTCTGAAACCGGGGCGGAGAATGATATCCGTGTCGACGGAGTTTTTATTGATATCGGCATGAACCCAAACACAAAACTTATCCCCAAAGAACTTTTGCTTCCTGATGGCTATGTTGGTGCGGATGAAAATGGTACGACGAAGATTCCGGGCGTCTTTGTTGCGGGTGATTTGAGAAAGAAGCAGCTTTACCAAATCGTGACGGCTATGTCGGACGGTGCAAATGCAGCTTATTCCGCTCAACTTTATTTGGAGGAGAATTTAATAAGCTCAATCACTACCAAGTAAGAGCAATAATACTTGTAATTTTATGGATATGCTTGGATATTTAAGTGATGGGTATCATTGTTGCGTTTTGTTCATATTATGGAACTTGTTATTTTTATCATAGCACCATTCATCCGGTCTAAGCTTGCTTTTAAAGGGAAAAAATTATGGTAGAAACATATTAATACGGAGGAAAAATGCGTATGCCACGCAGAGTACGGAAGCCGGTTGAAGAGCAGATTTTGGATATTAATCAGAAAATTTAGGAGCTTCAGAAAAAGGAAAAGCAGTTACAGGCGGAAAAAGAACAGCAAGAGATCCAGTAGCTTTTGGAAACGGCAAGGGCGACGGCCTTACTCCCACCGAATTTGAAGGGTGTATTCCAGATTCTGTTAAACTTCAAACCAAAGTGTGCGCCACGGCGCAATACCGGGAGCAAATCAGTCTTGATTCGGTATTGAGGAATCTTAGTAATACTGTCAAAATGGAAACTGTCTGGGACAGTTTCTGAACTATGGCACTATACAACATCGTGAACTTCCGAAGCATGGCCGTTCGCTCTCGTCAAATAAGCTATATTGCAGCATATCATGTATGTCGTATAAATCTCTTGGTGACGTCCTGTTAAGCAGTGCAACGATTTTCGAAGCGAATATTTCAATTAGTGCTAAACTTAGGACAGTCAGTTCTCCAGCAGGATGGGGGGCCTCACACCCCCCTTTTGCGTATTTTTCATCATAAGCGTCGGCGCTTGCCAGCTCCGCGAGATGGCCGAGGCACCACGAAACGAGGCAGCTACTAGTCCATTTAACGATGAGCCTGCAACTGCGGCTGTGTTGGATCGGGTTTTGTAGCAAAACGGGGAGAGTCTTATCACTTTGTTATATTCGGCCATAGACGGCTTTTCTTAGCCTCGTTTACTTCACAGTGTGGTGAGAGTATAAACTATGAGGTTGCTGTTCCTTGAATGGAACATGGTATATAATACTGAATAGACGGAGGGATGATCATTGGAATTCAATATGCTGTTTAGTATTGGCGAGATGGCGAAACTCTGCAATGTTACTCCAAAAACGCTGCGTTTTTATAATCAAATAGGGTTACTTGAACCGGCTAAGATAAATTCTGAGAATGGATATCGGTTTTACACCGAGCAAAGCATAACCCGTGTGCTCTCAATTAAGCAATTACAGGATATAGGCATGTCTTTGGAGAATATCCAAAGATTCTTCACAGCGAATAGTCAGGCGAATGTAGTTGATCAGTTATTACAGGCTTTGACCATGCAGGAGCAAAATATTAGAGCCCAAATTGATAAACTGCAGTCTTCGTTAAGTAGGATTAAGGCCCTGCAAAAGCAATGTTCCGTTATCGGCAAAAGTTTTCATGATACCGATGTTAACCATCTGATTATTCGTGAAATCCGGCAAAGAAAGTTTGTGTTCAGCGAATATCGGGGAAAATTCGATTCATCACTATTCGGACATTATTTTACGCAGATGCTTTCTTCTATCAAAAAAGGAGGCTCCATTTTAGAAGATGTAATTGTTTCTGCACCGATGGCTTTATATAACAGCCTCATAAAAGTCGATGAAGCGGATATAAAATTGGGCTATGAAGTGACAGTATCAGCCAAACTGTCATTGCCAACCTATAACATAAAAGGCGGAACGTATGCCTGCTATATTTATAAAGGAAGTTATAAATGCCTAAATCGGGAATTTTTCCAGGAACTTTGTCTCCGTATCCATAACTCCGGTTATGAAATGCAGTTCCCTATTGTTATATATTTTTACATCAATGAAGCTTCAACGGATGAAGAAGGCAAGTATCTGACTGAAGTACAGTTTCCTGTAAATTCACAGAACATTCATTGACCCTCCCCTTAGGGAAAGCTTTATCATTGTTTCATCAAAACAAAGGAGAATGATGAAGCTATGGGTTACTCAATTTTTCAGAATACAATGGTAGATATGACCTATCCGCAGATTGAAGAGGCAATTGAAAACGGGGCGTCTGTCCTGCTGCCTGTCTCTGTAGTGGAAGAACATGGCCCCCACCTTTGCACGGGTACGGATATTTACCTGACTCAAACAATGTGTGAAAAGATCCGCTCCGGTTTGAATGCAGCAGGGAAGCCAACTGTAATTGCACCGCCTTTCTATTGGGGAGTCAATAGCATTACAAACGGATTTGTCGGTTCCTTTACAGTCCGCCCCGAACTGATGAAAGCCCTGATCCTGGAAATTCTGAGTGATCTGAAACGATGGGGGTTCGAAAAAATCTTCCTGCTTAATTTTCATGGTGACTGCGTCCATGTCAAGACAATTGCAGAAACTGCTAAAAAGGCATATGAAGAAAAGCAGATCAAAACATATTTTGTAAATACTGCAGTTGCTTTTGATCAATTCGGCATTTCAGGTAATGTTCCTTATCTTTTGCGTGCAGAACTGAGTGCAG
Source organism: Bacillota bacterium (assembly GCA_023417635.1). Taxonomy (GTDB): domain Bacteria; phylum Bacillota; class Clostridia; order Oscillospirales; family Acutalibacteraceae; genus Thermocaproicibacter. The sequence goes on along the minus strand of JAEZFF010000086.1, from coordinate 4,463 downwards.
AAGCATTATCCAATATGCAGCATCCATACATCGATATTCACGCCGGTGCAACTGAGACCAATTGGATGCTGTTAGATTATCCTGAGGTTGTGGATGAGAAGCTTGCCCGTCAGATGAAACCTACGTTTCTCATGCTACCGGAACTCAAGAAGTGGCTGCGCGGTGGGGAGACAGCTAAAGAATATACCCCTTTGGGTTATTTCGGGGCTCCTGCCGATATTGATTTGAAAAAGGCAAAACATGCACAAAGCGAAACGGTTAAAGCATATGTGCAGACAATCTGTACTGCGCTATAAATTAATGCAAATCAAGGAGCTTTCACTTATATGCGCCCAAGCCCTTCAACATTGATCAGCTCATGTAGCCGTTTAAGCGGTTCTTCTATGTAATCTTCCAAGTGCATAATTTTAACTGTTAAGCTCAGGACTTTTGCCCTGAGCTTTCATCTGCTTTGGCAGGTTTTCCAAACGTCTTGCCGTTAGGGAAACGAAAATCCGCGCGCTACGCGCGTGAGATTAAAAGCTTAAGCAAAGAGCATCACCTTACTGATATAATGACGAGTGTTCAAGCCGTCAAAAAACAGAAGAAGGGTGATGCTCCATGGCAAACAGTTTAGCACAGACAAAATGGGTGTGCAAGTATCATATAGTGTTCTAGTGTTCGCTCCAAAATATAGGAGAAAGATTATTTACAATCAGTTGAGGGCTGATATCCAGAAAGACATCAGAGATTTATGCAAATGGAAAGGGGTAGAAATCATAGAAGGCCATATGATGCCGGACCATGTACATCTTTTACTATCGATTCTACCCAAATATAATATTTCGAGTTTCATGGGATATCTAAAAGGAAAAACAGCGACCATGATATTTGACAAACATGCAAATTTGAAATACAAGTTTGGAAATAAACATTTTGGGTCAACGGGGTATTATGTGAGCACAGTCGGGCTCAATGAGGCAACCATAGCAAAATATATTTGAGATCAGGAAAAACAAGATCAGATTGAGGATAAATTAACGACAAAAGAATACCAAGACCCTTTTAAGGGTTAGCCGTTAGTCAATCCACTACGGCTTGAACAAAGTGAAAGCCAGCGTCTTTTAGGCGCTGGCAATCTTATGCCCTTTTAGGGCTCGCTCAAGCCACCCGTTTTACGGGTGGTATTGACTATACTGTTTCCACATGGAAAGCCGATTGCTCAATCCGTCAATCTGGTGGGCGGTGGCGGGCTGTGTTGTGGCCTGCGCCTGTTGGAGCTGTTCCCAAATATTTGGCTTTTGCTCCGGCTCAACCGCTTGCTGCTTCGACCAGTTATAAAGGCGGGTAATCCGGGCTTTGATTTCCTTCAATAGCCGGTTTTGTACGACGATTTCCCGGTTGACGATGCCTTTCTCGGCGACAAGATCTCGGCGCTCCATCTGCGTGGCCGCGACGCCCATGTGAACGGTGGGAACCCGTCTAATGCCTTGACGGATGTAGCTACGGTGATCGACGCGCTGCGGCAAATTGCGAAATTCCAACATGGCATTGGCGTATCTGGCCCACTGCGCGCGCCATTCCTCGGCCTTGCCCGAACCATTCCAATCGGTGATGTTGATACGATGGCTTTTGAACCCGCCGCCTGGGAGCCGAATACGCTGGTCGCGCCCGTCGAGGTCATACTCCTTCCGGTACTTCGCGCCCCATTCGCCGTTTTCCAAAAGCGAACGCAAGGTGAGCATGATATGCGCGTGAGGGTTGCCGTCGCCTTTGTCGTGAATGGAAAAGTCCGCGCACATTCCCGTTGAAACAAAAACGTCTTTCACGTATTTTCGGACGAGCCGGATTTGTGAACTCCGGTCGATGTCCACCGGAAGCGCAATTTCAATTTCGCGGGCAAGTTGGGCATTGCGGTTTTTCTCGGATTTCTCCACGCTGTTCCAGAGGGTGGAACGGTCGGAAAATTCCGGTGAGGCATGGACTGGAAGAAGAATTTCAGAATAGACTACGCCTCCTTTTTTCGTATAATCGTGCGTAACGCCATCCCATTCGTTTGTTGGTTTTTGAGCGCTGCGGTAAGCGGCCAGCGAGATTCTAAAATGATTTGATTGGGCATAAAAAATTCTCCAAGCCCATGAGCTTGGAGAATCCCTATTCAAAAGCAAGGCATGAAATTAATCCCGCAAAACCCATATTTCTATTGTTGGGCGCGTACTGCCTTTTTCAAATTTATATATAAAAAACCTGCCACAATGGGCAGAATTTTGCGCCTAAATCGGCGACAAGGCTGTCATTATGCGTTTGTACCTTGCCGCTGATTTAATCCAGATATACGAACCTTATTGTATCAATCCCAACTGAGGTTCTTTCCATAGTCCTCGCTTTTTTCCGTATCTCTGTGCGGGTACGTTCACAGGCATGTATTGCCTTTTTATAGCGGTCGTGAAGCTTTTCCTTGATGATTTTACAGAAACTCATTAATTTGTGAAAGTGTCGGCATTGAAAGAATGGCACCTTTTTTTGTTGTTACCAGTGAACCAGCCGCATTAGCAAATTTCATATAGAAATCAATGTCTTGAATTGTTAGATTCGAAAAGTTCTTTCCGGATTGAAGAATCGAATAAAGGATACCACCCAGAAAGGCATCACCGGCACCGGTCGTATCGATAGTTTTCACATCGAAAGTCGGCTGTTCTGCATAGTATTCACCAAATCTGACAGCAGAACCTTTGGCACCTAAAGTTACGAAGATAAGCTTAACGCCATACGTCTTGCTCAAATATTCTGTGCCATCGACCAAACTGTCCTTTCCAGAGAGTAACCGACATTCCTCGTCGGAAACTTTAAGTATATCTGCAAATTTTATGCCTTCTGATAAAACCTGGGCCGCGTCGCTGCCCCAAAGCAACGGACGAAAATTTGGGTCATATGAAATCAGCAACCCTCGCTTTTTGGCTTCAGCGGCAGCGGCTAATGTTGCGGAGCGTGATGGTTCATCTGTGAGAGAAACGCCTCCAAAGTGAAACACTTCTGCATGATCCAAAAGAGAAAAATCAATTTCTTGCTGCTGAAGCATTTTATCTGCACCGTGATTCCGAATAAAGCAAAAAGAACGATCTCCTTTTTTATCAAGCTCGACAAATGCAAGCGTCGTATTGTACCGCTTCGACAAGATTAAACCACTGGTATTGATTCCGACAAGATCAAATGTATTTTTTAAAGCGTGGCCAAACATATCATCTCCGACTTTGCCGATAAACGCCGTACTAATACCCAACTTTGCGAGAAAAGCCAAAACGTTTGCGGGTGCACCACCGGGATTTCTTTCAAAGATCGGGTTGCCGTTTTCCGAATGGCCCATAGGCGTAAAATCGATTAGAGCTTCTCCAAGCGCAACTACTTTTGCCATAAAACATCCTCTTTTCTTTAAATCTTTTATGAAGCCGAACAATCGTATTGGTTGCTGAAAAATAAACGGACTTATAAGGGAAACAAAACACCGAATTATTAGGCATCAAGACAAGACGGAGCTCAGGTTGAATCGCGTTCAATCAGTTTTACTGGCAAGACAGTACACATTGGTACGATTTCGCCCTTAATTTCATTAATAATCAATTCCAGCGCATATTTGCTGATTTGCTCAATCGGCTGATAGATTGTAGTCAGCTTTGGTGTTGTAAGTTGTGCTATATTGGTATCATCATAACCAATTAGCTTAATATCGTCAGGAATTTTCAATCCGATCTCAGTGGCAACCTGAATAACCTGTGCAGCGATAATGTCGCTGCTAGCGAAAATCCCGTCAATATCAGGATGATTTTTGAAAAGAGCTTGGATCTCATCATAATATGACATCGTGGTAAATTGATTTTCACCGGTTGAAACAGTAATAGGTTCTATGCTATTTCTTTTACAAATGTCTAAAAAGGCGCTGCTGCGTTTGTTAGCCATAAGATGAAGGGATGGGGAACCACTGATATGGGCTAATTTTTTGCAGCCTTTACTAATCAGATATTCTGTTGCAAGAACCCCTCCCTTATAGTTGTCGGAAGACACGCAAGGAATGTTGTCGCCCAAAATCCGGTCAATAGTCACAAGAGGAAATTCATCTTTGACAATGTCACTGATATCCATGTTGCGGCTCCCTAATATGATCCCATCGACCTTATTCCCTTTGAGCATTTTAAAGTACTCGATTTCTTTCTCTTTCTCGAAATAAGAATCGCACAGCATAATTTTGTACCCTATCTTCGAAGCATACAATTCCAAAGATTCGACAACTTTTCCAAAGTAGGGGTGAGTCACGAAAGGTACAATGACGCCGATGATTTTTGTATATTGCCTGAAAATTGATTTTGCAAGTTCATTAGGGACGTAATTAAGCTGCTTCATCGCAGTATTCACTTTTTCCCTTGTTTCATCGCTAATATAACCCCTATTATTTAAGACCCTAGACACGGTACCGACAGAGAGACCGGCTA
>JAEZFF010000074.1 GCA_023417635.1 Bacillota bacterium | reverse complement strand
TGATTATAAACTATTAAACTGCTCAAATTATATGCAGCACGCCGGTTGAAGCTTTAGCCGTGACATTGTTTTGTCTGTTGCTGGGCCTTGTCCTTTTCCGGCAGATACGCTATACTGAAAAAAATTTGGCAAGGAGTTATCTATTTAAAATGATTGAACTGAAAGGCGAAAGCCTGAAAAACGCCGCCGAACTGTTTGCGTCATGCAGCGACTCCATGGTTTGGTCGTGCCTGGAAGGATGTATGGGGCACATCTGGGCAGACCGCGCGGAACATCCGCGGTCCGCGCAGGCGGTGTTGGCTGATTTCTGCTTTTTTGCAGGCCAGCCGGATGAAAGCCTTGTACGTCACAGGCCCCCATCCGCAAATCCAGATTTTCTGATTATGGTTCCGGCAGATGAAGAATGGGCAAAAATGATTGAATCCGTTTACGGCAGCCGGGCCGCACGGGTAACACGTTATGCCATTAAAAAAGAGAAAGATGTTTTCAATGTGGAAACGCTCCGCGCAGCTGTAGAAAACGCGGAAGAACATTTTCAAATTTGCCTGTTTGACGAAGCCATATACCACGCCGCCCAACAGAACGAATGGTCCATGGATTTCTGCTCCCAATTCCCGGATTATGCGGCCTACCGGCTGCACGGCCTTGGCGCCGGGGCATTGTACCACGGGGAACTCGTCGCCGGCGCCTCTTCCTACACCTGGTACCATGACGGAATTGAAATTGAGATTGACACAAGGCGTGACTTTCGCCGCAGAGGCCTTGCATTTGCCTGCGGGGCACGGCTTATACTGGAATGCCAAAAGCGCGGCCTTTATCCTAGTTGGGATGCACAGAACAAAAGCTCCGTTGCCCTGGCTGAAAAGCTTGGCTACCACTTTGAAAAGGAATACCCGGCTTATGAAATTACCGGAATCAGCACAAAATAAAGGGAGTGCTTTTGTGAATCTTCTGGTCAGCGCGTGCCTGCTGGGTGTTAACTGCCGCTACTGCGGCGACGGCAAGCCCTGTGCGGAAGTCCTCAGCCTGCACGAAAAATATAACCTTATACCTGTCTGCCCCGAACAGTTGGGCGGTTTGCCTACCCCCCGCCCGCCTGTGGAACTGCAAAACGGCCATGTGGTCGACCGCGCAGGGAACGACCGCACAGAGGCGTTTCAGCGGGGCGCACAGGAAACGCTGAAGATTGCGCGGCTTTTCGGGTGCCGGAGCGCGGTGCTGAAAAGCAAAAGCCCTTCCTGCGGCTATGGAAAAATTTACGATGGTACTTTTTCCGGAAAACTGACGGAAGGCTGTGGCATAACCGCCCGTCTTCTGCAAAAGGACGGCCTACACCTTCTAAATGAAGAAAACGCCGCAGCAGAACTTAAAAAAATGCTTCTGGGAAAGTAACGCAGCCGCCCGAAAATCCATTCCGCAACTTGCGAACAGCGTGGATTCCGTCTATAATAAGCACCGGAATAAATAGTTCATTCCGAAAGTTTCGGAGGGGAAAAAATTGAAAATCGGCATTTTAGATTCAGGCATCGGCGGTCTTACCGTTCTGCACCAGGCCATGCTGTCGCTGCCAAAAGAAGAATATTTATTTTACGCGGATTCCGACCACGTTCCTTACGGTGAAAAAACAAAGGAAGAAATCCTGCGTTATGTAGAAGGTGCCGTGCAATTTATGGTTTCGAAAGGCGCCGGTGCCGTCGTAATTGCCTGCAATACGGCTACAAGCGTCGCTATCGGGGCGCTGCGCCGAGAGTATTCCATTCCGATCCTCGGCATAGAACCCGCGGTAAAGCCTGCTGTAGAAGACTGCGGCGGTCAGCGGATTCTGGTGATTGCCACCCCCGTTACCGTGCGGGAAGAAAAGCTGAAAAACCTGATTGCGCGCGTGGATGAAGAGCATTTAATTGACCTGCTGCCTTTGCCGCAGCTTGTGCCATTCGCGGAGCACGGCGAATTCCGTTCACCGGAAGTCACCGCTTACCTGCGCAGCGAATTCTCAAGGTTTGACCTTTCGGAGTACTCTTGTCTGGTGCTCGGCTGCACCCATTTTAACTTTTTCAAAGACACGCTCCGTGAGATTTTTCCAAAGCATACCGCCATTCTGGACGGGAGTGCCGGCACTGTGAATCATCTTGCGGAAGTCCTAAAGAAAAATAATATGCCGGAAAGCCTTGCGCTTTCCGTAGAATATTATGTATCCGGCCGAAAAGTCACCGATGTGGCAGCACTTTGCCGGATTCAAAAACTGCATGAACGGCTGGATGCCATGCTGCGTGTCTAGCAAGAATTATCTGTAAAGCAGAGAGGAAGCATGAACCATGAAGCTTGTTGCATACAACGGCCGCCCCGATGAAGTGGGGTATTTTCACAAATTTGCAAAAAAATACGGTGTGGACCTGAAGCTTGTACCGGAAATTCCGTCGGAGGAAAACGCCGCGGAAGCAGCGGGATGCACCTGCATCAGCGTCTTGACTTCACCCATGACAGAAAGCCGCCTGCGCCGGTTCTACGATGAAGGCATCCGCTACATTTCCACCCGCAGCATCGGCTATGACCATGTTGACGTTGCTGCGGCTAAAAAGCTCGGTATGCACATAGGCAACGTAAGCTACACACCAAACAGCGTAGCAGATTACACGGTGATGCTGGCTCTGATGGCAACCCGGAAAATCAAGGCGATTGCACGCCACAGCGCCGCGCAGGACTTTACGCTCGGCGGCGTGCAGGGCGTTGAACTGCATAACCTGACCGTGGGCGTCATCGGCACCGGCCGCATTGGGCGGCTTGTTGCCAAACGGCTGAGTGCCTTCGGCTGCCGCGTAATTGCTTACGACCTGTACGAAAGCGATGAAATCAAAGCGTTCGGCGAATATGTCCCGCTCAAGCAGCTTTTCGCGGAGAGTGACCTTATCACCATGCACATGCCCGCCACAAAAGAAAATTACCACCTCATCAATCAAGACACCATTGCTTCCATGAAAGACGGCGTTTTCATCATCAACACAGCGCGCGGTTCGCTGATTGACACCCATGCCTTCCTGGGCGCTGTGGAAAGCGGCAAAATCGGCGGCGCGGCCCTTGACGTCATTGAAAATGAAACTGGGCTGTACTACAACAATCTCGAAAGCACACCCCTTACAAACCGTGAGATGGCCGTCTTGAAGTCTTACCCAAACGTGATTGTAACACCTCACACCGCTTTTTACACAGACCAGGCCGTCAGCGACATGGTAGAGCATTCCATTGAAAGCTGCCTGCTTTTCACCGAGGGAAAGAAGAATCCCTGGCAGGTCGTTTAGCCCCTCGCTATTTCTGTGGAAAGGGAAACATGATGCAGAATTTTCTAGAAAACGTCTGGGTGCAAAACCTTGTTCTTCCGGTGCTTCTCTTCTTTCTTTTCTTTCTCATCAGCGTTCCGGCTGCAAACGCGCTTTTCCGCCTGATTAAAAAAATCTCGGAGAAGTCGGGGGGCTCATGGGGTGAAAAATTTGATTTTGGCTTCCACAAGCCTCTGCACGGTACACTGATTGCAGTTGGCATCTACATTGCCCTCGCTTCGTGCCCCGCCGTCTGGCAAAACATAGGGGCACGCGGAATCATTATAAAATGTTTCCGCAGCTTTCTGGTGCTTGCCGTAACCTGGGGTTTCTACCGTATGGCGGACAGCATTGAACTGAGCGACACTCCGCTTGCGAAAAAGCTTGATTTTGAAGTCGACGAAGCGCTGCTTCCGGTCTTTTCGGGCATCCTGCACTTTATTCTGATAGCCTTGGCAGTACTGATTGTTGCACAGGAGTGGAACTTCAGCATAAGCGGGCTGGTTGCCGGCCTAGGGCTGGGCGGCCTGGCCTTTGCGCTTGCAGCAAAAGATATGCTTGCAAACCTTTTTGGCGGCCTTGTGATTTTAATTGACCGGCCGTTTGCCATCGGCGACTGGATTCGCACCGGCGACGTGGAAGGCTCTGTGGAAAATATTAATTTCCGCAGTCTGAAAGTCCGTACGCTGGAACAAAGCCTCGTTTCTGTGCCGAACGCCACTGTGGCTTCCACTCCAGTCATCAACTACAGCCGCCAGGGAAAACGCCGTGTGGAGTTCACCCTTACTGTAGCCTACTCCACTGCAGCCAGCAAGCTGCAGGCCTGTTCGGAAATGATCCGCCGCTGGCTTATGGAAAGCGAAGAAATTGAAGACGGCACTTCTACCGTTTCGCTGAACGCTTTAAGCGAAAACGGTATGGAACTTTCCGTCGTTTATTTTACAAAGACGACTGATTTAAAAGAATTTCTGCGGGTACGCGAAACAGTTTATTATGCCGTTTTAAAAATTCTGGAAAAAGAAAACGTGAAGCTTGCCCGTCCAAATACCATAATTTTGCCAAAGAAAGGCAGCTAAGCATTTTTTTTGCTGCAACATAAAGCTGCAAAATTCACATTTCTGCATACAAAAAGCTGGAGGTTCCTTTTTTGGAACCTCCAGCTTTTTAAAATAATATTAGGCAGCCATACGGCCTGCCCATTTTACGGCATCAAAATAAGCCCTGCGCATCATTTCCGGCGTAATGCCGACACTTTCGCCCAGCTTTACAGCCATCCCCCAGCAACAGTGCTCATACAGTTCCTCGATCCGCAGGCATGTGCCAAGGAAACCGGTGTCACTTCCGGCCAGCACACGCTGAATGTCTTCCGAAAAATTCATTGCCTGCAAAGCCTTCTCCATCGGCATATTCAGCAGCACATCCAAAAAAGAAAACATCCCCACAGTAAGCAGCACAGGCGCTTCTTTCTGATGACCGGAAAAAAGCGCGAGGTTTTCGAGGAATTTGCTGCGCAGAAGGCTGGCAAGGCAAATTTCCTCTGGAACGCCGCTTTCCCGAATATCGCTTACCGCGGCCACATACAGCCACTTTTTAATCTCATCCGTGCCAAGGTAAATAACTGCCTGCCGAATGGATGTAATGTATTCCCGTCTGCTGTAATAAGCCGAATTTACCAGGCGCAGGATCTGGTAAGAAAATGACAGGTCGCCCTCAATCATATGAATGATTTGTTCCAGCGGAGCATCCTTTTGGTTCATAACCCGTATTAGTTCCATGCGGCTTTCGCTGAGCGGAGTTATTTTTCTGCACCGGCCAACTTCCGGCTTTGCAAAATAGTACCCTTGAAAGAGCTGATAGCCCATGCTTAAAGCCTCACGGTACTCCTTCTGCGTTTCGACTTTTTCCGCAAGGAAAGTAAGGCCCGGCCGCCGCAGTTTTTTCACAATATTGGCCCGGTCGTTTGGCGGCGTAACGCGGAAATCAATTTTTAAAATATCAATCGCCGGAAGCAACGCTTCGTACTCCGGCGAATAGGTAAAATCATCCAAAGCCAAATGGTAACCGCTGTCATGCAGGCTTCTGCAGCAGTCAACAATTTCTTTGTCAATCTTTACGCTTTCAAGAATCTCAATAACCAGATAATCGCTTGGAAAGATTGTAGCAACACCGTTTTTTATAAATGTGTCCGTAAAATTGATAAAGGCATGCTTATTTGCTGTAAGATCCTGTATCCCAAAATCGACAAAAGAGCGCAGCAACGACCTTCCAGAAGCGGCGTCCGGGTCTTCCGCCTGGTAACAGTTTTTCTCGCTGTCACGGTACAGAATTTCATATGCTGCAACATGGTCATTCTGGTCAAAAATCGGCTGGCGCGCCAAAAATGCTTCCAAATCGTCGTCCCATCTTTCGCAGACTGTAAAGATTTCTCTTATTGCTTATTTACAGTTATTATACCATCCGATTCCCAAATATTCAATTCTTTTTGTCATAAAAAATGGAATTAGTGTTGTACTTCTAGCTTTTGTGACTTTTTAAAGACCGCACGGCATCCAGCAGACGCTCCAAAGCCGCCTGAAGCACTTCGGTTGGGCAGGCAAGGTTAATGCGTTCGTACCCGGCACCATTTTTTCCAAACAAAGCGCCGTCATCCGGGAAAATCAAAGCCTGGTGCGTCATGAAATGCACGAGGTCTTTTGGGGAAAGGCCAAGGCCGCGGCAATCCCACCACTGCAAGTATGTTCCCTCCAGCGGAGATGGCTTAATCTGTGGAATGTTCTCTCGTAGAAACGATTCGGTCACACAGCGGTTGCTGTCAAGCAGGCAAAGCAGCTCATCCAGCCATGCCCCGCAGCGCGTGTATGCAATCTCGCAGGCTTTGCAGCCCAAAATGCCCGGCATAGGAAGCGACACCCGGCGCATTTCCTCAAAAAAGCGATGGCGAAGCTCTTCATTTGGGATGAAGATATTGGAAGTCTGCAGTCCGGCCAGATTGAACGTCTTGCTGGGTGCCGTGCAGACAATGCAATTTTGCTCGGCCTCCGGAGAAATGGAGGCAAAAACCGTGTGGCTGTTTCCCGGCAGAATCAAGTCGGAGTGAATTTCATCGGAGACGACAAGCACATGGTGGCGCAAACAAATTTCAGCCACAGTCTGAAGCTCCGCCTCACTCCAGACGCGCCCGACCGGGTTGTGCGGACTGCAAAACAGAAGCATTGTGTTCTCCGGCTTTTGAGCCAGCGCTTCCAATTCGCCAAAATCAATTTTGTACCGACCGCCGTCTTCCTCCAAAGGGCATTCCACCACACTGCAGCCGCCCTTTTCGACGGCCCTGTAAAATGGGTAGTAAACTGGCGTCAGCAAAATAACCCCATCACCCGGCTTTGTGAAAGCCCTTACCGCACAGAAGAGTGCAGGGACTACGCCAGGCGTTGGAACAATCCACTCGGGCGCGGTTTTCCAGCCATGGCGGTGCTGCATCCAGCTGCATGCCGCTGCAAGGTATTCTTTCGAAGGATCGGTGTAACCTAAAACGGCTTTATCCAGAAAATGTTTCAGCCCTTCCGCGATTTCCGGCGGATTTTTCAGCTCCATATCCGCAACAGAAAGCGGCACAACGCCCTGCGGCACACACGGGTTTGCCTGCTTCATAGCGTTCCATTTGGAAGCGCTCAGGCGGCTGCGGTCAACGACTGTTGTAAAATCATAATGCATGGTACTGTTCCTTTCATCCTGCTATTTTTTGCTTTCCGTCTGCTTTTTAGTATTGCCAAGAAAAAGCGGCCTGTATTTTGAGTATAGGATCTTTTGTTTAGAGTAAATGCCAGAATAGCCGGAAAGCATATAGCTTATACCTGCAGCAATAAGGTAAAATGCCGCACCGCGCATTCCAAAGACTTCCAAACTCAGTACAAAGGCTGTAATCGGGCAGTTCGTCACGCCGCAGAAAACAGCCATAAAGCCAATGGAAGCGGCAAACGCCGGGCTTAGCCCCAAAGGGCCGCCCATGGCACACCCGAAGGTAGCACCCACGAAAAAAGCCGGTACAATCTCACCGCCGCGGAAGCCTGCGCCAAGCGTAACTGCCGTAAACAACAGCTTCAGCAAAAATGCCGCAGGGACTACCTGCCCTTTCATTGCAGCTGCAATAATATTGCCGCCCATGCCGAGGTAATCACGGCCAAAAAAGAATGCCAGCAAAATCACCGCCGCGCCGCCTGCCGCAGCACGCAGGTACGGGTTTGGCAGTATCCGGCGCAGCAGACTTCCGGTTCCGCGCATGACGGAACAGAAAATCACGCTCAGTAGGGCGCAAAGGATGGCAAGCACAGCAACCTGCAGCGCCGGCTTCCAGCTAGTTTCCGGTATGCCGCGAATGGCAAACGCCGTGGGAGGTACCCCGCACCAGCGGGAAAAGCCTGCCCCCACCACCGCGGCTACGGTACATGGAACCAGAGCGGAATAATACATCACACCCACGGTTATTACTTCCAGCACAAACACCGTCGCCGTAAGCGGCGTGCCAAAAAGCGCTGAAAAGCAGGCCGCCATGCCGCACATGGTAACAATATGACGGTCTTTCTCATCCAGGCGGAAAAGACGGCCCGCACCATACCCAAGGCTTCCGCCCAGCTGCAGCGCAGCGCCTTCACGTCCAGCGGAACCGCCGAACAAATGCGTAATGGCAGTCGAAACAAAAATCAGCGGCGCCATCTTCAGCGGCACCGGCTCCGGTGAACGAATGGCCTCAATCACCAAATCCGTCCCCTGCGGATGCTCAACGCCATGCAAATGGTACAAGGCAACAATGCCAAGGCCGCCCAGCGGAAGCAGGTACACCAGCCACGCGTTTGCAGTGCGGATATCCGTCACTTTTACAATGCAAAAATAAAACAGCGTCCCCGCGCCCCCGGCTAAAAAGCCCATTATAATTCCGAAAAACAGCCATTTCAGAAAAATCAGAAAACCGTGCCCCAGGCGCTTCAACTTTTCGCGCGGAATTTTTTCCAGCAATTCTTCCCCATATTTCTTTATCGCATTGCCCCAACATTTTATCATTCATAATTCCTCTTTCGCACAGATTGATTTCAGTATAGCGGAAAATCCGTTAAAATAAAAGGTCCGCCTAGAAAATAAAGCGGATGGAAAATCAGCATTTACTATTGATTATTGCACAATAGTGTGCTAAGCTTTCATTAGTGATTATAGTACAATAGTTTATGAGGGAGGAAACCGTTATGAACCAGAAAACTTATCTGGAACAGCTTGGGAATGCTCTTTCGGAAACCTATCCCCAAAAAGAAGCAAAAGATGTTCTCTCCGATTACGCGGATTTTTTTACTTCCGGCCTTGCGGAAGGAAAAAATGAAGAGGAGCTCTGCAAAGAATTCGGTCCGCCGGAAAAAGTCGTGCGTCAGCTGAAAAGCAGTGGAGAAAATGAAAGCGAAGAAAAAGGCATTTCACGGCTGAATACGTTGTGTACTGTGCTTGGAATTGTGATACTTTTAATCTATCTTGCAGCGACCGGGGTTTTCCAAGTATTCTTGCTCGATGGTTCCGTGCTTACGCTCGCCGCCATACCAGGCCTACAGTCCACTGCCGAAGCACTCTGGGCAGGGACCGTACCTCAGGCGTTTTTCTGGCTTTCCCTGCTGTTTCCGCTTGCGCTGGAGGGTGTACTGGCCCTGCGGCTTACCCGGGGAGCATCCCAACGCAGCAGTTTCCGCCGGATGCCGCTTTTGCAAGCCATTTTTCTGCTGCCCAGCGCAGCCATGCTGGCCTGGTTTGTTTCCTATGCACAGGAAGCCTTCCAGATATTTCAATCCCACGGTAACCTCGAGCATGAGCTCGTTTCCAAAGCGATGTTCACGACGTGGGGCTCACGCATCTGTATTCTTCTTCTCATTGCTTCCGGTGCCTTTTTCCTCGTTTCGGCGGTGCGCGGTTGCCGGAAGTCACGCTGGTTCCTGTTTCTGGACACGTTTCTACTGTCGGGATTTGCAGTCCTTTCGGCACTGCTTTCCTACGTTCCGGGCAACTCGATTCAAAACCCGGCAGCAGTTATTTTCTGGAGCTTTCTGTGGGCAATTCTTCCGAATCTTTCCGCTTTGGTAATTTTCTGGGCAGTGCTGAAAATTCAGAAGCAGCGGAGGGAAAAAGCATGGAAGGCCAGATGAAAAAGGGCATCCTCGAGATGTGCATCCTGCACGAGGTTGCAAAAAAAGAATCCTACGGCTACGAGATTCTGCAAACCATTGGTGACGTTTTCCCCGGCATGGACCGCAGCACCGTTTACGCTGTGCTGCGCCGGCTGAACGCGGACGGCAAAACCTCGGTACGCCTTGGGAGCGATGAATCCGGCGGGCCACAGCGAAAATACTACCACATTACAGAAAACGGTAAAGCAACACTGAAAGCCCTTTCTGAAGAATGGAATTCCATCTGTTCTGCTGTAAATAAGCTTCATATCGAAACCTAAATATTTTCGCGCCATAGCTAAACGGCAAAATCCATGCAGAAAAAGGCGGAGCCTCCTATTCGGAAGCTCCGTCCTTTTCATGGGCCAGTTCGCGGTAAATCTCGTTTTTCTTTCTGCCGGTTTCGGCAGCAGCACGCTTTGCCGCCTCCGAAACCGAAGCCCCTTCCGCCAGATATTTCTGCCCCAGTGCAAGGGCATCCTGAACCGATTCCTGCTCCGGTTCAGGAGCGGGGGCACCTTCCACAACAAGCACGAACTCCCCCCTGGCGCTTTCATCCGCATAGCGCCGTGCCGCTTCGGAAATCGTAGTGCGAATCACTTCTTCGTGAATCTTCGTCAGCTCCCGCACCAAAGAAATACGGCGGTCACCCAGCGCTTCCAGCAGGTCGCAGAGCGTTGTCGCCAATTTATGCGGCGCCTCGTAGAACACCATTGTGCGGCGTTCGTCCTTCAGACTCTCCAGATGCTCGCGCCGGCTTTTCTTATTGACGCTTAAAAAGCCCTCAAATGTAAATCTCCCGGTCGGCAGACCGGAAACCGCCAGCGCCGAAACAACGGCGCACGGCCCCGGAACCACGTAGACGGGAATTCCCCTTTCGGCGCACTGTGCCACAAGCAGCTCGCCTGGATCCGAAATAGCCGGCATACCAGCATCAGAAACGAGCGCACACGTTTCGCCCGTCTCCATACGGCTGCACAGCATACCGCCCTTTTCATATTTGTTGTGTTCAAAGTAACTTATAAGCGGTTTCTTAATCCCGAAATGGTTCAGCAGCTTTAAAGTAACGCGCGTATCCTCAGCGGCGATAAAGTCGGCTTCCGAAAGCGCCTTCACCGCCCGCGGGGAAAAATCTGAAAGATTTCCAATCGGCGTACCCACTACTACCAGTTTTCCACTCATGTTCTGCCCTCCTTGTAATCGCCGTAAATATCCATCATTTCTGCTGAAAGGCCGCCACTGCCGTTTTCAATCAGCAGTACGGGTTCCACCCGAATGCCGGGTTTTCCTCCCCGGCTTGCCTGCAAAAGGAAAAGGAACGGCGCTGCACCTTCCCGCTGCTGCACAAACCGGAGGCGCTTTGGCTCTAAGCCGGTTTTGTGAAGGGCTTCCAGCGTTTCGCACAGGCGCTCTGGCCGCATACAGCAGTAAAAGCGACCGCCCCAGCGCAGGGAACCGGCCGCAGCGGCGGCAATTTCTGCAAAGCCGCACACGGTTTCGTGCCGGGCAATGCGGTCACCCCTTGCAGCACTCACAACGCCGCTGCCCGCCGCTTTGTAGGGCGGGTTGCAGGCAACCAGGTCCAGAGCATATGGAACCTGTCCCTTTTGGTGAGCTTCCCGAATATCACACTCTGCCACATGCACTACATCCTGCAGGCCGTTGAACTCGGCGGAACGCCGCGCCATGCAGCAGGCCTCCGGCTGAATTTCAACAGCGAAAACTCTGTGCGGCTTGGAACGCGCGCACCACAGAAGCGGTATGGTGCCGCATCCCGTGCCTAAATCGGCACAAGTTTCCCCTTCTTTCGGCATGGAAAACCACGCCAGCAGGATGGTATCCGTACTGAAGAAATAACCGTTCCCCGTAATGACGGAAACGCTTTTGGAAAGAGGCTCCAGCTTTTCCCCTTCCCGTAAAGCAGGGATGTCCAAGTGTTTTCGCCGCCCTTCGTTCGTTACAGAAAAGGGGCGGGGCGCTGACGCGCTCCGCCCTTTTTTCATACGGGAAAATCAGGCCTGCTTCGGTGCGCCTACTGGGCACACGCTAGCGCAGGAACCGCACTCGGTGCATTTATCCGGGTCGATTTCGAACTTGCCGTCACCCTCATGAATTGCACCTACCGGGCACTGTGCTGCACAAGAACCGCAGGAAATGCAGTCATCACTAATTTTATAAGCCATCCTGGACACCTCCAAATTTAAATTTCGTCTTTAATTGTACCATAAACAGCTAAAATTGCAACAGATAATTTAATTTCTGCCGGGGGTCTTCGGTTTCGTATGCTCCGCTTTGGCTGCACCGGCATGTGGTGCTTTCAGCACCTTCACCTCATCTGCACGGAACGTTTGTGCTGTGGTGTCCAGTGCAGAGTCCAGCCGTACGCTTACCGTAGCGCTAAGTAAGTTGCGGTCTGTGACCATTCCTTTTCCCTGCGGCGTCATAACTGGCGTATTCACAGCCGGTACGACGCGTATCATGTCTGTGTATGCCTCCTGCTCATATTTCAGGCAGCACATCAGGCGGCCGCAGATGCCGGAAATCTTCACCGGGTTCAGCGAAAGGCCCTGCTCTTTTGCCATTTTAATGGAAACCGGCTGAAACCCGCCGAGAAATGTCGAACAGCAGAAGGGCCGGCCGCAGATTCCAATGCCGCCAAGCATTTTTGCCTCGTCACGCACACCAATCTGGCGCAGTTCAATGCGGGTGCGGAAAACCGAAGCAAGGTCCTTTACAAGTTCGCGGAAATCGACGCGCCCATCTGCCGTAAAATAAAACAGAATCTTTGAGTTGTCAAACGTGTACTCCACATCCACAAGCTTCATCTCAAGCTTATGAGCGGCAATTTTCTGCAGACAAATCTGGAACGCGCTTTTTTCCTTCTTGTGGTTTTCCTCTACTTTTCTGAGGTCATTTTTTGTTGCCGGGCGGATCAGTTTTTTGAGCGGCTGAACAAGCTTTTCGTCACTGATCTGCCGGTTTTCCATGGCAACTTCGCCGCACTCGATTCCGCGCGAAGTTTCCACAATGACGCTGTCGCCCCGTTTCATCTGGCTGCCTGCCGGATCAAAATAATATACTTTGCCGACGTCCTGAAAGCGAACGCCGATAACTTCTGCCATACTAGACCTTCCTTCCTGCTTACAGTTCCGTCGCCGAGCGTATTTCCGCACAGTAGGCGGCGGCCAGCAGAGCGGTGTTAACATTCTGTACCAGCGCGCGGCGCGCCATTTCGGTTGCTTCTTCCATACGCATAAGACTTCGGCGCGTCAGGCGGCTGCTCAGTAGGGCAGCCGTTTCTTCCAAGCCGGTAATCATCGCTTTTCCACCCGAGCGCCGCACAAGGGCATCGCGAAAAAGCAGCGAAAGCTGCTTCAGCAGTTCACGGAACGAATCGCGGCTTTTAGAAGGTTCCGCAAGCGTAAACAGCAGTTCCGCCCCACCAGGATCCGTAACCGCATGTGCCATCTTTTCAGCTATTCCCCAGTTCTGCGGAAGACTGCCGCCCGGAACGGAAAATACCTGTAAGCGGGAACGCACGGTTGGAAGCAGTGCGGCCGCGCTGACGGAAGTCAGCAAAAACAAAACATTTTTTGGCGGCTCCTCTAAAATTTTCAGCAAGGCATTCTGCGAAATCTCAGACATATTCTGAACGCCGAGCAGAACAAAGACGCGGCTGGGCGCTTCATTCGGCCGAATATATGCATCCGCGCGTATCTGCCGAATGGCGTCTACCGGGAAAGCCCGGGAATTTTCATCGCCGTTCAGCGTAAAAATATCCGGGTGCGAACCGGCGCGCGCCTTTCTGCAGCCAGGACATTGCCCGCAGGGCTTGTCACCTTCGGCCACACAGACTGCCGCCTGCGCCAAAAAAGCAGCCAGCCAGTCGGTTCCACTGCCCGGTTCGCCTTCCAGCAAAATAGCATGAGGCAACCCGCCGGAAAGGGCAGCAGAGAGTGCTTCCGGCACTGTGCCTTCATACTTTTCAAAACACAGGCTCATACTTTTTCAAAACGCTCTACAGGCAGCACGAAAATTGTTGAGCCGCCAACCGTGACTTCCACCGGGTAGGCGGAGTACATTCCCATGTCCATTGTAGCTGTGTTCGGCACAAGCTGCGTACGGCGGCGGCTTTGCTCAGAAACAATGTCAATTACGCGGTCAACCTTGTCATCGTCGGTTCCAACGATAAACGTGGTGTTCCCGGATTTCAGGAAGCCGCCCGTCGTTGCCAGCTTTGTAACGGAAAAGCCGTCTTTGGTAAGAGCTTCGGCTACATTGGCGCTGTCGTCGCTCCCCACGATTGCCATGACAAGTTTCATATGAAATCCCTCCCGCGCCTACAGCGCTCTTTCGGATTCTATATTCCTACAGTTTATTAGTATGCAGTTTTTTTACGATATGAACACTTTTATTCTAGCACTTTAAGCTGTAAAAAGCCATACCCGCGCAAAAACTCCGCCGCCTCCGGCGTAACTCGTTCGCCCGGCATAACAGCGGGCACACCGGGCGGGCACGGGCATGCCGCTTCCGCGGCAATGCGGCCAACGGCGTCTTTCAGCGCAACGGCTTTGGCGGGGGCAAAAATTGCTTCGCGCAGGCTGGCAGCAACCGGCGGCAAAGGCGGCAGAGGTGGATGCTCCGGCAATGGGCAGCTGGCAGGCAGGGTCTTGACAGCCTCTTCCACGCGGCGGAAATCTTCCGGCGTATTAAACGGCGTAGCTATCAGCACAAGATAGGCCTCGTCGGCATATTCCGGCTCAACGCCCATCCTGCGGAAAATTTCTGCCGCACGGGTTCCCGTCACGCCAATGGATGCAGTTTTCAGCGTAATGCGTGTGGGGTCGCACAGGCCCGCAGGAAGCGCAATCCCGCGGCTTTGCGCCAGCGCGCGGATTTCTGATACTCTCTGCTGCAGCGGCAGGAACGCGCCTGGGTGCGCCTGCAGCCATTCACGGGCATAATCCAGCGAAGCCATAATCGGGTAAGACGGGCTTGTGGAGCCGAACAGCGCCATCGCCTGCTTTGCGCCTTCCGCATAGCGTGTGTCGCCGATATTCAGCCATGCACCGCCCGTAAGCACGCCTAGGGTTTTATGTGCGGAATCCGCTGTCATCGCCGCACCAAGGGAAAGCGGG
Source organism: Bacillota bacterium (assembly GCA_023417635.1). Lineage (GTDB taxonomy): Bacteria > Bacillota > Clostridia > Oscillospirales > Acutalibacteraceae > Thermocaproicibacter. Next base: position 13,982 of record JAEZFF010000074.1, on the reverse strand, counting down.
TGCAGCTTGGGTTCCGTAAACATCAGCTGCGCACCGTGGGCACAGTCCACAAGCAGCGGAAGGTTTTTTCTCCTGCAGGCAGTGGAAAGGGCCGGCACATCCATCAGCTGGCCGTAATAATTCGGGCTCGTAATGTAAACAGCCTTTACATCCGTGTGTTCCTGTATATTAGAAAGGACATCCTTCGGCATGGCCCAGACGGGTTCCAGCCCAAGCAAGGCCATTGCGTTTACCGCTCCCCGGTGGATCACACGCGAGCAAAGCACTTTCCCGCCCTGCGGCGCGGCAAGGCGCAGCATCGCCTGTATACAGAGAGTACAGCCCCCCGCAGAAAGGCAAGTGCGCGCTGTTCCGAAAAATTGTGAGGCAAGCTGTTCTGCTTGCCGGATGGGTCCTGCCGCGTCAAAAAGGCTGTCAGTATCCGGGAGTTCAGTAAAATCGAGCGAATACAGGTCTGGTGGCAGCGCCTGTAGATTGTTTTTATGGCCGGGCGTGTGAAACGACGAGCGGTTAAGACTTTTATGGCGCAGAAGTGCTTCATACAATGGTGCAGACATAATTTTGGGCAGACTCCTTAAAAAAAGCCGCACGGCATCCAGCTGTGCGGCTTTTCCTTTTAATAAATTTCAGGGTTCATGGGGTGTAGGTTCCTGTTGGAATATCATTTTCAAAAATAAATTTTGTGAACGAGTCGCGGCTTTTCGTAAGATTCGGCACAAGGCAGGCGCCTACATCAAGCGTTTTGGGTGTGTACTCACCATCCCGCGGCACACGGTCCTGAGCAACCGGGTAATGCAGGTAAGTCAGCGAATTGGAAGCCATGGACACGATTTCGTCCTTTGTCATGTTTGTGGTAATGTCGTTCAGCGTATCGGCCAAAACACCATAAATGGTTGGAAGACTGGCAGACTTCAGCTTTTTTACAAGGCTTGTAAAGACTTTGCGCTGGCGCTCCGTACGCTCAAAGTCGTTGCCGATTTCCCGTATGCGCGTATAATAGCGTGCCTGAAGCCCGTCCAAATTGTTTAACCCGGTATGTACCTGTTTGCTGTCGCCGGAATACGCGTTAATAATTCCGGCTTCGGTAATCCCGTCGCTGTTTGTTTCATTGGTAAGGTTGATTTCGACCCCGCCGAGACGGTCAATAATTTTTGGGAATGCTGAAAAGTCGACGATGACATAGCGGTCGATGTCGATACCAAAATTGGCTTCCAGTGTCGTAACAACTTTACGTGCACCCTTTTCCCTGCCGCCGGCAAGGCTGTAGGCAGCGTTCAGCTTATTGCTGCCAATCCCTGGTATGGCGACATACAGGTCACGCATAAAAGAAGTGATTTTCAGCTTGTTATGGCGCGTGTCAATGGAAACGAGCAGCATACTGTCACTGCGTCCCACATCGTCTTTCTGGTAATCATCCGTTCCGAGCATCAGGATGTTAATAATGGCATCATCGTGATACATCCCGCCGATAATACCGGCTTTCGCACTGGTGTTGCTGCTGGAGCCATTGCCGGCATTAAACTGCAATGCAGGCCCCGCCTGTGAACTGCCAATGTCGGGGGTATATTTGATTTTATTCAAAAGCTGGTCGGCGTAAAGGCAAGTGCACCCGCCCACCAAGAAAATGAGGCTGAAGACCAGAATAATAATATTCCGAATCAGCATCAGCTTTTTACTTTTCACAGTATCATTCCTCATAATATAAAACAGTTATGAAACGTAACTTTTAACACAAAGACCCATTTTAGTGTATTATATACCCCATCTTTTGAAATGTAAACAGAAAAAACAACGAAAAAAAGGCAACTCACTTTCGGGATGCCGCCTACCCATGACTCGATGAAAAATTATCCAGGATAGTTTCCCGTAGGAATGTCATCTTCGAAAATAAATTTTGCAAAACTGCTCCGGCATTTTTCCGTGTCGATGCCAAGCCATTTCCAGTTTCCCTCGCTGTCCTTGACATCCCAGTATTCGCCCTCGGTTGGCACTCGGTGCTGGGCAACCGGGTAATGAAGGTACGTAAGGGAGTTTGCCGCCATGGAAACAACTTCATTTTTCGTCATGTTGGTTGTTACAAGCGGCAGCACGTCGGCCAGTGCGGCGTTCAAATCCCCAAGGCTTGATTTTTTCAGTTTGTCCACAAGGCTTGTAAAGACTTTCCGCTGCCGTTCTGTGCGTCCCTGGTCGTTGCCGATTTCACGGATACGGGAATAGTAAAGTGCCTGCAGGCCCGAAAGATTGTTGACCCCGGTATGCACCTGCCTACTGTCGCGGGAATAAGCGTTAATAAGCCCGGCTTCGGAAATGCCGTCGCTGTTTTTCTCATCCGTAAGGGTAATCTCAACGCCGCCAAGCCGGTCAATAATTTTCGGAAACGCGGAAATATGAATAAGCGCATAGCGGTCAATGTCGATGCCAAAGTTGGTTTCCAGCGTGGAAACAACTTTGCGCGCGCCTTTTACGTCACCGCCGCCAAGGCTGTACGCGTGGCACAGCTTGGTGCTGCCAATGCCGGGTATGGGAACATACATATCACGCATAAAAGAAGTGATTTTCAGCTTTTTGTGGCGCGTGTCAATGGAAACGAGAAGCATACTGTCGCTGCGGCCCGTGTCGTTCTTCTGGTAATCATCCGCACCGAGCAAAAGGACGTTAATAATTGCATCGTCGCGGTACAGGCCGCCTATCATGCCTGCTTTCGCATTTACCGCATTGTCTGAGCCGGTATTAAACTGAATCTGCGGCCCCGCCTGGGAGCTGCCGCTGTCCGGAGAAAATTTGATTTTATTTAAAAGCTGATCGGTGTAAAGGCAGGCTCCTCCGCCTGCAAGAAAAATCAGGCTGAAAATTAAAATAACCAGGTTCCGTACAAGTCTGAGCTTTTTACTTTTCACCTGTACCACATCCTTTCTGACGCTGTTTTGAGCATCCTGCCGGAACTGCACAGCCGCCCAAACAGAATTACTCGAAATCTTTTTTTATATTATATTCCTCATTTTTCAATTCGTAAACATAATTCTATTTCTGCTCATCGAGCGTCAGGCTGTAGGAAGGCAGGAACTCCTGTACGAAGCAGTCCGCTTCAGGTAAATGCAGGTCTTCCACTGCTTTGCGCAAAGTCGTTTCAGCGCTTGCGAACTCGCTGTTGCCCATGCGCTGCTCTTCTACACATTTTATTACGGCAGAGAGCTTGTCCGCCGCCTTCACAAGCGGAAGCAGTTCACGGTCGGAGTCCAGCGGTTCGCCCAGCAAAGGGCGGTACTCGGGGCGCAGGTCATCCGGCAAAAAACCAAGCAGGCGGGTGCGTGCGGCTTCTTCCACTTTGCGGTAAGCCGCTCGGATCTCCGGGTTATAATATTTTACAGGCGTTGGCATATCGCCGGTCACAATCTCGGTTGAATCGTGGAACAGCGCAAGCAGGGCGGTACGCTCCGCATTCACATGGCCACCGAAGCGCCGGTTGCGCAGCACGGCAAGGGCATGGGCTATCACAGCCGTTTCAAAACTGTGCTCACACAGGTTTTCATCCCGTGTGTTTCGCATAAGGCCCCAGCGGCAGATATTTTTCATACGGGAAAGCATCGCAAAAAAATGGTACATGACTTTTTCAGGCTCCTCTCGCTCTTTTCATTCCTTTTCTCATCCTAAAGGTTTCCAGCCAAAATTCAATAACAAATTTATAACTTTCACTTTTTTATACATTGTTTGGACAAAACAGTGTGATATAATTACAAATACTTATATTATTTTTTAAAATAATTCTGGGGAGGCAGCACGGTGACAGAGATGCATGATCTGCGGGGCATAAAAGCCGGCTACTACTGCCGTAAGGCATTTTTGTACGGTTTGGGAACAGCGCTTCTTTTCTTCCTGCCCTTTATTTTATTTGACAACGGATATTTTCTTTTTTACGGGGATTTCAATGTACAGCAGGTACCCTTTTACCAGATGTGCCATGACGCTGTGCGCAGCGGAAACTGGGGCTGGAACTGGACAACCGACCTGGGTGCAAATTTCATGGGTTCCTACTCCTTCTATCTTCTGGGCAGCCCGTTTTTCTGGCTGACCATCCCTTTCCCAAGTTGGATGGTGCCGCACCTGATGGGTCCGCTGCTGATTCTAAAGTTCGGCTGCGCGGCGCTTACCTCTTATCTTTTCCTGCGCCGCTATGTTTCCCACCCCGATTATGCCATTATCGGCGCGCTTTTGTATGCTTTTTCGGGTTTTTCCATCTATAATATCTTTTTTAACCACTTTCACGAAGCAATTATCTTTTTCCCCCTGATGCTTTGGGCACTGGATGAATATATGTACAACCACCGCAGGTGCCTTTTTGCCTTTACCGTGTTTCTGAGCTGTACCTCAAACTACTACTTTTTTGTGGGGCAGGTCGTTTTCCTCATCATCTACTGGATTGTGCGCGTACTTTCTGGCAGCTGGAGCATCAGCGTGCGCGACTTTCTGCTCCTTTTCTGTGAATCCGTCATTGGCGTGCTGTGTGCCTGCGTCATGCTGGTGCCAACCATACTCGCCGTAACGCAGAATCCACGCCTTAACAACTTTCCAAGCGGCTGGAATGCGCTGCTTTACGATTACAACCAGCGCTACATTCACATTCTGGAGTGTTTCTTCTTCCCGCCGGATATTCCGGCACGGCCCAACTTTACGCCGAATTCCGAAGCGAAATGGGCTTCCCTCGGCGCATGGCTGCCGCTGTTCAGCATGAGCGGCGTAATTGCTTTTCTCCACTTCCGCAAAAGGAGCTGGCTGAAAACGCTTCTTTGCATCCTTTTCTTCATGGCATTTGTTCCGGTGCTGAACGCGGCGTTCCAGCTTTTCAACATGGCTTACTACGCGCGCTGGTATTATATGCTTACACTGATGATGTCGCTTGCAACCGTTTTTGCGCTGCAAAACACCGGCACGAACTGGAAGCGTGCCGTACATTGGACTTTAGGCATTACCCTCGGCATCGCTCTGCCAATCGGCCTCATGCCCAAAACAATCGACAATGGCAGCGGCGGAAAAGATACCGTTTTCGGGCTGGAAGACTACCCTACCCGGTTCTGGTCTTACGTTGCCATTGCTTTGCTGAGCCTTGCGCTTATGGTTATCATCTTCCAGTACTATAAGCGCGACCGGCAGAAGTTTCTTCGAAACTGCACGGTTGGTATTGTGCTTGTTTCGGTAATTTACGCTTCATTCTTTATTGCACTCGGAAAAACGCAGAGCGACGACACACACGCATGGATTATCCCGCACTCGCTGAATGGCAGCGACAGCATCCATTTGCCAGACAGCACCGCATTCAGCCGCATTGACGTCTACGACGGCATGGACAACCAGGCGATGTACTGGCAGATGCCAACCATCCAGGCGTTTCACAGCATTGTGCCCGGCTCTATTATGGAATTTTACCCGACGATAGGCGTCCAGCGTGACGTCGGTTCGCGGCCGGATGCCTCTGTTTATGGGCTGCGCGGCCTTACAAGCTGCCGTTGGCTTTTTGACCCCCCGACTGGGAAAGACTTTGTTGCCGAATCGAGTACGGCAACCATGCCGGGCTGGAGCTACTACGCAACGCAGAACGGCTGCCGCATTTACCAAAATGACTATTATATTCCCATGGGGTTCAGCTACGATTCCTACATCACCCGTTCAGAATATAACAGCATCTCGCAGGGTGACCGGCATCTTGTCCTGCTGAAAGCCATTGTGCTGGAAGACAAAGACGCAGCAAAATATGCCGGAATCCTGCAGCACCTGAACACAGAATCCCAGCAATACACAAAAGAAGCTTATTTCAGCGACTGCTCCGCACGCAAAGCAACGTCATGCTCTTCCTTCACCCACGACAACGGCGGCTTTTCAGCACAGTTCACTTCTTCGACCGACCGGCTCGTCTTTTTCAGCGTTCCTTGGGAAAGCGGATGGAGTGCGAAGGTAAACGGCCAAAGCGTTCCCATTATCCAATCGAACGTCGGGTTTATGGCGGTGAAAGTGCCGAAAGGGACGTCATCCATCCGCTTTAACTACCAGACCCCCGGGGTGAAACTTGGCGCGGCGGTCACCGCCAGCGGCGCGCTTCTCTTCCTGCTCTACTGGTACTGCACACGTTCCAAAACAAAGAAGCGCAAAGAAGAAGCAGCTGCAAATATGGAGCAAACAGAAAATATTGGAGGTTAAGTCATGCCAGTTATTTACCTTGTCATCCCTTGCTATAACGAAGAAAAAGTTCTGCCAGAAACGGTAAAACGCCTTACAAAAAAGCTGAAGTCTATGAATGACGCGGGCCTTGCGGACACCGGAAGCCGTATGCTTCTGGTCGATGACGGTAGCCGCGACGCAACATGGAAGTTGATTTCTGAATTCAGCCGGAAAAATGAACTTGTTTCCGGCATCAAGCTCGCACATAACCGGGGGCACCAGAACGCCCTGCTGGCCGGCTTAATGACCGCACGCAAATACGCCGACTGCGCCATCAGCCTGGACGCGGACCTGCAGGATGATGTGGAAGTCCTGGACGAATTCGTGAAAAAATTTCTGGAAGGCTGCGACGTTGTTTACGGTGTGCGCAGTAAGCGTGACACCGACACATTTTTTAAGCGGTCAACCGCGCTGTTGTTTTACAGATTTATGGAAAAGCTCGGCGTGAACCTTGTTTACAACCACGCGGACTACCGCCTGATGAGCCGCCGCGCGTTGAACGCCTTAAGCGGTTACCGTGAAGTAAACCTTTTTCTGCGCGGCCTCGTTCCGCTTATTGGCTACCGCAGCGACTCTGTGTACTATGCACGGCACGAACGTTTTGCGGGCGAATCAAAATACCCGCTGAAAAAAATGGTAGCTTTTGCCGTAGACGGTATTACCTCTTTCAGCGTAAAGCCACTGAAAATGCTTTTTAACCTCGGCATCTGCATTTCCTTTGTCAGCCTGATTGGCACAGTATGGGCGGCCATTTCGCATTTTGCCGCCGGCACTGCCGCGTGGGTTATCGGCATCTGGTCGCTGTGGCTTTTGGGCGGGCTCCTTCTTACCGGAATGGGCATTCTTGGCACATACATTGGAAAAATTTACGGTGAAGTTAAGGCACGCCCGCGTTTCCTGATTGAAAAGACAACTTCCGAAACTCTGGAAGGCGCAGATGACAGTAGAAAATAAAACAACCGGTTCAGTAAATTTGACAGTGGAAACTGAATATGATAAAGTATCTTTTAGTATGCTCTATTAAAAATAATTAAATTTTAGGGAGGCTGCTCTATGTTTTGCCGTAACTGTGGGAATCAACTTCCGGAAGGCGCCAGCCACTGTCCAAACTGTGGTACGCCGGTCGGAACCGGAAGCCAGTTCTGCCCCAACTGCGGGGCGCCATCTGCACCCGGTTCTTCCATTTGCCCCAACTGTGGCTATGTACCTACTTATTCGGCTTCGGCGGATGAAGCTCCGCAGCAGCCGCAGCCACAACCGCAGCAACCGCAACAGCCACCATACCAACAACCCCCCTATCAACAACCACAGCAGACTTACCAGCAGCCTCCCACTTATCGGCAGCCACCATACCAGCAGCAGCCTTTTTATCCGGACCAAAAATCCAAAATGGCTGCAGGGCTTCTCGGAATTTTTCTGGGCAGCCTTGGGATTCACAACTTTTACCTTGGCTACACGGGTAAAGCCGTAGCCCAGCTTCTGATTACAATCTGCACCTGCGGGTTCGGCGCCGTGGTTTCCGGCATTTGGGGATTTGTAGAAGGAATTATGATTCTCACCGGCTCCATTTGTGTTGACGCACGCGGCATCCCGCTGAAAGACTGACATAAGAAGGCATCCCACATGGGTTGTCCTTTTTCATATAAAATATATGATTTCATTTTTAAAAAAATACCGGCTGCGAATTTTTGCAGTCGTTCTGCTCACTGCGGCAGGCTTTCTCACGGTTTTGCTGCACCCAGCCTGCCTTTTTCGGCAGGCTTTTCACATCCCGTGCCCGGGCTGCGGCATGACGCGGGCTTTTCGTTCTCTTTTAGCCGGTGATTTTTACGGCGCATGGGTCTATAATCCACTCATTTTTTCAGCCGGTTTTCTGTACTGGCTGATTCTTTCCGGAGGCCGCCCTTTTGGAAAGCATCGGCGGCTAAACGCTGTTTTTTTGGCACTTTTGCTGCTCAGCGTCGCTGTCTTTTACGCCGTGCGCCTTCGAATGTGGAACCTCGGTCAGCTTCCTTTTCTTTAAACTGCAAAAAGCCCAGCCGTTTTTTAAAAAGCGGCTGGGCTTTTTCTGTCTTATTTCTGCGAAAGGCCGTCGCCGAAATTATGGAACCCAAGCACTGTAACAAAAATCATCAGCCCGGCGGAGATGGATTCCCACGGGGCTTTCAGCAGAAAGACCTGCCCTTCGGCAAGCATACGGCCCCAGCTTGGAGTCGGCGGCTGTATGCCAAGGCCAAGGTAGCTCATTCCAGATTCCGCCAAAATGGCGTTGGAAAGGCCGATTACAAGTGCGGGAACAATCGACGGCAGAAGGTTCGGCAGAATATGACGAAACAGGATGCGCCCTGTGGAAACACCGCAGGTACGCGCGGCTTCTATAAATTCGCGCCGCGCGCACTGCTGTGCTCCGCTGCGCGCAATGCGGATGTAGCTTGGCAGAAAAGCTACAGCCAGCGCCGGAATGATGGTGTACTTTCCGCCGCCACAGACCGTAACGGCAACAAGGGCCATTAAAATTCCGGGGAAAGACGCCAGCGCATCCGTAAGGCGCATGACGATGGCTTCCGCCGCACCGCCCGCATAGCCGATGAACAGCCCGATGGAAACCCCAATCGTTCCGCTCAGCGCTACGGTGGAAACCGCCACAAAAAGCGAATAACGTGTGCCTGTTACGGCACGGCTGAAATTGTCGCGCCCAAACTGATCCGTTCCAAAAAGATGCTGCAGACTCGGCGGAAGAAAGCGCCGTGCAGAATCCATGGCATAAGGGTCATGCGGTGTGTAAATCAGGCTCACAAGAGCCAACAGGCTAACGGCACACATCAGGGCGAGGCCAAGCCGAAACCGAAATTTCTGTTCATCCCTCATTCTCTGAAGATTCCTTTCATGCTTTCTGCCTCATTCTCGGGTCAATCCGGCGTATCACCAGGTCTGCGACAAAATTTGCAATGGTAACAAGAAGCGCAATGTAAACGACCAGCGACTCCAGCATTGGAAAATCCCGTGTGGAAACCGCTGAAATTAAAAGCCTGCCGACACCCGGAAGGCTGAAAACCTGTTCAATAATAATACTTCCTGAGAATATTTCCGCTACCGTCATGCCAAGAAGCGTTACAGCCGGAACCGCTGCATTTTTCAGCACATGCCGCCGCAGAACAGCACTTTCCGAAAGACCCTTGCTGCGGGCGGTCACGGCATACGCGCTGTTCCGCTCTGCCAAAATGGCATTTCGTAGAAATTTTGCCGTGGAAGCGATGTTCGGCAGTGCAACAGCCAAAGCCGGGAAAATCAGGTAGCGCAGAAACCCGCCAAAATTCTGCCGGTAATCGATGTAGGCGCCGGGGACAAAACAATGCAGCAGAATACCGAAAATCCAGATAAACAGCACACCGAAGAAAAAGCCCGGCAGCGTAAGGTTCAGCATGGTAACGGCATCCATTAGGTGGCCGGGGAGTGTGCCGTGCCATTTTGCGGCAAACACACCCGCCGGGAACGAAAGGGCAACAATGAAAATCAGCGAAAGCCCCGCAAGGCACGCCGTAACCGGCAGCCGCGAAAAAAGGAGCGAAGCGACCGGCTGCGAATACTGCAGCGAAGTGCCCATATCGCCGTGAAGCAGGCCGCCCAGCCAGGAAAAATACCGCTGCGGCAAACTCTGGTCAAGCCCCAGTTTCGCGTGCAGCGCCGCAATGCTTTCCGGCGTTGCTTCCGTACCGAGTATCATCTGCGCCGGGTCACCGGGTATCAGGTTGAACGCCACAAACGCCAGTATGGAAACAAGCACCATCGTAAGCAGGAGGGCCGCAAATTTTCGTGCAATGTATTTCATCTGTTTCCCTTTCCCGCAAAGATTTCTTTAGCCTGCGCGGCGAATCGTTGAAGCGTCAAATACATACAGTGGGTAAGCCGTATAGCCTGTAATGCCGGTGCGGAAGGCATTCAGGTTTGAAATATCCTCAAGGTACACGCTCGCGGCATCTTTTGAAATCTGCTGCTGAGCCAGCTTATAAAGTTCCACGCGCTTCGCTTCATCCTTTGCAGCCGCAGCTTTCTTATAAATGCTGTCGTAAGCCGCACTGGAATAATTCACAAAGTTCTTCTGGTCCCCGCTCACATAGCGGCTAAGGTAACTTTTGGGCGAAAGCGTGGGGCCGTCGACCGAAACAATGGTGCTCTGGTACTCACGGTTTTGGTAGACTTTACTGAGCCAGGTGGCAAAGTCCACCTGTTTGATCTGTACCCGGATGCCAACTTCTTTCAGCTGGTTCACAAGCACCTGCGCCGTGTCTACATGAACGGTGTAGTTGGATGGAACCGTAATCGTCATGGAAAACCCCTTCGGGTAGCCTGCCTGTTTCAGCAGTTCTTTTGCTTTTGCCACATTGTGCGGGTAGGCATTCACAAGCGATGTGTCGCAGTATTTTTTGAGGCCGGGAATGACCGGTGTGCCGCAGCGCACTCCTTTGCCAAGGTTGACCGTCTGGATAATTGCATCCGCATCGGTGGCATAGCTTACCGCCTGCCGCACTTCAACTTTGTCAAACGGCTTTTCTTTATTGTTGAGTGCAAGCATCTGCACCGAGTTGGAGTTTGAAGGGATAATGTTAAATCCGCCGCCAAGTTGTGAAGCCACGTTATTCGCAATGGATGCACCGTCTACACTGCCGCCCTGCAGGTCCGTCAGCAACGCGTTGGAGTCTGACTCCAGTTTGAATGTGACAGTGTCAAGGTACGGCAATCCCTTCTGCCAATAATCTTTATTCTTTTTCAGTACAAGCGACTGCTGCGGTGTGTAAGACTCAAAGCAGTACGGCCCCGTGCCAATCGGATGCGATTCCTGCTTCGTATATCCCTTTGGCGTAATGGCAACGGTAAGATTCGGCAGAAAATCGTAATCCGGTGTTTTCAAATGAACCTTTACAGTAGAAGCTCCATCTGCTTCTACCGACTGAATGTTTTTCAGGTTGGTATCCGGCGTTTTACCGCCGGTCATGCCCGCGGCAGTTTCCAGAGAGTATTTTACATCTTCAGCGCTAACTGTTTTGCCGTTATGGAATTTCACGCCTTTTCGGAGCTGAAATGTGTAAGTAAGCGCATCGGCGGAAACCGAAAAGCTTTCCGCTACAGCTGGTTTCAGGCTGCCATCTTTGTCGGGCTTTACAAGTCCTTCAAAAATATTGAACAGGATGACGCGCGTGTCCGCCGAAGCAGAAACATAAGGGTCAAGGCTGCTCGGCTGCGTCTGAATACCGTAGACGAAGCTGCTGCCGCCTGCAGAAGACGATGAATGTACAGCAGAAGATGTTCCGGCACCGGAAGAGCAGGCCGCGAAAGAAAACAAAACGGCAGCGGCTGCTGCACCGGACAATATGCGTTTGAAAAAACGGTTTTTCATGGGGATCTCCTTTTACGCAAAGATTTACAAAGCGGGCAGAAGCGTTCCATGTGCTTTTCCATGCTGCGGCTTTTACAATTTTTCAAGACGTATTTTTCCCCCGTCGGGGCTAAAGTCATACATTTGCTGCCGGCAAACAAAAACAGGCTTTAACAATAAGACACAGCCACAGAAAAGCTCATACCGATAAAAAAGCCGCACCCCGGGTCAAGCCCCTTTCTGCAGACGCGGCGAACCCACAGAAAATGACTAAATACCCGGAATGCGGTTTTTTGTATCGTAGCAGTAGTGGGTTCCGCGCAGTTTCCTGCCGAAACCCGGGTGCGGCGCCGCGGCCGCAAATCTGCCAGAGAAAGCTCCGTGCGGAGCGGAGGAGCGCCATTTTGCACGCGAACCTGTCACGTACTTCTTTCTCCTTCTTCGTCAGCCGCCGGATGTCCCTTCCCGTTTTGTTACTGTCTATCATAGTCGTTAGTTAAAATTTTGTCAAGCAGTTTTCGCAACTTTTCAAACCTGCTCTTTTCATACTGCCCTTGAATGGTGTATAATAATCAGAAGTAATTCTTTCGGAGGTAATACGCTTTTGACTGAAATTTATTTTGATAATTCTTCCACAACCCGCGCCTGCCCCGAGGCGGCGCAAAAAGCCGTAGAAATGATGACGCAGAACTACGGCAACCCTTCTTCTCTGCATTCCATGGGCTTTCGGGCCGAACAGGAGCTGCGCTCTGCACGGGAAGCCGTGGCTTCGCTCCTCGGCGCCAAAGATGAGGAAATTTATTTCACCTCGGGTGGAACCGAAAGTAACAATATTTCGCTTTTCGGTGCGGCCAGAGCTGGCAAAAAACGCGGAAACCGCATTGTAACAACGCAGATTGAGCATCCATCTGTGCTGAAAACCGCAAAGCAGCTGGAACGGGAAGGCTTCGAAGTTGTGACGCTGAAACCGGACGTGTGGGGGCATATTGACCCGCAGCAGGTACACGACGCCATTACGCCGGAAACCATCCTGGTCAGCATGATGCGTGTCAACAACGAAGTCGGCAGCATTCTGCCCGTAGAGGCAGCAGCCGACGCGATTGAAGAAAAAAAAGCGCCTGCCCTGCTGCACATTGACGCCGTACAGGCTTTCGGCAAACTGCCTCTGCGCGTGCGCAGGCTGCGTGCCGACCTGATGAGCGCCAGCGCGCATAAAATTCACGGGCCAAAAGGCATTGGTATGCTTTATGTGCGCAAAGGCGTACATATTGAGCCGCTGACCTACGGCGGCGGGCAGGAACACGATATGCGCCCCGGCACCGAAAGTATGCCGCTGATTGCCGGTTTTGGAGCCGCTGTAAAAGCACTGCCGGATCTCGAAAAAGAAATGGCCGCCATGCGGAAACTGAACAGTTTTTGCCGCGAAGGCCTTTCCAAGATTGACGGCGTAACGATTAACTCGCCGGAAGACGGCCTGCCTTATATTCTGAACTTTTCCATGCCGGGCGTACGCGCTGAAACCATGCTGCATTTTCTTTCTGACCGCAATATTTTTGTTTCTTCCGGCTCCGCCTGCTCCAAAGGGCGCGAAAGCCATGTGCTGAAAGCCATGGGCCTTCCGCACGAACGGATTGCTTCCGCCCTGCGGCTGAGCTTCTGCCGGTACAATACGAAAGAAGAAGCCGCCGTTTTCCTCGATGCCCTCCGCGACGGCCTTGCCGCTCTCACGAAACGTCCGCTTTAACTAAAGGAGAAACGATGAAAGAAGTTATTCTGGTAAAACTGGGCGAAGTCGTGCTGAAAGGGCTGAACCGCCACGCCTTCGAAGATATTCTGCTGAAAAATATCCGCAGGCGCATTGGGCGGCTGGGCGGCTTTGATGTGCGTGAACTGCAGTCAACCGTATACGTTACACCGCGTGACGGCGCCGACTTGGACGACGCGGAAGACTGCATCTCCAAAGTCTTCGGGATTGCCGCCTACTCGCGCGCCTGCGAAATCAGCAAAGATATTTCCGCTGTGTGCGACGGTGCGGTAAAATACCTGAAAAAGGACCTTTCCTCTGCAAAGACTTTCAAGGTAGAGTGCAAGCGCGCCGACAAAAAATTTCCGCTCAAGTCCCCTGAAATCTGTGCTCAGGTGGGTGGATTCCTGCTGCAAAAGTTTCCGAACCTGCACGTTGACGTAAAGAATCCGGAATTTACCGTTCGGGTAGAAATCCGTGACTTTGCCGCATATGTTCACGGCAACGCAAAACGCGGCGCAGGCGGAATCCCCGTAGGCACAGGCGGAAAAGCCGCCATCCTCATCAGCGGCGGAATCGACAGCCCGGTTGCAGCCTGGATGATGGCGCGGCGCGGTGTGGAACTGACGGCCGTTCACTTTGCAAGCCCGCCGT
>JAEZFF010000083.1 GCA_023417635.1 Bacillota bacterium | reverse complement strand
CCGGCACGGCTGCGGAAATTCCGGTCAAGGATTACACAGGCCGGGTACTCATCCTTTTTTCGATCATAGAGGGGAAACGAAGCGCGTTTGCGCAGAAAAATCTGCGGCATGGCCTGGCGGAACCGGTAAATGCTCTGCTTCACATCACCAACCATAAAAAGGTTTTTCTCATCCTGTGAAACCGCCCGAAAAATAAGGTCCTGCGTTTCGTTTGTGTCCTGGTACTCATCCACCATAACTTCTGCGAAAAGCGATGAAATTTCTTCTGCTTCGGGTGTACGCTCAAAGCCATTTTCTGTTTCTCGTACAAGAAGCTGCAGCGCCCAATGTTCATAGTCGCTAAAATCCGCAGAATGGCGTTCCTTCTTTTTCTCCTCCAATTTTTCGGAAAAGCGGAGTGTCACTTTAAAAAGCATATTGACAATCGGACAAAGGCGCGCAATATCTTCTCTGCACTGCTTTTCCGGCGCGCAGAAAAGTTTTGCAATCCCATCAACGGTTTTTTTCATGGTTTTCCTTGCAGCCTGAACCCGCTGCTTGATTGGGTCGTCGCCGCGCAGCCTGCCAAGGGTATGCCAAGATGGGTTTTCGGCAAAAGCGAATGCTTTGTCCCATTCCCCGGCTCGGATGGCATTCCGCAGGAAGTTCAGTCCCGAAAGGTCGGAATGAAGGGCGTCGCCGTACGCTTCTGCAATTTTTTCATCTTCACAAATGGCAGCAAGAGAATCCTGAGTAAGCAGAATGCAGTAATCTGCCGCATCGGCGGCAAATGACAGAATTGCCTTGCCCCAAACCGTTTGTGCCGCATTCGTGCAGTTTTTGTAGAGGTCGGCTTTTTCTGTAAGCCAGCGCTTCGGGAAAGGATGAGAACGGACAAAATCATACAAGCGTCCAACCGTTTCCGCTATGGCGGCATCATCGCGGCCGGTAGAAAACGCTTCCGCAAACGCATAATACTCCGGGTCGCCTTTTTCATAAAATTCTTCCAGGGTTTCTCCCGCGGATTCCGAACGGAGCACCGTCATCTCGCTGTCTTCCGCAATTCGAATTTCCGGTGAAATGCCAAGGCGGTAAAAATTTTGCTTTACAAGGTCAGAACAAAAACTGTCAATGGTACTGATATGTGCGTGAGAAAGCAGCAGTTGCTGGCGCTGCAGGTGCGTGTTAAAAGGGTCTTTTTCAAGCATACGGGAAAGTTCTGCTGAAATGCGTCCACGCATTTCAGCAGCGGCAGCTTTGGTAAACGTAACAACAAGAAGTCTGTCGGCATCCACCGGGTCCGCTGTGTCTGTAATCCGCTCAATGACGCGCTGTACCAAAACAGCTGTTTTTCCAGAACCGGCTGCGGCGGAAACAAGGAGTGTTCCGCCTCGCGCGCAGATTGCATCCTGCTGGCCTTCCGTCCAGTTTCTGCTCATTCTTTCGTCTCTCCTTTTCCTTGTGCGATTTCTTTCATAGCGTCATCACGGTCGCAACTTTCCATGTTGCGGACAGGATCGTCCTGCTCGCGGCCACAAACAGAGCGGTAAGGGCACCACGCACAGGCATCATAATCCTTTCCGTTCAGCGGAAGCGCCGATACATTTCCCTTTTGCAGTTCTTCTGCCATAGCGGTGATTTGCTGTTTCAGGTACGCTAAAATCTGCTTTAACTCTAAGGGGGAAGCAATATTGTTTTTGGAATCCGGCACACCATTTTTTAATTTAACAGGAAGATATTTTCCCGCCGCTTCCTGGTCCATAGCCCGAATGACCGTCGGATCATCTGAAACAAGGCCGTCCATACGAAGCTTGTTTCCTTCTGCCGTTTTCAGTGACACTTCATTTTCGCTCCGTTCTGCGGAAACGGATGGTCGGACCGCCGGCATATACAAAACCGCAGCCGGTTCAAAACTGCCGTAGCGTTTTTCTCCGTTTTCACAGAGTGCCGCAAGGTAAATCAGCATCTGCATATTCATGCCGTAAACAAGGTCGGAAAGGCTGAATTTCTTTTTCCCTGTTTTATAATCTACAATGCGAAGGTAGCGAACACCATTCTCATCCATAATGTCTACCCGGTCGATTTTTCCGTCAATGCACACTTTCCCGCCATCCGGAAGCGGGATAGAAAGCGCACCGACCGAACGGCCAATCTCCAGCTCGAAATCCACAGGGTGAAAACCGCTCTGTGCTAATTCCTGTGCAATATGCAGCGCAACAATCTGCGCGGCATCCGCCGTGCGGGAAACAAGGTAAATGAAACGCGGCGTTTTAGTTTCGAGTCCGCCAAAATTCTGCTGCACATACTCATTCAAAAAGCCAAGAATGACGCTGTGAAGCTCTTCCGGTGAAAGGCTTAAAATTTTAGCGCTGCCAAGCCCACGGAAAAGATGCTCCAGCAAAAAGTGCATCAGGCTTCCGTACTCCAGCGCGTTCAGCTCCGCAGCACGGCGCTCCTGCACATTCAGGCCGTAGCGGCAGAAGTACTGAAACCGGCACAGCTCAAATTTTTCAATCTGCGTTGCGGAAAGGCGCATATTTTCGCCAAAAAGAGAACGCGACATTTCAGGATTTTCAAAGCTTACCGGCCGCTTTTCGGCGGCACGTTCCAAAAGTGCAAGCCTTCCTCCTGATTTTCGACCGCGCAGCACCGCTTTCAGCGACTCGGAAAGCTCGTCATTTTCTTTCCATTTCCGCGCGGCAAGTTCCAAAGCCGGAATCTCTGCGCACGCAAACCAAAGCGGGTTAAAACTCTCTTCCTCAAGAACTTTAACATTCCGCAGCACAGCTTTCGCCTCATCCGGGATGGAGGATGCCGTGAGGGCTTTTCCGGCGCTGTCTGCCGCAGGCCAGGAAAGATACAGCCTTTCGGAAGGGGCACTCATAGCGGAATAAGCCAGAAAGCGCTCCTGCAGGGCTACGCCTTCCATTGTGTCATTGAGTGGAAGACCAAGACGTATCATCTCACGGCGCTCGCTGTCGCTGAATACACCGTCCCCACCCGGTGCCATTGGAAATTCCCCCTGAACCGCACCAATTACAAAAACGACTTTTGGCTCCGCAGTGCGGGAACGGTTTGCGTCGCCGATTGTTACCTCATCCAACCCTTGTGGAATACTTGCCATGCGGCTGGTGCGTATCACCAGCCGCAGAAGCTCCGCATACCGTTCCCGGGTGATTTTCTTGCTGCCAATAACAAGCGCCGTCTGGTCCAGAATTTGCATCAAAAGGTCCCATACACGCAGTTCGCGCTCCGCCAGCGCAGGATTTCCTCCCTGCGAAAGGCAGTCGGCATAAGTACGAAGATTTTCCGCCGCCTTTACATCGCACAGAAGGCGGTAAACGGCTGCCGCAATTCCGGTTCCGTCAATTTCCGCCGTGTCGGCCGCAAAGCGCTCCAGTGGTTCCACAACGGCGCGCCGGCTTTCATTCAGCACGGCCAGTTGCTGTGCATCATCCTGCTTTGCACGGTCAGTAAAGCCTTCAGGACTGTCACACCACTCCTGCCGCCACTTCTTCCCGGAAAGTTTCCACACGAAAGTATAATTTTCCAAATCAGCAATCTGCGAGGAAGTAAGACCAGCCAGCCCTGTTTTCAGATACTGAAAAACATCGTCTGAGCGAAAGCCGTACTGAACAATTCGGAAAGCGGAAAGGACAAGCCGCATCAACGGTTCAGACTCGACCGGCTGAGGGCAGTCCATAAAATATGGAATCTCCCAGCGTTCCATAGCTGCATCTAAAATGCCATCATATGTATCGGTAGAACGTGCAGTCACCGCAAAGTCGCGGTAACGGTAGCCCTTATCTTTTACGAGATTCCGTATCATGGCACAGACAAAGGCCGACTCATCGTAGCGGCTTTTTGCTTCATAAACAGCCACACCGCTGCAGGATTCACTGTATACTTCCCGCGCCGGGCGGTAAGCGCCTGCCTCCAGAGCAGTAAGCGCCGGATTTTGAAATCGCCGCCCAGCTTTCAGCTGAAGAGGCACAGCCGCCTTTACGCCGTTTTCCGCGGCAATCCGAAGCAAGCGCTTCGCCGTTGCCCGGCCAATAGCAAAAAGCCCCGCGTCGGAACCAGCCAGTCCATCGCCGCAAAGTGTTACATGGACTTCATCCGCCTGCCGCAGGATGGCTTCCAGAATGCCGTATTCCTGCACGGTAAAGCTCTGAAAAGAATCGACCATAACAGTATAGCCGTGAAAAAAATCATGCTGCACCAAAATGTTTTTCAGGCGCGTCAAATTATCCAACGGGTCAATATAGCTCTGCGCAACCAATGCATCGTAAGCAGAAAGAATCAGCGCAATTTCGCGCATCTTTTTCTGAAGGGTTCTTTGAGGGACATTCTGTGCCGTGCCATCCAATTTTTCCGGGGTAATCTCGCACATCTTCAGTTCAGCTGAAATCTGCAGCAAAAGGTTCACAAGCTCTGTGCTTTCCGCGTTTTTCTGAAAAACTTCAAGCTGGTCACGCACCTGCTCAACGGCAAGGCTCATAAAAATGCTGCGGCCTCCGTCATCAAGGCGGCGTCCGGCAAACCCGCCACAGCGCCGCTGTGCCGCGTCAACAAGACGGGTAAATGTGGTAACTTCAACGCTACGGGCATTTTTTGCACCCAGAAGATGCAGCATAGCACGCTCATTTTCGAAAGACGACTGCTCCGGTACGATCAGCATCAGGTGCTGCGCGCCGCTTTCCGCAAGCTCTTTCAGCGACTCACGAACCAGATGTGTTTTGCCGCTGCCGGAACGGCCAAATATCAGCTGAAGCAAGACAACCCCTCCTATCCCCATTACTAAGCATTATACCATAAAGGAGGGTGAGCCGGAACGGCTTTGCCTAAAAAGGAAGCTTCTGCTGACTGAGCCAGCTGCGGAACTGCTCGTACATTTCGACCGACTTGAATTTAACAATATAATTGTCGTTTCCCTTCACAACGTGCATTTCGTCTTTGTCAAGGACATCCTCGAGTTTAGAGGGTGCTTCCGCCGCTGGAAGGCAAAGAGCCGGAAACAGGACACACCACCAGTTATGCCCGTTTCCAGAACCGATGGTAATACGGAGCGCGTCATACATTCCGGCAGGAATTGTAACGTTGCCATACTCACGCGTATTGAAATACATATTCGTCATCTGTGCTTTCACAGGGTAGCGGTAACCGCGGCGGTACACTTCAGCCTGTGCCGTTTTCTGTATCTGCGGCAAACGCTTGGCAACCACTTTTTCTGCTTCCGCACGATTTTTCACACCGTTCAGCATTCCGGCACTCTCTTTCAGGATGCGGTCACGTACCTGAAGCTTCAGCGTCTGGTCAGCCTGGGAATCCGAATTTGCAAGGATATGAAGGCGCAAAAGCTGGTCTGGTATTTTTTCGCACTCGGCAGTAAAGCCGGTAAAAGTAAACAGGATGGCAAGGATAAGCGCAAGGCAAACTGATTTTTCCCACGTTTTCATTATGATTCATCTCCAAAATTTGTTGCAGAAGAATCATTGGCAGAATCTTCCTGCACTATACACTGCCAATAAAAAAACTCTCCGGCATTAACCGGAGAGTAAAAAGTCAATCGAGCTTTAACTGTTCATTGTGCTTCTGCTGAAATTCTTTTGCCGCGGCGACAAGGCCCTTGAAAAGCGGATGCGGGCGATTTGGGCGTGACTTGAATTCCGGGTGAAACTGGGAACCCATAAACCACGGGTGGCCAGGCAGTTCCATCATTTCAACAATATGGTCATCCGGGGAACGGCCGCTGAAAACAACGCCCGCGGCTTCAAAACGTTCCCGGTAGTCGTTATTTACTTCGAAACGATGACGATGGCGCTCAGAAATCAGCGGAGCACCTCCATACAGCTTCGAGGCCGTGGAATCCGGCATAAGCTTACATGGATATTTGCCAAGGCGCATCGTGCCGCCCAGCTGTTGAACGTCCTTCTGCTCCGGCATCAGGTCAATAACGCAGTTTTTGCTCTGCGGATCGAACTCTGCGGAATTTGCATCGGAAAGGTTCAGAATATTGCGGGCAATTTCAACAAGTGCAAGCTGCATGCCAAGGCAAATTCCAAGGAACGGCACATCGTTTTCACGGGCATATCGAATTGCCGTGATCATCCCTTCAATTCCGCGCGGGCCAAAGCCGCCCGGCACCAAAACGCCGTCTACATCAGAAAGAACCTCATCAACGTTCTGGTCGTCAATGGTTTCGGAATCCACCCATTTAATGTTGACCTTGACTTTGTTTCCGATACCGCCGTGCGTAAGGGCTTCCGCTACACTGAGGTAAGCGTCGTGCAGTTCAACGTATTTGCCAACAAGCGCAATCGTAACGCTGTCGGTCAGCGACATGGCTGTGTCCACCATGGAAATCCACTCGGCAAGGTTCGGGCCATGTGTGTCAAGCCCGAAGCGCTTGCAGACAATATCGTCAAGGCGTTCTTCATGCAGGGCAATCGGGACAGAATAAAGCAGCGGAAGATCTAGGTTTTCAATCACACAGTTTTCCGCCACATTACAAAACAGTGCAATTTTTTTCTTAATATCTTCCCCGACTTCCCTCTCGGAACGGAGCACAATAACATCCGGCTGAATGCCAATGGAAAGTAGTTCCTTTACACTGTGCTGCGTCGGCTTTGACTTGTGCTCATGCGAACAGCTTAAGTACGGAACAAGCGTTACATGGATAAACAGGCAGTTTGAACGGCCGACTTCCGTTGCAAACTGACGGATGGCTTCCAGAAATGGCTGGCTCTCAATGTCGCCCACTGTGCCGCCGATTTCTATAATAGCAACATCAATGTTTTCTTTTCCGGCGTAAATACGTTCCTTGATTTCGTTGGTGATATGCGGAATAACCTGAACAGTTCCCCCGCCGTAATCGCCGTTACGCTCTTTCTGAATAACATTCCAGTAGACCCGGCCGGAAGTAACATTGCTGTTTTGGGTCAGGCTTTCATCAATAAAACGCTCATAATGGCCAAGGTCAAGGTCGGTTTCTGCGCCATCGTCGGTCACAAAAACTTCACCATGCTGGAACGGATTCATGGTTCCCGGATCTACATTCAGGTACGGGTCAAACTTCTGCATAGTAATACGAAGGCCACGCGCCTTCAGCAGTCTTCCCAGGGAAGCTGCAGTGATTCCCTTGCCAAGCCCGGAAACAACACCGCCGGTAACGAAAACAAATTTTGCAGACATATTGTCCTCCATCCTCATTCTTACACTCCACATTCAAAAAAACACATACGAAATATTATACCGTTCCCCGTTTGGGCTTGTCAAGCAATGAATGGCTTTTTGTCAAATCTGCACGTTTTAAAACTCTAAGAGGGAGAATTTCTTTATTTTTTATATTTCTGAATTTCCGCTTTTAGAATCTTTACTGCGGTAATTGGCTTATCGGCGGAATCTACTTTTACGGCAGCAATTTTGTCAACCGTGTCCATCCCGTCAAAAACTTGCCCAAAAACAGTGTGGCCGGTCTGCTGAATGGTGTAGCAGCCATCCAAGTGGGGATTTCCACCGTTCTTTTCATAGAACTTTTTGTATTTATCTGTTACTTTGTCCATATTGAGCCAGTATGTCCCATACTGGGCAGCAAAATCTTCCGGTGTAAGTTTAGATTGTTTATAAAAAGAATACGCCTGCTCGAACTTGTTCCAGCCCTGAAACGAGGAAGGCCCCGCCTGGTCTATAAAGAACTGACTTCCATTTGTATCTTTTCCCGAATTTGCCATGGCAACAGCGCCGCGGACATTCAGCAGGTTTGAGTTGAATTCGTCTTTAAACGCCTTCTTCCAAATGCTCTCACCGCCACGCCCTGTTCCAGTTGGGTCGCCAGTCTGGACCATAAAATCTTTAATAACGCGATGAAAAATCAGTCCGTTGTAATAACCTTTTTTCACAAGCCCTTTAAAATTTTCCACCGCTTTCGGTGCCGCATTGGGAAACAAGCGGATTTTCACAGTTCCCATGCTGGTCGTCAGTACAGCGATTTCTTCGCCTTCGGCAGGCTGCTCAAGCTGATAACCAATCTTTTCGGTCGAATCCTTTTTCGGAGCCGAAGGCGTACTGGCACTGCTGCCTTTGCTGCAACCTGAAAAGCCAACTGCCGCTGTAAGGGCAAGGCAGACTGCAAGCAGGCGTTTCTGTATTTTCATCAAAATCAAAACCCTTCTAAAATAATCTTAACCGTTCTATTTTATAATAGAAGCAAAAGAGAATCAAGCGGAAATTTCCGCGCCAATAATTTTTCGCATAAGAATGACCGCCGCCACCAACGCATATAGATAATCGAAAGCAAAAAGGAGGGAATGTAATGTTTGAATACTACCCGGAAGGATGGAACATGGACACTCCGGAAAACCGTGCAGCCATGCAAAACTTTTCTTCTCTGAACGATGCCTGCCGGGAAGGCAGAATTCTCGAAGGGCGTGCCATGGTCTGCGACAGTGCCCACAACCTTCTGGTGGATTTAGGATGTATGCAGGGCATGATTCCCCGCGAAGAGGGCGCAGTTGGAATCCGCGAAGGCACTGTGCGGGATATTGCAATCATTTCCCGAGTGAATCATCCGGTCTGCTTTACGGTAACGGGTTTTGAAAAAGGACCGGACGGAACCATGACCGCCATACTTTCACGCCGAGCCGCACAGGAGAAATGTAAAAAAGAGCATATCTCCAAGCTGACACCGGGCGACATCATTGATGCACGGGTAACACATCTTGAAAGTTTTGGGGCATTTGCCGACGTTGGCTGCGGCATTATTGCACTGCTTCCGATTGACGCTATTTCCGTTTCGCGCATTGATCACCCGCGGGAGCGCTTTTCCGTTGGTATGGATATTAAAGCCGTTATTAAATCCATTGAAAACGGACGTATTACTCTCAGCCACAAAGAGCTGCTTGGCACATGGGAGGAAAATGCAGCTCAGTTTTCCGCCGGTGAGACCGTTGCAGGCATTGTGCGCTCTGTAGAACCATACGGAATCTTTGTAGAACTTGCGCCAAACCTTGCCGGCCTTGCGGAAGTGAAAGACGACGTTGTGCCGGGGCAGCAGGCAAGTGTCTACATAAAGAGTATTCTTCCCGACCGTATGAAGGTGAAACTTGTGATTATAGATACCTTCGATTTTTCCTACCGGCCTGTTCCGCCAAAGTATTTCTTTAGCGGAAAACACATCAGCCGATTTGCCTATTCTCCCGCTGAATGCGAAAAAAAAATCGTCTCGGTTTTTCCGGAAAGTGCAAGCTGAATTTCTGCTGCAGCATAGAAATATCGGGCGTACAGTTCCTGCAAAAGGAGCTGTACGCCCGTTTTTCAGTCCGGAATGACTTTTTTCAGCTTTTCTATCTGCCGGTCAAGCGAATCCCGAAAAAAAGTATTGTAACACATCTGGCCATTTTTATCACGGAAACGCTGGGTACGGTAATACGGTGCTTTTTTCTGCTGAACCAGGAATTTCATGGCTTCCTTATTTTTACCACGCCGCACTAAAAGGTTTGAAACCTCGACGGCACACAGGATGCGGTAAGGTTCCAAACCATATGCGTTCATATAGGCAGAAGCAGCCTTTTCAAGGTTTTCCGCTGCAGCATAACCACTGCCAAGGTCAAGGTACAAATTGGCCCGCTGCCGAACTCGAAGGGAAACGCGGATGCCTTCTTCCATAACTGTACCGGAAGGCAATTCGTTCCAGCCAGGGGAAGCTAAGTAAGCCTCAATGGCCTGCACCGCCTTCTCACTGTAAGCTGCCCCCAGCCAGCTGTAAGCCTTTGCGCAGATATAAAGCTGCTGCGGTGTTTTCGGTTCACCGCAAAGCGCAAGGATGCTCAGAAGTACCTGCCTGTCATCGGGCATCTGCTTCCTGCGTTGGGCAGCCTCCGCGTCTTTCTGCCTGTCGTGAGGAAGCTCTTCCCCTATAAGGGAAAAAAGAGCTGCGGCAAGCTCCACATCAGTTTTTCCGCTCATCACGGGTATCTCCGTTTTCCCGCTCCGTAAAAATTTTGCGGACAAGTTTCGCGCGGAGCGCACGCTTCTCGTCCGGCAGAAGTTTTCTTCCTGCATTTTGCTCCAGGTTTGCGGGCTGAACCAGCATAGCCAGGCTGTCAATTTGGCAAATATTGATTTCTTTCAAAAATCCGGCAGCAATGCCGAACCGTATCATAGAAGCAAGGTTAAGAAATTCAGCATAGCTCATCAGCCGGGCGCTGCGGAAAATGCCAAGAGAACGGCCAACCGTATCCTGCACAGAAATATCTTGAATTAAATTGTTGCGTGCTGCGCGTTCCTGTGCAATAATCTGCCCCGCAATTCCATTTAAGTTTGTAATTGCTTCCTGCTCGGAAAGGCCAAGAGTCATACGGTTGGAAAGCCGGTAAACCGCGCCGCACGGGCCGGAATCCGTATTAACAACACTGCGCAGGGAAATCCCGAGCGGCTGCAAATTTGAAGCAATGCGCGCCGCCGCGCCAGTGTCATCCAGCGCCGGAAGGTGCAGAAGGAGCGAAGCCACCATACCCGTTCCAAGCAATGCAGGGTTGCAGGTCAGGTAGCCAAGGCGTTTATCGAACGCAAAATGAAGGGATTTGTCAAAAATTGTGTCCAGACGGTCAGCAGCCGAATAAGCATCCTGCAGAGAAAGGCCGCTCTGACGAACTTGAAACAGAAAATGATCCTCCCCGTTTACCATAATACACTTTGATTCATCGTCTGAAACAAGCAGCCCACGTCCACCGCGATTTTCAATAAAGTCTGCCGTAACAGCACCACGCTCCGCAAGTGCAATCACGGCACCGAGCTCCAGAGAATCCAAACGAACAGCGTGAAATTTCCGGTATACCGAACTATTTTCATCGGAAATAACATGACAGATTTTTTGAAGAACTTCTTTTTTCTTACTTTCCCCTAAACCCGCTGGGAATGGAATTCCGCAGAGATTACGCGAAAGCCGAATGCAGGAGGAAAGAACCGTTTCATGCTGTGGGCCGGAAGCTTTATACCATTTGCTCATTCTTTCCCCTCCCCGCCGCTTTCCGAACCGCGCACGGCGAGTTTGCCGCCGGATGGCACCTGCTGCAGCGAAGCACCCGGCACTTTTCCGCGGTGCGTATCACTGCCGTGAATCTGCCGGATTACCGGCAGAAGACGGTCGGCAAACGTGGTGTAACATTCGGCGCATCCTACGCGGCCGCTTCGTACAATGTCGCTGAAAGACATCCCACAGCATTTGCAGCGAAGGACTTCTTCCTCCTCTTCTTCTTCACTGTCGAAAAACTCGCGCACAATGTCGTCCATACGATAGCCAAGGCCCGCAAAAAGATTTCCACACCCAAACTGCCTGGCGCATTCGGTACACAGAGCATACTCGGTCAGTTTTCCCCCACAGACGATTTTTACATATGCGGAAGCAGGATTCCTTCCGCAGCACTGGCAAAGCATTATTATCCCTCCATACCGGCATCCCCGCCGTTCTAAATTTAACATTTATGCTGTTATTATAGCATGTTTTTGGTAAAACGTCAGCCCTGCAAGGCTTCATATAAAGCCCAAAGAATTTTGTAACACCATTTACGCCACAGCAATATTATGTACTGTAAATCGAAAGGAGGCAATCTCTTATGTGCAATAGTTTTGGGTGTGGAAATTCTTGCTCCTGCATTCTGATCCTTATCATTATCCTCTGCTGCTGCTGCGGCGGCGGCTGTGGTAGTTGCGGTGGCTGCGGCGGCTGTGGTGGCTGTGGCGGCTGTGGCGGCAATGACTGTGGCTGTGGCAATAATAATGGCTGCGGCTGCTAAAAGCACACAGGGACTGCGGCAATAGCTGCAGCCCCCCTCTTTGTCTTCATAATCCAGCACAAAAGCACCCATCAGTTCAAGCTGATAGGTGCTTTTGCTTATACGATATGTTTCCATCAAAAGAATCATTTTATTCCAAATTATTTGCTCGAATTATTCATCGCCTGCTGAAGTGCCTGTGCAAGCTGATCCGGGCAGGAAGTCGGCTTCATGCCACAGCGAATCCCCTTGCAGCGGTCAATGACTTCATCCGCTTTCATGCCTTTTACTAAGGCGCTGATTCCCTTTGTGTTGCCATTGCACCCACCAATAAATTTAACATCTTGCACCTTGTCACCGTCAAGATTAATAATGATTTCCCGTGAGCAGGTTCCTTTTGTTTTGTAATGATACTCCATATTCAGCATCCTCCTAATAAACAAATTTTTTAGCCATTAACAGGCTAAGCTGATTGTCTGGGGCCGTAAAACTTCCAATCGGGTGTGGGATTTTCGTATACAGCCCGTGAAAATCGGTTCCACCCGTCATAAGCAGCCCGTTTTCACGGGCAAACTGTGAAAGGCGGCGGTCATCGCCAGGGTGATTGCGTGGGTGCCAGACTTCCACACCTTCCAGGCTGTGTGAAGCAGCAAGGCGGCCCAACAGGCCGTAACTGTCATACTCACCGGGATGGGCCAGCACAGCGATTCCTCCTGCCCGGTGAATCAGTTCAAGAACATCGTTTACCTCTGGGTACGTGATAGGCTCATACGCTTTTCCATTTGTAGAAGAAAAGAGTTCGTTAAAAACGGGACTGTAGATACCGGAAGAATACCCCGCTTCAACCAATGCGCGCATGATGTGCTGCTTAAAAAGGGAAGTACTGTTCTGCGCAAATTTCAGTGCAAGTTCGGCGGGAAACGGATAAACAGCCATTGCTTTTTCCAGCATGGCTTCGCCCGCTTTCTGGCGCGCCTGCTGCGTTCTGCGGCAAAGCGGTTCAAGCAGTTCCGGTGACGTGCAGCGGTAACAGAGGATATGCGCCTTTCGTCCGGTTTCTGAGTCCACAGCAGAAAATTCTGCTCCCGGAACAACTGAAACACCGTACCGTTTTCCACAGGAAACCGCATTTTTCACTCCGGCAAAAGTGTCGTGGTCGGTTACAGCTATCGCAGTAAGGCCACGTATTTTTGCCATCTGCACAAGCTCTTCCGCTGTAGAGGAACCATCTGAAGCCTGTGTGTGGCAATGCAGATCAGCAGCCATGTTTCACCAGCTTTCTTTTTTTATTTTAACAGCTTTTCTGTTTTGAAAGAACGGGATGTAATAGTCCAGATAATGACATCCAAGATTATAATACAAACAGAAATGACGAGAAAAGCAACAGCATTCAGAGTAAACAAGCCGGTAAACTCGCCCAAGAACAGAAGGACCAGCGGCAAAACAATGTAGCCGGAAGTCTGCACCGACTCAATATAACTTTTACTCTTTGCTGAAATGAGCACCATAAACACCACACCGAATACCGTAACACCAGGCGCAAAAAGCAGAATCAGCACCAGCCAGCTCCAGTTCAGGAAAAACGGCATCTTAAGCATGATGTCCCCCACTGAAATAACAATGGCAAACACAAGAAAGGATAAGGCCGAAACCAATGCGGAAAGTAGAATGCAGCCAATGACTTTTGCCTTAAAAACCTTTTTGGGGTTCAAAGGCGTCAGCAAAAGTGTTTCAAGTGTACCGCGCTCCCGCTCCCCAACGAAACTGCTGGCCGCCGCCACGCTGGATGACATCAGCGGAATCATCAAAAAGAACATGGGAAAAAGCATATTGGTCATGATGTAGAACATGCCCTGCTTTGGGTTGAAATACCGAATTTCCAGCGGATGCATTTTCATCATTTTATCTACGCCGTTCTTCTGGCTGGCAGGAACAGTATTAATGATAACAAGGATAAGAATCGGTACAGCGAGGACAAGTACAAGCGGCACAACCATCATGGTATTGCGCGCCATTTTAGAATCCCAGACTTCATGAAAGTCTTTGTGGATGAGTGCTTTTTCTGCAGAAGAAAGGTTTTTCATGAGACAGCCCCCTTTCCGTTTGCCTGAACATAGCGAAAATAAATGTCCTCAAGTGTTGGCCTTACAATGTGTGCTTCATAAATGCTGTTGCCGCCTTCGATCAGCTGTTTTAAAAGGCGTGGCATATCATCTTCGCGCCGCAGGTCGGTGCGCCACCATCCATCTTTACCGCGCTGCAGATTATCAGGCGCGTCACCTTCTGCAAGGCGCAGTGCAGCCCGTATATGAATCTGAGCATTTTGGCTGAGAGTTTCCAATGTTCCGCACGCAAGCAGATTCCCTTTTTCTATAATTCCATACCGCTCGCAGATGTCCTGTGCATAGCGCAGCTGATGCGTACACAGAAAGACCGTAACGCCTTCCTTCCTGGCAAGGCCGTCAATCAGCGTATTCACAGCCTGCGCAGACTCCGGGTCCAGCCCGCTCGTTGGTTCGTCCAGAAAAAGGACTTTCGGCCGGTTCACAAGGGCACGCGCAAGCGAAAGCCGCTGAGCCATACCAGTTGAGTAAGCGCGCAGCTTTTTGTCACGTGCATCCCAAAGATCCATACGCTTCAGCAGTTCCTCTGCACGCACTTTTGCCGCCGGAAGTTCCATTTCGGCCGTCTGCGCAAAGAAAACAAGATTTTCCATGCCGGTCATCTGTGTGTACATACGGGCACTTTCTGTCATAACACCGCAGACGCTGTGGACTTCGGAAGAATGAAGCGAAGAAGGAATCCCTAAAACCGAACAGGAACCTTTGCTCGGCTTCAGCAGGCCGGTAAGGAGCTTTACGGTTGTCGTCTTCCCCGCGCCGTTCGGCCCAAGAAACCCAAATACTTCACCCTGCGGCACTTCGATTGATAAATCCTGCAGGGCGTAAACGGTTCCATCGTAGCTTTTTGCAAGCTGGTCCGTTAAAATAGCAGGCTCTGCCATTGCAATCACCTCCAAAGTATCTTATCACATTGGGGACGGGTTTTCCAGAAGTACAACGTTTTTCTTACGCTTTTTCGAATCACAAAAAGGCAGGGAGCCTCACACGGAAGGTTCCCTGCCACAAAATAATTATTCCAGATTGAGTTTCTTACTAAGAAGCCAATTTGTAAAGAAGTAAAAGGCTGCCCCAAAAACCAAAGTGAAAAGAATAGTAGCACCGAGCCAACCCGCTGCGGTTTGAAGAGCAGCCCAGTCTGTTATTACTTTTGAGTGAAGGAAATAGTCCATTTGCTGCCCACCAGTATAGGCACCAAAAAGAATAGAAGCTACGATTTGCTGCACAACACCGAAACCAATAAACGCACCAAAACCGGCGAGGAGCTTATGCTTGCTGCAGTAACTGCCCACTGTGACGGAAGCGTAAATCTGCAGGGTGCAGGCCAGGATGCTGACCAGCACAAAGACAATAACCTCAACGGCAACCAGCCATGCCATGCCACCGTAATGCTGAAAATCTTTACCAATCGCAGTCAGAATTTCACGGGTTTCCTTCATCATATCTGAACTGACGGCCAGAATGAAAACCGACAGAACCGCAACAACAATGCTTAAAACATTCCACATCAGTGAAATAAGCATTTTGCAGTCAATGTGGCTGTGGACTTTTACCGGGAGCGTAAAGGAAAGATACCCTTCGTCGCCAAGCAGGTTTTTGTAAAAGCGCTGTATCATAACCACCAGAGTCATAACAAATGTTGCGGCAATTAAAATGACGTAAACCGCCATGGAAATACCGGTTGCAACAGAAAACATACCATTCGTTCGCTGAAAATTCAGTTGCATAAACAGTTTGTTGATTCCGGCAAAAACGATAATGAGAGCGTACATTGGCAGAAAAATGCGCTGTGTCGCCTTCACTTCGTATTTCATCAATTTGCTCAGCATTTGAACACCTCCCGGAAAAGCTCATCAACGCTCTTGTTTTCTTTTGCACGAATATCATCGACGGAAGCCGTCATCACAATATTGCCCATATTAATAAAAATAACGCCGTCCAGGATTTTCTCCACATCTGTGATTAAGTGCGTAGAAATCAGTACCGTAGCGTTTTCACTGTAGTTACTGATAATGGTGTCGAGGATATAATCGCGCGCGGCCGGGTCAACGCCGCCGATCGGTTCATCAAGGACATAAAGCTCTGCCTCGCGGCTCATGACGAGAATCAGCTGAACTTTTTCCTTGGTGCCTTTCGACATCGTCTTAAGCCGGCTGTTCGGATTGATATGCAGCCGCTGCAGCATATCGTACGCTTTTACTTTATTGAAATTTTCGTAAAAGTCACCGAAAAAATCCAACATATTCCGCACGGTCATCCAATCATTCAGGTAGGTGCGTTCCGGCAGGTAGGAAATAATTTTCTTGGTTTCAACCCCCGGTTTCATTCCGTTAATCAGAATTTCACCGCCGGTTGGCGTAAGCAGGCCGTTGATGGTTTTTATCAGCGTGCTTTTGCCGCTTCCGTTAGGCCCTAACAAGCCAACAATCTGCCCTTTTGGAATTGTGAGATTGATGGCATTTAGTGCAACGCAGCCCGGAAAAATCTTTGTGAGGTTTCTGCACTCCACAATGCTATCCATTGCTTTCTTCCTCCTTCATCGTCTTTTCCAGCAGGGAAATTGTTTGCTGGCAGTTGTAGCCAAGCTGATTCATTTTTAGCATAAATTCATGAATAACATTTACAGCAAACGCATTTTTAATCTGCATAATTCTCTCCGCATCCTCCGTTACAAATCTTCCGCTGGTACGCTGCGAATATAAAAGCCCATCGCTTTCAAGCTGGGCAAGCGCACGCTGCATGGTGTTTGGGTTGACAGCTGCATCTGCCGCCAAGTCGCGTACAGATGGGAGTTTGGAACCAGCCGGGTAAATTCCTGAAACAACCATAAGCTCTATCTGCTCTACGAGCTGGGCATAAATCGGGCGATCCGATTTTAGATCCCAAGACATATTTTCACCTCCACTGCTGTACTGCATGATTCATACAATAATACAGATGCACAGCACTTGTCAACAGGTTTAGGTGCCATTAGCATAAATCTTTTCTGCGGAACAGTACTGCACCGCCAATAAAGAAAACAACGGTAGTGACAAGGGAGACAATAACTGGCTGCTGAAGCTGAGTAACTGGGCCTTGCATAATAGCATCCAACGAACATTTTAAAAGATATTTGGTAGCGCTTCCCAGCCGTAAGAGCATCAGGAAATAGACTGTAAAGTAAAACAAGGCATAATAAAGGAAAATAGCAAAAGCGTTACGGTTAAGCACAGCCGCAAGGAAAACCGACATGGAAATGCAGGCAAGGTACACAGAGCAAGCTGCGCCTAAACGGGTAAAGAACATCTGGATAAAAGCGGAGTTAAACGCCGCATCCCTTTTCAGAACCAGCATGGTACTTCCCATATATACTGCAAGAAGCACTGCTGCAAGAATTACGCTGAGCAAAATGCTGGTAATCCATTTCGAAATGAAAAGTACCGTACGGTCTGTGCCGAAGGACGCCGTGTTTTTCAGTGTGTGTGACTGGTACTCTTCTGAAAAAACAATCTGAGTTATCATGGGAAGGATAAATACAGGCATGGAAAACATGGATATTGCAAGTTTTATGGATTCACTTGCGCAAGCTGAAGAACCGCCGCGCATTGCAAAAATCATGGTAAGGCACAGTCCAGCCAAAACTACCGTCAAAATGTAAAAATACAAGCGGTGAAAGACCTTGTAAAAATCCGCATGAATCAGTTTAAGCATTCTCTTTTCCCCCAATCAGATTAACAAAATACTGCTCAAGATTTATTCCGGAACGGTAAACCTGTGAAACCATAACGCCGCTTTCTACCAGGCTTTTTACAATCGGCGCCGGATCCTCCATTTTGTCTGCCACGTGAATGGTATGCTCATCAACTGTTTCTAATTTTTCCAACGACATTTTATTTTTCAGCACTTCAGTGGCCTTTGCGGTGTCGTCGACATCAATGCGAACATAATTGCGGCACTTTTCTTTGAGATCCGCTGCCGTAATATGCTGAACCATTTTGCCCTGATTGATAAAGCCATACGTTGTGGCAATTTGCGAAAGTTCGCCGAGAATGTGGCTGGAAATCAGAATCGTCGTGTGCTTTTCTTTGTTCAGCTTCAGGACAAGGTCGCGGAATTCTTTAATTCCCATCGGGTCAAGGCCGTTAATTGGTTCGTCAAGTATAAGAAGATCCGGATCATCCATGATGGCAAGCGCAAGACCAAGGCGCTGCTTCATGCCAAGCGAAAAATTCTTGAATTTTTTGTTCCCGGTATTTGCAAGCCCTACAAACTGAAGGGTTTTCGCAACAATGCCTTTGTCTTTGTTTCCACGCTGAATCCGGTAATACTCCAGGTTGTCTTTCGCGGTAAGGTATGGGAAAAAACCGGGCGTTTCAATCATGGTGCCCATGTGGGCCCTTGCCAAGCTAAGCTGCTGTGCGGAAGTTTGGCCAAAAAGTTCAAGCTCACCGCCCGAAATCGGGGTTAGACCGCAGATTAGTTTCAGCAGGGTTGTCTTTCCTGCACCATTTCTTCCCACAAGCGCGTAAATATCGCCCTTGTTTACCTGAATGCTTAAGTCTGAAACAGCAGCAAATTTTCCGTAGAGTTTACTGATGTTTCTCGTTTGGATAACTGCTTCACTCATATTATTCGCCTCATTTGTATTAATGTATTGTTGTACTAAGTTTCTAATACAATAATACATCAATATTTTGAAAAGTCAATCCCTTTTTAAAAATAATTTTGCATAGAAAAAGGCAGCTCCGATTTTTTTCAGAGCCACCTTTAAGTAACTGGCTAATGCTGGCCAGCAAAACATCAGGTTCTTCAATTTTATTGATGCGGTACTTCAGAAGTCCCCTTTTCACGAAGGTAAGTGCTTTCAAGGTCGGAAAGGTGAAGCTTTACCGCAAGCGGATATTTTTCATATGCCTGACTGATGGCAAAGCACCCGCCCTTTGCTGCGTCATCAAAACCGCCCATGTGCCAACGAATAGCAATGGCCTCTGATGTTTTCAGGCGCATAAAACGCTCGATGAGGAACACCGATTTTTCCCCATGACCATAAGGATAACTGTCTTCAATGGAGTAATAAGGGCGTTTCTCCCATTGACCGGTTTCCTCATTTTTGAAATTGCGGAAACTTTTTTTATAAAACTCCGACTTACAAATGTCATGCAGGAGCGCACAGATGGCAAAACTTTCTTCGCTGTCTGTTTCTGCGTCAAAATGCTTTTCCCGCATCACATGGTAAACGCTGACGCTGTGCCGCACAAGGCCGCCAAGGCAGGCACAATGAAACTTTGTGCTGGCCGGTGCTGTAAAGAAATCTGTTTTCTGCAGCCATGCAAGCAGTTCTGCGGAACCTGCACGTTTAATTTTCTCCTGATAAATTGCTTCAAATTCTTCCCGATACCCCATAGTTACCTCCTTAAAAATCCGGGGTGCCAATATGGCCGCCCCGGACTCTTTTTCTGCTATTATAGTGAAGCTGTTTCCTTCGGTGCGCCCAGTCTGCGGAAACGGTCGTAACGTTTTTGAAGAAGTGTGTTCACGTCTTCATTCTGCTTTGCCTGCAAAGTTTCAAACAAATCTTTTTTCAGCATTTCATAGACTTGCGAAAAATCGCTGCGTTCCGGAATGACCCGTTCAATCGCGTGCAAAGCAAGCAAATCGTCTGCCGTCATTTTAAGACAGCTTGCCGCTTCCTTCACTTTTGAACTGTCTTTCCAAAGAATGCTTGCGCAGCCTTCTGGTGAAATGACCGAATAATAAGCATTTTCCAGCATCCAAACCTCATCGGAAACCGCAAGCCCAAGTGCTCCGCCACTGCCGCCTTCCCCAACAAACACAGAAATAATAGGCGTTTTCAGTGCGGACATCTCCATCAGGTTTTCGGCGATTGCCTGGCCTTCGCCGCGCTCTTCGGCAGCGATGCCACAAAATGCACCGGCGGTATCTACAAAGCATACAACCGGCCTTTTGAACTTTTCCGCAAGTTTCATCTGACGAAGTGCCTTGCGGTACCCTTCCGGATGCGCAGAGCCAAAGTTACGGCTGACTTTTTCTTTTGTGGTGCTGCCCTTTTCGTGGGCAATAACCGTGACAGGCATCCCATTCAGGCGGGCAATACCGGCAACAATCGCTTTGTCGTCGCCGAAGCGGCGGTCACCGTGCATCTCCATAAAGCCGTCAAAGATATTCTGTATATAGCAAAGACCTGTTGGCCTGCCCTTCGCTCTGGAAGCGGCCAGTCTTTCATATGCTTCCATCTCAGGCCCTCCTTTGATGCAGCGAAAGCAATTGAGTCAAATACTCTTTTTGCTGCTTCCGTGGGACAATCTCATCCACAAAACCCTTTTCCAGCAAAAACTCGGATGACTGGAATCCCGGCGGCAGTTTCTGCCGCATGGTCTGCTCAATAACACGCGGCCCGGCAAAACCAATCAGCGCACCCGGTTCAGCAAGAATAACATCAGCTTCCATAGCAAAGCTGGCTGTTACACCGCCTGTTGTAGGGTCTGTGAGTACAGACACATATAAATTGCCTGCATCACTGTGACGTTTGACTGCCGCACTTGTTTTGGCCATCTGCATAAGTGAAAGAATGCCTTCCTGCATACGGGCACCACCGGAAACCGTGAAACCAACAACCGGCATATCATTTTCTGTAGCGTATTCAAAAAGGCGGGTAATCTTCTCACCAACTACCGTACCCATGCTACCCATCATAAAATAAGGCTCCATGACAAACAAACAGCAACTAAAGCTGCCAATACGGGCCGTGCCGCAGACAACAGCTTCATTTTCACCGCTTTCCAAGCGCGCGTGCCAAAGCTTTTTATCATAGTTCGGAAAATTAATAATATTTTTGGAGCGCATATCCTGATCCATTTCCTGAAAGGAATCTACATCCGTAATCAGGCCAATGCGCTGGCGTGCATTCATGCGAAAGTGATAACCACACTTCGGGCAAACGCGCGCGTTTTCATTCAAATCACCCGTCAAGAGGATTGATTTGCATTTGGAGCAGGAAATACACATTTGGTCCGGAATATCCGGCATAGAGTTTTTAATATGGCTGTCATACCACTCCAATGGATTTTCCGGCTTTTGGAAAAGACTTTTCGGCAGTTTCACTGTTTTTCGACCTCCAGCTTATCCATAAGATCCGTGTGATAATTACCCGACCGGAATTCCGGATGAGTTAAAATTTTCCGGTGCATTTCCGTATTGGTATCCACACCTTCGATAACGAGTTCACACAAGGCTGCCTGCATTTTTCGAATGGCCTCCTCGCGCGTCGGCGCATGAACAATCAATTTGCCAATCAATGAATCATAAAACGGTGGAATCACGTAGTCTTGAAAAAGCGCAGTGTCAAACCGAACCCAAGGCCCACCTGGAATGTGGAGCAACTTGATTTTTCCGCTGCACGGGCGAAAATTCAGCGATGGATTTTCCGCATTAATGCGGCATTCGATTGCACTGCCGTTCACGAAAACATCTTTCTGTTCGAAAGTAAGCGGAAGGCCAGCCGCTATGCGAATCTGCCACTTTACAATATCAATCCCCGTTACCATTTCGGTTACGGCATGCTCTACCTGCAAGCGTGTATTCATTTCCATAAAATAAAAATTTTGCTTATCGTCTACAAGAAATTCAATGGTTCCTGCGTTTTCGTAGTCAGCTGCCTTCGCAGCCTGCACGGCACAGGCATACATCTTTTTGCGCGTTTCAGCCGAAAGAGCCGGTGAAGGGCTTTCTTCCAGCAGCTTCTGATGCTTCCGCTGCACAGAACATTCCCGCTCGCCCAGTACCACCGCGTGCCCCTGCTTGTCGCAGAGCAGCTGCATTTCCACATGCTTTGCCGGGTAAAGGTATTTTTCAAGATAAACTGCACCGTCGCCAAAAGCCATACGGGCTTCTGCGGAAGCTGTGCAAAACGCATTTGGAAACTCTTCCAGTGTCTTTACAAGGCGGATTCCACACCCGCCGCCGCCGCTTCGTGCCTTAATCAACAGAGGAAAACCGATTCGTTTCGCTTCTTTCAAAGCCTGGTCGACATTTTCTACCATTTTACTGCCAGGAATTGTTGGAACACCGGCAGCCTGCATGGTCTGACGCGCCATATCTTTATCACCCATCTTCGCAATAACATTGGAAGAAGGACCAATAAACGCGATGTTGCACTTTTCGCACAGAGCCGCAAATTTTGTATTTTCAGAAAGGAGACCATAACCTGGGTGAATGGCCCCGGCTCCTGTTACTTCGGCCGCCGTTATAATAGCGGCTATGTTCAAGTAGCTGTCTTTCAGCTGCGCCGGGCCAATGCAGACGCTTTCATCCGCAAGGCTTACATGCAGCGCATCTCGGTCTGCTTCCGAAAAAACTGCTACTGTGGCAATACCCATCTCTTTGCAGGCGCGAATAATGCGAACGGCAATTTCACCACGATTCGCAATCAGAATTTTTGAAAACAAGGTTTTCACCCCTTTTCTTTCGGCATCAGCGCAAAAGAAAGCTCAGCGCTTACTGCGGTTTTTCCGTTCACAGTTCCCTTTCCCTTGGCAAAGTAAAAGGGTGGGCGGCTTCTTGTAATACTGCAGTGAAACTCAATCGTATCGCCCGGCCGCACCTGATTTTTAAAGCGAACTTTATCCAGCCCGCCCAAAAGCGGAATACAGCCTTTGACTTTATCAGCCAAAAGCACGCAGCAGGTCTGCGCCATCATCTCGCACTGCATGACGCCAGGAACAATCGGCATACCCGGAAAATGTCCCTGCAGAAACCATTCGTTACCTTTTACTGTATACTTCCCTACCGCAAGATTCTCTTCTATCAATTCCGCCTCATCAATCAGAAGCATCGGCTCGCGGTGGGGAAGAATCTTCTTTAATTCATCTCTGTTCATACTCGAAACATCTACCGCCGTTTCCCCGCACATTTTCTAAAGCATCCCAGCCCGCGCGGAAAGGCCTGGCTGCATAAGGAATTCAGCGAAGTTTAAACAGCGTCTGGCCGTACTCGACGACCGCACCGTTTTCAACGCAAATCTCCGCTATTTCGCCTTCCTGATCTGCATTGATTTCATTCAAGAGCTTCATGGCTTCGATAATGCAGACAATATCGCCCTTTTTTACTTTGCTGCCAACTTTGACGTAAGATTCACTTTCCGGCGAAGGGGAAGTATAAAAAACGCCTACCATTGGGCTTTTGATTTCTTTAAAATTTTCTGTACTTGCCGATTTTCCGGCTGCAGGAGCCGCAGCAGTGCCTGCAGCTGCAGGCACTGGAGCACCTACCGGCAGAATAGCCGGAGCCACAGGCTGAACCAAAGGTTTCTTTTCCAACTTTATTTTTGCTCCGCCCTCTTCAACTTCGAGGCTCGTCAAATCGGATTCCTGCATAATCTGAGCGAGGGAACGGACTTCTTCCAATTTCATAGATAACGGCATCCTTTCACATAGTCCCCGCCCAAATGTGCGGGACTGTCGTCATTTTGCTCTGCGAAATACGAGGCAGGCATTGTGACCGCCAAAACCAAGGTTTGTTGAAATTGCATAGTCAAGCTCTGCTTTGCGTGCTTTGTTTGGCACATAGTCGAGGTCACATTCCGGGTCAGGTTCCTTGTAACCGATTGTCGGGGGAACAATTCCATTTTTCAGGGCAAGGACGCAGGCAATGGCTTCCGCCGCACCTGTCGCACCAAGCATATGCCCCGTCATCGACTTAGTAGAACTAATAAGCGCCGTATGTGCCTGCTCGCCAAATGCCTTTTTAAACGCGATGGTTTCAGTTTTATCGTTTAATTCCGTGCTGGTACCATGCGCATTGATGTAAAGCTTGGCATCCGACGGAACACCAGCTTCTTTTACAGCAAGTCTAATAGCAGATGTAATGCCTTCACCTTCCGGCTGCGGCGCCGTCATGTGGTACGCATCATTTGTATTGCCATAGCCACAGATTTCGCCGTAAATATTGGCCCCACGGGAAACAGCGTGTTCATAATCTTCAAGGATAAGAATCGCTCCACCCTCACCCATCACAAATCCACTGCGCCGCTTGTCAAACGGCATGGAAGCATTCTTCGGATCATTGGAAGTGCAAAGCGCCATGCAGTTGGTAAAACCCGCGACAGCAAGGCCGGTAATTGGAGCCTCCGAACCGCCGGTAATGATAGCGTCTGCATAGCCGTTCTGTATAGCGCGGTAAGCCTCACCAATAGCATTGGTAGAAGTAGAGCAAGCTGTCACAATGCATATGGACGGCCCTTTTGCATTTTGGGCAACTGCAATATTACCGGCTGCAATATTGGAAATGAGTTTTGGAATAAAGAATGGTGAAACCCGTCTGGGCCCGATATTCTGCAGCTTTGTACATTCTTCCACAAATGTATTCATTCCGCCTATACCGGAACCCACATAAACGCCAAGGCGCTCAGGCTCCACTTTGCCGGCGATTTTACTGTCATCCATTGCTTGCGCGGCAGCCGCCATAGCATACTGGCAGAAAAGATCCGTCTTGCGGAGCATGGACTTTTCAATAAAATCGGCAGGATGAAAATCTTTTACCTCTGCAGCAATCTTAACTTTATAATCGGTCGCATCAAATTTTGTAATGAAATCGATGCCGTTTTTGCCGGAAATCAGTCCGTCCCAAAACGACGCGACATCATTTCCAACCGGGGTAACGGCTCCCATGCCCGTAACCACAACTCGTCTGCTCATAGGTATCCTCCCAACGGAAAAAATAAGTCTTTTTAAATGCAGAGGCCGCCGTCAACACGAATGACTTCACCCGTGATGTATGACGCACAGCTGTCTGCTAAAAATGAAACGGCTCCAGCAACATCTTCCGGCTTTCCCGCGCGCTTCATTGGAATAGCGCTGACCTCTGCGTCACGGGCCTTTTCATTTACTTTTCTAGTCATGTCTGTGTCAATAAAACCAGGGGCAACAGCGTTACAGGTAACACCGCGGCTGGCAAGTTCCTTGGCAACCGTCTTCGTCAGCCCAATAAGCCCGGCTTTTGCGGAAGCATAATTAGCCTGACCCACATTTCCGGTCAGCCCTGCAACGGAACTGATATTGATAATTCTGCCACTGTGCTGATGCAGGAAATAGCGGCAGCAGTTCCGAACCATATTGAACGCGCCCTTGAGGTTAATGGCGATAACATCGTCAAAATCCTGCTCTTTCATAATGGCAATATTAGCGTCACGAGTAATTCCTGCGTCATTCACCAGAATATCGATTCTGCCAAAATCCTTCAGCACAGAATCGACCAGCGCCTTTGTGGCGTTAAAGTCAGCCACATTGCAGACATACGTCTTGCACTGAACCGAATGTTTTTCTACGAGGGAACGCGTTTCATCTGCAGCCGCCGTATTGCCTGCATAAACAATGGCAATATTAGCGCCTTTCTCCGCAAGCTTCAAAGCGATGGCACGCCCAATTCCGCGTGAACCTCCCGTAACAATAGCAACCTGACCTTTCAGCATCAGCTGTACGCCTCCTTAACAAAGCGCGGAAACGGCCTTAGCCAGTGTGTCCGCATCTTCAACGTGATAGATTACTACATCCGAAAGAGTTTTACGCACAAGGCCGCTCAGGACTTTGCCCGGGCCAACCTCCAAGAACGTGTCAACACCCTGCGAATGCATCTCTTCCAAAATCTTTTTCCAGCGAACCGGATTACTGACCTGCCTGATGATATTTTCGCGGATTCCATCTTCCTTTGCCCCGTAAAGAGCAGCAGTATAGTCGGAATAGATCGGAACTGCCGGAGCAGAAACCGGAACCGCAGAAATCACCTGCCGCAGATGTTCGCCTGCTTCCCTCATAAATGGGGAATGGAATGCGCCGCTTACCGCAAGCGGCACCGCACGTCCGCCTAACGCAGTAACCTCTTTGCAGAGTGGTTCTAGCTCCGCTTTGTCACCCGCTACGCTTACCTGCCCCGGGCAGTTGTAATTAACTGGGTAAACCTGCTGATAGTGTGAACAGATTTCCTCTACTTTTTCATCAGAAAGCTTCAGCACGGCGGCCATGCCGCCGCCCGTCTTCTCTGCTGCATCATTCATGTACCGGCCACGTTTGCAAACAAAAGAAAAGCCGTCCTTTTGCCCAAAGACCCCAGAAAAAGTAAGTGCGGCAATCTCACCAAGAGAAAAGCCAGCCACCATATCCGGCTGAATACCTGCTTCCCGCAGTGCTTCCGCTGCCGCAAGGTCTACACAGTAAACACATGGCTGTGTATTGACGGTAAGCGAAAGTTCTTCTTTTGGGGCTTCAAAGCACTGCACTGATGTATTCGGGCGAACAGCATCCGCCGCCGCAAAGACCTTTTTAGCCGCCGCAGATGTTTCGCAAAGCGATTTTCCCATGCCGGTGTACTGGGTACCCTGGCCGCTGAATAAAAATGCTATTTTACCCATTTTGCCGCACCGCCCAACAATTTTTCAGCCTCGTCAAACATCTCTTCGATCATTTCTTTCGCCGACTGCTCTTTTTTAACCATTGCGGCAACTTCGCCAGCAAGGAAGCAGCCATCCTTGGCATCTCCGCCGCGCGCGGCACGGCGGAGCGCACCTGCTCCAAATTTTTCGAGCTCTTCGCGGGAAATATTTGAATTATATTCCTTTTTCGCAAATTCGCGGGAAAAAGGTGTTCTCAGTGAACGGCAGGCATCTCCG
Source organism: Bacillota bacterium (assembly GCA_023417635.1). Lineage (GTDB taxonomy): Bacteria > Bacillota > Clostridia > Oscillospirales > Acutalibacteraceae > Thermocaproicibacter. Next base: position 16,993 of record JAEZFF010000083.1, on the reverse strand, counting down.
AGTTTTTCGCCTGTAACAATGGTATCAAGATCCGTCGCTTTCAGAATTTTGTCTTTGTAGACCTGACTGATGGTGCATTCTTTTGCAACAAGAAACCGTGTGCCAACCTGGACGCCCTGTGCGCCAAGCATAAACGATGCAGCAATGCCGCGTCCGTCGCAAATACCGCCTGCGGCAAGCACCGGAATTTTTACGGAGTCACAAATCTGTGGCACAAGAGCCATGGTGTGCAGCTTGCCGATGTGACCGCCGCTTTCAGCGCCCTCCGCAACGACTGCGCAGGCTCCGCGTTTTTCTGCAAGCTTTGCAAATCCAACAGAAGAAACGACCGGAACAACCTTGATACCGGCTTCCAGCCATGCCGGCATATATTTGCCGGGGTTTCCCGCACCCGTTGTCAAAATTGGAACATGCTCCTCTACAACAGTGCGGGCAACTTCTTCAACAAACGGGCTCATCAGCATTACATTCACGCCGAACGGTTTGGAAGTAAGCTCGCGGCATTTCCGGATTTCTGCGCGGAGCTGTTCGCCGTTCGAGTTCATGCCGGCTATAATTCCAAGGCCGCCGGCATTGGAAACACCCGCTGCCAGCGAAGCATCCGCAACCCAGGCCATACCTCCCTGAAATATCGGATATTCAATCTGAAATAAATCACAGATCGGAGTTTTAATCACAATGAATAATCCCCTTTCGGAAAAATTTGGTCAGCCCCAGCGAATAACGGATGCGCCGGAAGTAAGCCCGCCGCCGAAAGCAACCATAGCAAGCAAATCACCAGCATGAAATGTCCCCTTCTGGTTCAGCTCATCCAGCAAAATCGGAATGGCAGCTGAAGAGATATTGGCATAATGCTCAATGTCGGTGCAGTAGCGGTCCTGCGGAATATCAAGGCGTTTCATAGCCGCATTGATGATGCGAAGATTCGCCTGATGCGGCAGAACCCAGGTAATATCGTTCTGCTGTAAGCCCGCATCTTCAATTGCTGCTTCCAGCTGCTTCGCCATTTCACAGACAGCAAATTTATAGACACCGTGGCCGTTCCAAGTAAGCACCGAAGGCGGGCACGGCGTCTTATTAAATGGGGAATTCCCACTGACATTCGGGATGAACATCATTTTGCTGTCACCATAAGCAGCAACACGGATAGAAAGAAGATTGTCCCCTTCTCCCAAGACAACTGCGCCTGCTCCATCGCCAAACAGGCAACAGGTTGTGCGGTCTTTCCAATCCAGCAGCTTCGACATATTTTCACAGGAAACAATGAGCAGCTTTTTCACACGTTTCCGCACAAAAAAGCCGTCGGCAACATCAAGTGCATAAAGAAAACCCGTGCAGGCGGCATTCATGTCAAAAGCCGGGCAGGTAGCGCCAATGCGTTCCTGAATGCAGCAGGCCAGCGAAGGTGTAAAATAATCGCCGCGGATTGTCGTGCAGATAATGCCGTCAAGCTCCGAAACATCTACACCCGCATTTTTCAGTGCAGCTTCACCAGCGGCTGTAGCAACATCCGTGATAGTTTCCGTCGTGCAGACATAACGGCTTTTGATACCGGTCCTGGAATAAATCCATTCATCGGAAGTGTCGATGAATTTTTTCAGGTCATCATTTGTTTGGGAGCAAGCAGGGTGTGCGCTCCCTGTACCTATAATTTTAAAACTCATTCAGTCCTCCGTCTTATCGGTTCGCCTAAAAATTCAGCAGCCGAAGAAAGTATACAATACCATCTAGTTATTGTACTCAATTTTCGGCTGCAGTATTTTCCAAATTCGAATTTATTGTGTTCTGCCGCATAAATTAGTGAATTTTTTCACAAGTATTTTCCCTGTTTTTCAAAGCCGAAAAGCTTAAAGTTTTTTTTCACCAGCAGGAAGATCATTGGGATCAATTTCTTTTTCGGCCATTTCACGGAGCTTGTACTTCTGAATCTTTCCGCTTGCCGTAACCGGAAATCCGTCCATAAATTTCACATATTTCGGGATTTTATGACGCGCGAGATTTGCCTTTACATAGTCGCGCACCTCATCTTCGGTAAGGCTGGCGTCTTTTTTCAGAATAATGCATGCCATAATCTGCTCGCCATATTCTTCGCTTGGAACACCAATTACCTGTACGTCGCTGATGGCCGGGTGCGTATAAAGGAATTCTTCAATTTCCTTTGGGTAAATGTTTTCACCGCCACGGATAATCATATCCTTGATTCTTCCGGTAATGCGGTAATAGCCATTTTCATCAACGGCTGCAATATCTCCGGAATGAAGCCAGCCGTCCTTGTCTACAGCTTCTTTCGTTTCTTCCGGCATTTTGTAATAGCCCTTCATGGTATTGTAGCCTCGTGAACAGAATTCACCGGGGACATTAACCGGCTGAATTTTCCCGGTTTCCGGGTCAATAATTTTGCCTTCTACATGCGGCATAAGCTTACCAACCGTTTTTACGCGGGCCTCAAGCGGATCATCGGTCGTCGTCATTGTACAGGCAGGGGAAGCTTCCGTTTCGCCGTATGTGATAGTGATTTCACGCATACCCATTTCGTTAATCACCTTGCGCATGACCTTTTCCGGGCAAGGTGAACCGGCCATAATGCCGGTGCGCAGTTTATTAAAATGGTATTTTTTAAAATCTTCATGCTCCAGCATTGCAATGAACATGGTCGGAACACCATGGACCGCCGTGCAGCCTTCCTCATCAATCGCCTTCATCACCACGGTCGGGCGGAAAAATTCAACCGGCACCATAGAAGAAGAGTGCGTCAGGCATGCCATAACTGCCAACACCAAGCCAAAGCAGTGAAAAAGCGGCACTGTAATGCAAAGCTTGTCCTGCTCTGTAAACTTCATGCAGTCGCCAATGCTTTTGCCGTTGTTGATGATATTGTAATGCGTCAGCATAACGCCTTTCGGGAAGCCCGTTGTGCCAGACGTATACTGCATATTGATAACATCCTGCGGGTCAAGGGATTCTTCAAGTTTCCGGTACTCGGCATCATCTACAGACTCGCCAAGGCGGTAAAGTTCGTTAAACGGGAGTGTACCCGGAACTTTCTGCTCACCAACGAACACCACCGTTTTTAAATATGGAAAATTTGGTTCATTCAGTTCTCCAGGCTTGCTGTCTTTCAAAGTTGGGCAAAGGGTATGAATCGTTTCAAGGTAGTCGTTGCTTTTGAAGCCGCCAACCATGACAAGTACTTTCGTGTCGGATTGCTGCAGCAGATACTCCATCTCAAATTTTTTATAGTTGGTGTTTACCGTGACAAGCACCGCGCCAATTTTTGCTGTTGCAAACAGCGTAATAAGCCACTCCGGCACATTAGAAGCCCAAATGGCAACATGGTCGCCCTTTTTTACACCCATGGCAAGAAAGCCCTTGGCTGCCTTGTCACACTCGTCGCGGAATTCGCTCCAGGTTCTGCGGTAAGGCCTGTCATTGTATTTTACGGCCTCGCGATCCGGGTACTTTGCTGCAACAGAATCCAGCATTTTACCCACCGTGCAGTTAATCATTTCATTCATGGCTGTTTAAATTTCCCCCTATGTTAAGTAGTATTTATATTTCCATACACAGATTCGAAATAATCATAAATAAAATGCAGTATCTTGTACCGCATAACATGGTTTTAATAATCACATATTGTGTTACTGCATAAAGCTAATTATAGCACAGGCTTTTTAGGATGACATCAAATCTTTGCCGCTCTTTTGATTTTTAGCAATACGAACAAATTATTTGGTTATATTGCTAATTATTTATACTATTATGTGCACATCATATATTTAGTTCTAACAAGCAACATAAAAATGTGTCGCAAACTCAAATATTTGCTGTAATTCTCATTTTATGTTTATAGTTAAGTCTTTTCCAGCGAATAGAGGATTATTTTTGTAATATCCTACAATATTGTAGTTTTCACAAATGTTTCGCAAAAATCATATTGAATTTTATGGAAAGTCATTGTAAAATAATAATAGAACATCAAAGTGGTTAAACAGATTTCTTTTCACAAATATTTCTATCTAATTTTGATTACGCCTTTGTCCTCATAACAGATGGACTTCACCATTTTTTCACAAACGGAAAACGCCTGCAGCTTTTTGCTGCAGGCGTTTTCCGTTTCTTTGCTGCTTTGTACGACCTTCTATTTTTAGGAATGTTTTCACAGAACAGTCTAATACTAATGTAGTGTGAATATAAAAATAAAACAACCCTTACACTCCGCACTGCTGCGCCACACGGCAACAGCGCAGAAAGGTAGACTGTAATGCCGACATTTGAAACAAGACTGAAAAGCAGCGGAAATACCTACCGCGAACTTTTTACCCGCTGCCCCAGCAACCCGATACTGACCGCAAAAGACTGGCCTTACGCAGTGAACACTGTATTCAACCCGGCTGCTACGGTTTATGATAATAAAACCCTTCTTCTGGCACGCGTTGAAGACCGCCGCGGCTTTTCCCACCTGACAAAAGCAATCAGTGAAAACGGTGTTACCGACTGGAAGATTGACCATTGGCCCACCTTGGAAGCAAGCCGCGATTTTCCAGAAGAATCGTGGGGGATTGAAGACCCACGCATTACGCGAATTGACGAGCTGGACGAGTGGGCGGTAGTATACACTGCCTACTCGCCTGCCGGGCCGACCGTTTCGCTTGCGACTACAAAAGATTTTACGACCTTCCACAAAGCCGGTTCCATTATGCCGCCGGAAGATAAAGACGCTTCGCTTTTCCCTCGCCGTTTTAAAGAAAAATGGCTTTTAATTCACAGACCAATCGGCGCGCATTTCAGCGGTTCACAGGAAACAGGCCCCGGTGCACACATCTGGCTTTCCTGCTCTTCCGACCTGAAATATTGGGGCGACCACCGCATCCTCATCAATGCACGGCGCGGCGCCTGGTGGGACGCAAACAAAATTGGCCTTTGTGCACCACCTTTGGAAACGCCTGACGGATGGCTCATTCTTTACCATGGTGTTCGCCAGACTGCCTCCGGAAGTCTCTACCGGCTTGGGCTTGCCCTGTTAGACTTGGAAAATCCGGAAAAAGTACTGCGCCGCAGTGACGAATGGATTTTTGGGCCACAGGAAATCTATGAGCAGGAAGGCGATGTACGCGACGTTGTCTTTCCCTGTGGCTGGATTTTGGATAAAGCAAGCGGAACCGTGCGTATTTATTACGGTGCTGCCGACACCAGCATCTGCCTTGCAACAGCATCCCTCAGTGACCTGCTGGAATATATTAAAAGCTGCCCCGGGCAGTCTGCCACAGGAATTTTCTAGCACCCGAATTAATCGTTTTTAAGAAAGGATGAAAAACCGTGAAAGCACTATTTCTGGCCGGAGGCATGGGCACCAGGCTGAAGCCTCTGACAAACCACCTTCCGAAGCCTATGGTCCCGATTATGGGGGTACCGCTCCTGGAACGCAGTGTGCGGGAACTAAAGCGCTGCGGGGTAAAGGAAATCATCCTCAGTACCTGCTACTGCTCAGACTGCATTGAACGGTATTTTGGTGAAGAATGCCGCCGTGGTATGAAAATACATTGCATCTGTGAAGAGAAGCCTCTTGGCACAGGCGGAGCCATAAAAAACTGTCAAAAATACTTTGACGATACTTTTCTAATTTTCAACTCAGATATTTTAAGCAATTTTGACTTAAAAAAGCTTGTAGAATTTCATCACAGCAGCAAAGCGGATGTGACCATCGCCGCTTCACAGGTTAAAAATCCATCCAGCTACGGGGTAATTGAATATGATTCTAATGATAGAATCGTTTCATTTACAGAAAAGCCAAAACCAGGTGAAGAAAAATCGAACTATATTAACGCCGGCATCTATGTTTTTGAGCCAAAAGTCCTTGACCTGATTCCGGAAGGAAAGCCTATTTCTGTGGAACGTGACACATTCCCTCTGCTTCTTAAAAAGGGGTATCACATGAGCGTTTACCGCGGCGGCGGCTACTGGATTGACATTGGCACACCCCAAAAGTATGTGCAGGCACACAAAGATATTTTCGATGGCCTATGCACTGTTACAGAAAATGACTTTCGAAACGACAAAGTTTACGGGGTAGAAAGTGCGGAACTTGACTCAAGCGCAAAAATCACCGGACCGGTGTGGTTGGGCCGCAACGTTCACATCGGAGCCAACGCCGTCATTGGGCCAAATGTGGTAATAGGCGACGGTTTCCAGGCAGGGCGTGGATGTGAAATCCGCAACAGCATCATTTGGAATGATGTTTCAGTTGGAAGCGGAGTTGACGTAGACCACTCCGTTGTCACCTCCGGATGCCGCATGGAAAGCGGTACACAGTGCGACCACACGATTTATTCACCGGAAAGCAAACTTCCGTTCGCATAACGAAAAGAAAGGATGGACCTATTTTTGAAAAGCAAAAAACAGTTAAAAGTTTTGTTCCTCAGCACTTACCCACCCCGAGCATGCGGAATTGCCACATTTACCCAAGACCTGGTCGGCGCGCTTCATACAGCCGGTCGGGTAAGTTCAAGCATTGCCGCTGTAAGTGACAGCGATTATGATTATCCCCCAGAGGTTTCTTTGATTCTCGAGCAGCAAAATCCGGATGCGTACACGGAAACAGCCGAAAAAATCAATTCTTCCGGTGCAGATCTTCTGATGATTGAGCATGAGTTTGGTATTTATGGCGGCAAGTATGGCGAATATCTTTTAAAACTGACAAAAAAGCTGAAAATTCCGTACCTGATAACCCTGCATACTGTTCTCCCAAAGCCAACAAAGAAACAGTTTGAAATCATTCATGCTCTAGCCGAGGGCTGCCGGAAACTTGTAACCATGTCGGGCTCTTCTGTTAAAATTCTTGAAGAAATCTATGGAGCAAATCCGGAAAAAATTGCTGTTATTCATCATGGCGTGCCGGAATTTCCTATGGAAGACCGGGATGTGCTGAAAAAGCGAAATGGCCTGGAAGGGCGGTTTATTGTGAGCACTTTTGGGCTGATAAGCCCCGGAAAAGGCCTGCTGTACGGCATAGAAGCAATTGCGCGGGCTGCAAAAAAGCATCCGGAAGTTCTGTACCTGATTCTCGGCCAGACGCACCCCGTCATACGCAGCCGCGACGGTGAAAAATACCGGGAAAGCCTGGAACAAGCCGTGACGGATCTCGGTATCGAAAATAACGTCCGCTTTGTGAACCGCTACCTTACAAAGGAAGAAATTATACGGTACCTCTGCCTTTCAGACGTCTACATGACTCCATACCTAGGGAAAGAGCAGGCGGTAAGCGGCACCTTAGCCTATGCCGTTGGCTACGGGTGTGTGATTGTTTCCACCCCCTACCCTTATGCGCAGGAAATGCTTGCGGAAGGGCGCGGGCTTCTGGCAAAATTCCGAAATGCTCCATCCCTCGCAAAATGTATTCTTGAAGTGCTGGAGCATCCGGAAAAGCAAACGGAAATGGAGCAGAAGACTCTGGCACTCGGCAAAGAAATGACCTGGAGCCGCGTTGCAGAAAAATATTTTTCCGTTTTCTGCGACGCCCTTTCCACAAAAGGAAGGAGCTGCGAATGACCAAAAAGATCGACACCCGCTACCTTTTTCGCCTGACCGACGATACCGGTATGTTTCAACACGCCGTGTTCGGCATACCGGATCCGTCGGAAGGATATACGGCAGATGACAACGCACGTGCTTCAATCCTCGCGGCCATGCTGTACGAGCGCTCGCCGGAAAGCAAATACGAAGAGCTTCTGATTCGCTGCCTCAGCTTTTTAATCTATGCGGAAAAAGGCCGCTGGTTTCGCAATTTTATGAGTTACAGCCACAGATTTCTGGAAAAGCGCGGTTCGGAAGACAGCTTCGGCCGATGCCTGTTTGCACTTGGATACCTCACTTCCCGCAGCAGGCTTCCCGCCTATATACGTGCCTGTGCCGAAAAGCTTCTGCGGCGCACTTACACAGGATGCTCCAGCTTAACTTTCCCAAAAAGCAAAGCCTATGCGCTTGTGGGACTGACGCTGTGGAACCAGACGGAATCCCGGCCGCAGCTTACGATGCTTCGCGATTCCCTTGCGGATACATATCTGCAGGTTCGCAGGGAAGACTGGCACTGGTTCGAAGAAAAGATGACTTACTGCAGCGGCATTTTCCCTCTTGCCATACTTTGCGCATTTAGTGATGAACGTATCCAAGCAGAAATCGGTCTTGAAAGCCTCGATTTCTTGACGGAAACTACATTTCGCGGCAATATTTTTTCGCCCATCGGATGCAAGGGATGGTTTGAACGGGGCGGCACACCAGCCCGGTATGACCAGCAGCCGGTAGAAGCCTGCAGTACAATGCTTGCCCTGCTGAAAGCCTTTCAGCTAACGGGGAATGAGAACTACCAAAAGCGGGCACAGCAGTGCTTTCAATGGTACCTTGGAGGGAACGCCCAGCATCTTCTGATGATTGATACAGAAACAGGCGGCTGCCGAGATGGATTAACAGAACACGGGCCAAACGAGAACGAAGGCGCCGAAAGCCTTGTGTGCTGGCTTATTTCTGCACTGACTGCAGAAAAGCAAGGCTGGCTCTCCAAACCGGGCACCGCAGCGCCCAGCGCGGGAACCGTAGTCTGGCTGTAAATAAGTTTTACCTTTTTTCGCCGGAATCTCTTGACAAAATGCGAACCACATGATAAACTTGAAAAGTCGGTTTGCGAGAATGGCGAAATTGGCAGACGCGCAAGATTCAGGTTCTTGTGGATGACTAAAAGTCCATGAGGGTTCAAGTCCCTCTTCTCGCACCAAAGATAAAGAACAGCTTAACCGAAAGTGGTTAGGCTGTTTTTTTTTATATTAAGCTCTATTGGACTTGAACCCGAAAGGGTCTGAGCGTTTTGAAGAAGTGCCTGTGGCACTTCTTTAGCGAAGAGCGGCGCGGCAGCTGTGCCGCAAGCCGGAAACCCGCGCAGCAGGCGCTGGGTCCCTCTTCTCGCACCAAAGATAAAAAACAGCTTAACCGAAAGTGGTTAGGCTGTTTTTTCATATTAAGCTCTATTGGACTTGAACCCAAAAGGGTCTGAGCGTTTTAAAGAAGTGCCTGTGGCACTTCTTTAGCGAAGAGCGGAACGGCAGCTGTGCCGCAAACCTGCATAGCAGGCGCTGAGTCCTTCTTCTCGCACCAAAATGAAGAACAGTTTAGCCAAAAATGGTTAGGCCGTTTTTTCATATTAAGCTCTATCGCGGGCTTGAACCCGTAAGAAACAAAATAGGAATAACTATTTTATTTTGGGAGCGTAACAAATGTTAATTGAAGCAATCGATGAATTCAATTCCAAAGGCCATCTCATTTACGCAGGTAACTACATTGGCGCTTTCGTTCGTGGAAAGACTCAGCAAGAAGCACTGAAAAAGTTCAGCAGTGAGATACAGCAGTATGAACAATGGCTTGGAAGAACTGTTCTCAAAGCAGAAGAGTGCCAAATATCCATTGTTCAGGAAAAGAGCAGTTCACTGCAGATTAACGATGCGGACTCCGATGTGATATTTGACAGTGAAAAGTTGTCGCTTACTGAGCCAGAATATCTTAAACTAAAACATATAGCCTTAAAATCTGCAAATGATTTTCTGCGGCTTTACAATTCCATACCGGACAAATCCAATACAATGCTGCAGCCCCGAAAGACTTTTTACGGTAATGTTCCTATTACAGCAAATGAAATGTATGAGCATACAAAGAGCGTAAACAACTACTATTTTGGAGAAATCGGCATCCCCGTGACAAATGAGCCGGATATTCTTATGTGCAGAAAAGAAGGGTTTGCAAAGCTCGAACAACAAGCCGATTTCTTGCTGAATACAGTCTACACTGGAAGCTATGAGGAACAATGGTCGCTTCGAAAGGTATGCCGAAGGTTTGTTTGGCACGATCGCATTCATGCAAAGGCAATGTATAAGATGGCTGTAAAGCTGTGTGGCGCACAAAATATCGAAAACCCATTTTTCTTTACAGTATGAGCGTTTTACTCGCTGAATACTTTACACTGAAACTGCAAAAACATCTCTAACGGAAAAAGGAGCTTAACCGGAAATTGGTTAAGCTCCTTTTTGTGTTAAGCCAAGATTTCCTATTTTGCCTGATGCTTTACGGTAATCTTTTTCTCGGTTCCGTTCCGCAGGCGCTCAATATTAGCGCGGTGCTTCCAAATGAGGATTACTGAAAACACAAGAGAGGCAAATGTTGTAATCCAGATGTAAGAAACCGGCAGGACACCATATGCAGAACTTTTTGTGCTGTAGTCATAAAACGAGAAAAGAAAGGTTGAAATTGGAAAAGACACCGCTGCAAGGATTGAAGAAAGTGATATAATGTGCGATATAGCCAATATGATGACAAAAACAGAAATTCCAACGATGAAAATACGCCAATCAAGCATCAGCATCAGCGCTGATGTGGAAAGAATCCCTTTCCCACCCCGGAAGCCAAAATAAACCGGAAAAATATGCCCCAGCACACAGGCAAGCCCGGCCAGAAGCGCCCCATACTGAATATAGTAGGCAGGAAGTGCATTTGCCGCGCAGACGTACTGAAAAACCATGCGGCCAATCAGGACGGAAACAACACATTTAGCAAAATCAAAAATAGTTGTAAAAACAGCCGCCTTTACGCCGATAGAGCGAAGTACATTGGTCATGCCGGCGTTGCCGCTTCCCACTCTTCGAATGTCAACATTATTTCCAAACTTTTTTGCAAAGATGATGGAGAAGCTGACACTTCCAAAAAGATAGGCAACAACTGCTACCGCCAAAGCCGGCAAGAAAAGGATACCGATATTTCTCAGCATAGAGCTTAGCCCTCCAGTTTTTCTCCACGTTCCCGCACGACAAAATGAATCGGTGTACCATTTAAGCCGAACGTGCCTCGTATTGTGTTTTCCAGATACCGCTGGTAAGAAAAGTGAAACAGCTGTTTTGTATTAACGAAAAATACAAACGTAGGCGGCCGCACCGAAACCTGCGTCATGTAATAAATTTTCAGCCTTCTGCCCTTATCCGTCGGCGGCTGAACCCGGGAAGTGGCCTGCGAAAGAACGTTGTTCAGCATACCTGTTGCAATGCGGGTAGAATTTGCTTTCGCGGAATTCTTCACGGCTTCGAACAGCTTGTCCACTCTTTGGCCAGTTTTAGCTGAAATAAAGATAATATCTGCATATGCCATAAAGGAAAAGTCCTGCTCAAGACGCTTGCGGTACAGCGAGAGTGTATGTTCGTTTTTCTCAACGGCATCCCATTTATTAACGGCGATGACACATCCTTTACCCGCCTCGTGCGCCATACCAGCTACTTTAGAGTCCTGTTCAGTAAAACCGACGGTCCCGTCAATCATAATCACGCAGACGTCGCTGCGCTCTACCGCCATCTCTGCGCGCATCATACTGTAACGCTCTACAGCATCATCCACGCGGCTTTTGCGCCGCAGGCCTGCTGTATCAATTAGGAGGAAGCGGCCATACTTGTTTTCCACAGCAATGTCGACGGCATCACGCGTTGTGCCTGCCTGGTTGGAAACGATGCAGCGCTCTTCACCCGAAATATAATTTACCAGCGAAGATTTGCCGACGTTTGGTTTGCCAATAATGGCCACTTTAATAATATCTGCAACTTCTTCTTCCTCTTCTTCGGAAGGAAAATGATTGACCACAGCATCGAGCAGGTCGCCCGTGCCATGACCATGGACGGATGAAACACGGATGGGGTCACCAAGTCCAAGGCTGTAAAAATCATAAAACTCTGCAGGCGGGTCGCCTACGCTGTCGCACTTATTAACGGCAAGGAGAATGGGCTTTCCACTTTTTTGCAGCATGGAAGCGACCTCGCTGTCGGAGGCTGTTACGCCTGTGTGAATATCTGTTACGAAAATAATAACATCCGCCGCGTCAATGGCAACTTCGGCCTGCTCGCGAATCTGCGAAAGAATCTCGTCACCGCCCTGCGGCTCAATGCCGCCTGTGTCTACCAAAGAAAATGCGCGTCCATTCCATTCGCAGGCGCCATAAACTCTGTCGCGCGTCACTCCGGGTGTATCATTCACGATGGAAACGCGCTGGCCGATGAGCTTGTTAAAGAGTGTGGATTTTCCCACATTAGGTCTGCCAACAATCGCAACAACCGGTTTTGCCATTTCACATCACTCCCCTTTTCATTATTCTCTCCGGCGGGCACAAAAATAAACCGCGCACACCGAACACACTTATCTGATTATTGCATGCTTTTCCCACTCCGTCAAGCAAAAGCGGGTTCCCGGCAAAAAAAGAAGAGAAGGAAATCAATCCTTCTCTGCAATCGGTTCGCGCCGGATCAGGCTTCCTTTTTAATAACTTCCCTGCCATTATAAAAGCCACAGTTGCTGCAGACTTTATGCGGGGCAGTCAGTTCGCCGCACTTTGGGCACTTTACCAGTGCCGGTGCGTTAAGTTTCCAAACGCTGGAACGCCTTTTATTCTGTCTTGCGCTCGATTGTTTTCTCTTCGGTACTGCCATGTTCAGCACCTCCTTACAAATACTGATTTAAAAAGCGGAATTATCAATGGAGTAAATTCTTCAGCACGGCCAGTCTGGGATCCGCTTGCTGAAGGTCACAGCCACAAGGGCCGTCGTTCAGGTTTTTGCCGCAAACCGGGCAAATGCCTTTGCAGTCTTCTTTGCACAAAAACTTGCTGGGAAGCTCTAAAAGAATATCTTCCCGGGCAAGGCTGTCCAAATCCAGCTTCTCGTCATGAACCTCAATAAAGCGGTCGTCGTCTTCATTTTGGAGCGAAAGAACAAGCGTATGCGAAAAAGGATAATCGTAATGCTTGTTTACCGTTCTGGCGCAGCGGTCGCACGGAACTGAAAAATCAAAAGAAGCTTTGAATTTCAACAGTGCAAAACCGTCACGTCCTGCGACAGTTCCCTTTACCCTGACCGGAGATACAAACGGGCAAGTATTATCAACTTTCACTGCAGATAAATCAAGCCCATAATCGAACGACAGGGTTTCGTTCTCATCCGTAAATATTTTCTTTAAATCAAGAATCATACCATACCTCGGCACTACAGCTTTTTATTATACCGGTTCATGCGGTTTTTGTCAATAGCCATCAAAAGAAAAATGGCTGCACCATCCCCCAAAAGCGCCCTCAGCGTGAATTGTGCCGGAGTTTACGCTCCGGCACAAACAAGCTGCAGCAAAACAAACTTAAGTTAAACGGCTGTAGAAATCTTCTTAATGTCTTCCGGCAAAATACTCTGGTCTGCCGAAACAAGGAGTGTAATCTTTGTGTCAGCCAATGCGGAAAGCTTGTTCATCTTCGTAATGAATTTGGAAAGGACTAGAATATCCTGGCCGATGATTTTCAGTGTGGAGTCAACAAAGATGTCGGTTACATCGTAGTTTCCGGCGCAAATGCCGCACAGAAAACCAGCAAGTGCTTCCGCGCCCTGAATACCATAAGAGTCAATGTCGATCAGACGTGCGTCGTGGGAAATGTCATAATTTAGATGAGCGCCTTTTGCAATAACAACTACATTGCCGGTTGACTTCTTGGTTGCCTCGTTTGCATGCTCAACAAGCCTCTTCGTTTTTCCGGTTCCTTTTTTGCCAATAATCAGATCAATCATTCTGCTCCTCCTATTTATTTAAGTATTGCCGCTCCCGGCACCAAAACAGGGTTTACCTTTTCAGGCGTGCTTCCAGCGCGGCTTTTTCGCCTTCGTAGCCGGGTTTGCCAAGAAGAGCGAACATGTTTTTCTTGTAGCTTTCCACGCCGGGCTGATTAAACGGGTTCACACCCAACATATAACCCGAAACCGCGCACGCTTTTTCGAAGAAATAAATCAAGCGGCCAAGAGATTCTTCCGAAAAATCCGGTACACGGAGAACCGTGTTCGGCACGCCGCCGTCAGTATGAGCCAGCACTGTGCCTTCAAAAGCCTTTTCATTAACGTAGGACATTTTTTTGCCTGCCAGAAAATTCAGCCCGTCGCCGTTGTCAGCATCTTCCTGTATGGTAAGATCCTTCACCGGTTTGTCAAAGAGGACAACGGTTTCCATCAGGATGCGCCGGCCTTGCTGAATATACTGCCCCATGGAGTGCAGGTCTGTGGAGAAAATGCAGGAAGCCGGGAACAGGCCCTTGTTATTTTTGCCTTCGCTTTCGCCGAAAAGCTGTTTCCACCACTCGCACATCATCTGGAAACGTGGCTCATAACTTACAAGAATCTCAATTTCCTTGCCCTTGCGGTACAGGATATTGCGAATTGCCGCATAACGGTAGCAAGGATTCTGGGAAAGGTCCGGATTATCGAACTCTTTCATGCCTTCCGCAGCGCCTTTCATCAGCGCACTGATGTCAGCACCCGAAACAGCGATTGGCAGCAAGCCAACAGCGGTAAGAACGGAATAGCGCCCGCCCACATCATCCGGAACAACAAATGTTTCGTAGCCTTCGCGTGCTGCGAGGGCTTTCAGGGTTCCGCGGGACTTATCGGTTGTGCAGTAAATGCGCTGAGCGGCCTCCGCTTTGCCGTATTTCTTTTCGAGGAGGCTGCGGAACACACGAAATGCAACAGAAGGTTCCGTTGTGGTGCCGGATTTGGAAATAACATTAATGGAAACATCCTTGCCCTCACAAATGTCAAGGACATCCGCCAATGCAGTCGAGCTGATGCTGTTGCCAATGAAATAAATATCCGGTGTATCTTTTTTCAGCGCATTGTAATTCTGCGAGCGCAGAAATTCAATGGCTGCACGTGCGCCAAGGTAGGAACCGCCTATGCCAATGACAACAAACACCTGCGAATTTGAGCGGATGCGTTTTGCCGCGGCCTGAATGCGGGAAAATTCCTCTTTGTCGTAATCTTCCGGAAGGTTTACCCAGCCAAGAAAATCATTGCCAAGGCCGGTGCCCGAATGCAGTGTTTCATGTGCCAGAAGCACCTGCGGAGCAATAGCTGTAAACTCATCTTCACCAATAAAATTAGAAAGATGCTGCGAATCAAGCTGAATTGACATTGATTCTTCCTCCTGAACATCGCTTATTTGATACGTCTATTTTACCTTATATAACAAAAGTTTGCAAGGAGGAAGCCGATTTTTATTGCCGATATTTACTGTTTCCTCTTAATCCGCCCTTAAAAGACTGCGCAGGAGGATTCGAAATGCAGAGGCAAACGTTATGGGAGCTACATCCGCATTTGCGCGAATGCTGTATTCCTGCAGCACCTCACCGTTCAACGAGCAAGTCACTTTCCCAAGAACCTGGCCCTTGCGAACCGGCGCAGTGACATTTGCAGGCAGCCCAACTTTGTATTGGAGGCCGCCCGCCTTGCCTTTCGGCACCAGGATGCTACTGCTGCCCGCCTCAACTGTTGTTCCCACAAGCGGCTGCATCCCGTTGCGGACGGGTACGGCGGCCGAGGCTTCTTTTGGAAGTACCGGCTTTGCGACCGACCAATTTGCGAAACCATAGTTCAGCAATGCCGCGGCGCTGACAAAACGCGTTTTGGTATCCGGGCAGCCAAGCACAACGGAAATCAGGCTTACCCCATCCCGCTGAGCCGTTGCCGCCATGCAGCTGCCTGCCTTACTCGTAGTGCCTGTTTTCAGGCCGGTAATGCCCCGGTAGGATTTCAGCAGTTTGTTCGTATTCGTCAGCTGCGTTTTGCCGCCGCGCAGGTAATCAATCCATGTTTTCGTATACTTATAGATTGCCGGATGCTGAATCAATGCGCGCGACATGATGGCAACATCGAAGGCAGAAGTAACGTGACCATCTTCATCAAGGCCATAGCAGTTTTTAAAAACGGTGTCATTCATTTTCAGCTGCTTTGCCCTGCGGTTCATCTGAGCGACAAATTCTTCCTCACTGCCGGCAACGTATTCCCCAAGCGCCACGGCACAGTCATTCGCGCTGGCAATTACCGCCGCTTTCAGCAATTCGTCTACCGTCATACACTCACCCTGCTTCAGCCAAATCTGCGAGCCGCCCATAGAAGAAGCATGCTGGCTGGCCGTGACCTTGTCAGTAAGTGTAATCTTTCCGGAATCAACCGCTTCCAGAACCAGCAGAAGCGTCATAACTTTTGTTATGGATGCACAAGCGCGCTTTTCGTGCGAATTCTTTTCAAAAAGAATTTTGCCTGTCTGCGCTTCCATTAATACAGCGGAAGGCGCTTTTACCTCATCTGCTGAAATGGCCGCCGCTCCCGCTGGAAAAGCGGACATTGCCATGGCCACCGCAAGAAGGCAGGCCGTCAGTTTTCTGAACTTCATTTCCAGCACCTCCAATTTCATAATTAATCTTATGCCGGGCCGGACAATTCTATCCATAAAATAGAAGCGGCGGAGCAGAAATATGCTCCGCCGGATTGCCGTTTCAATTTTGTAATAGGCGCACGGGGATTCCTTCTTTCGCCAAATACTGTTTCAGCTCCGGAATTTTAATCTCCCCGAAGTGAAACAGCGAAGCGGCCAAAACTGCATCCGCCTTTCCCTGACGGAACGCCGCAAGAAAGTCTTCCCGCTTCCCTGCGCCGCCGGAAGCAATGACCGGAATGGAAGCATTCTCGGAAACTGCCGCCGTCAGTTCCAAATCGTAGCCATTTTTCTGGCCGTCACAGTCCATACTCGTCAGCAGAATTTCTCCCGCGCCGAGGCGCTCGGCTTCTTTTGCCCATTGCAGTGCATCACGCCCCGTGTCAATGCGCCCGCCGCTGCGGCAGACTGTCCAGCCGCCGCCCGGCTTCCGTTTGGCATCAATCGCACACACAACGCATTGGCTTCCAAACTTTTCTGCTGCATTGGAAATAAGGTTCGGATTGAGCAGCGCCGCAGAATTAACAGAAACTTTATCGGCGCCTGCGCGAAGCATCGTGCTGAAGTCTTCCACGGTCCGAATTCCCCCACCCACCGTAAAGGGAATAAAGATCCGCTCTGCTACTTTCCGCACCATTTCCACTGTCGTTTTGCGTGCATCCGACGTGGCGGTAATATCGAG
>JAEZFF010000124.1 GCA_023417635.1 Bacillota bacterium | reverse complement strand
TTATATAGTATTGCGCTCTTGCTGAAGCAGATGAAAAAAGGATGGCACAGTTTCCCCCTGTACCATCCTCTGCTTTTTATTATGTTATTGACTCAAGCTAAATGCCGGTTCTCTTTCATCCGTGACGATATGTTTAACGGCATTGGAGATGTTCGGCAATTCGTTCTTGAAAAAAGATGGGAAGGCTTTGTAGTTTGCTAAATCTTTAATGGGAATCCAATGCAAATATTCATTATAGCCACAGGAATTGCTCTCTGGCTTAACAGACTTACAATCCACTGGCTTCATCAGAAAGTAAAAAGAAATTTCATGATTTTCAAAACCATTTTCAATGAAAAAGTTTTCATGAATAAACAGCAAACGCTCTATCTCGCATTGAATACCAGCTTCTTCAAAGACTTCACGCAATGCCGCTTCTTCCGCTTTTTCTCCTAAATGTACAGCGCCTCCAATCGAATAATAATAATCGGAAGTATCCGATGTAACCATTAATACGTTTTCGTTCTCAATGATTACCGCCGCTGCTCTGTACCTAAATTTCATATGTCCGTCTTGGAATGCACAATTATGTTCCATATAACCTCCTATAGGCTAAGCAAAATATAGTCCAAGCCAAGTGTAGCAGAAAGTTCATAGGCCAATTTGTCCTAATACATGATACATGAATTTTTTTGGCGGAAGCGGTGGGATTCGATTTGCGGCGCGCTCCGTGCCTTGGTCGGTCGCGACTCTGACGTGCCACTGGCACGTCATTCAGTATCGCTCCCCCTTCGAATCCCCCTTTAACAGATGGAAAAAGGACAGCACAGCTCTTCACAGTACCATCCTTCTTTTTTTGGCGGAAGCGGTGGGATTCGAACCCACGGAACCTTGCGGTTCACCTGATTTCGAGTCAGGCCCGTTATGACCACTTCGATACGCTTCCAAAAGCCGGCTTTTATTTGAGCCGACGTACCTTGATATTATATACCGAGGAATAGAAAAAAGTCAAGCTTTCAGGGGGCGAAACCCAGAATCAGCCTTGCGCCTGCACGGAAGAAGCGGATTTTGCTTCCGCGGGAAGCGTCACCCCCGGCGCTGAATCGATCTTGGAAAGCGTACCGGAAAGGCTGCACTTCGAGACAGTTATTTTTACGGTGTTTCCGTCTATGTTCTGGAATATCTGGTTTACTGCGTCGGCAGCATCCATTTCCATCTGTACCAGTTTTCCGTTCTCCGTATTGATATAGCAATAGCCATAGACTGGCGGAGCGCTGTCCAGCAAGGTTTGAACGATAGTTTTAGAATCTCCCCCAATGCCGGAGGCCGTTACAATATTTTCGACAAAAGGACGGAGCACTTCACTTTTTAAAGTCAGCTCAATTTTATGGACTTTCTGCGAGTCAATTTCTGTGTCACGCACATATTTCTGGTCTTTCACATTATCCAGTAAATGAAGAATTTCAATCTGCGCGGCTGGTGAAGTGTCCATGTTTCCAGGGCTGGTCTTCTGCCACCCGGAAGCACTTTTACAGTAAAAATCTATCTGGCCATTTTCGGTAACGGTGTAGTTCTCACTTTTATCGGAGGCACTGTCATTCTGAGAAGTCTGCAGCGACTTTACCGCAAACGGGCTGGCATGAAAATCCAGCTGATTCGTAGAGTGATAACTGTGCTGCGAATTGTCTGCTTTAAAAATCAGAGTGTTTTCCATAGAAGCACTGCAGCTTTTCATTTTGGCGGAATCCGACTGCGCCTCATGCACCAGAACTCCAGCGTCGGGCTGATTGGTACAGGCAGATGTAAAGAACAAAAGCCCTGCAGCAAGGCTTAATATGGCTATTTTCCGTAATTTCATATTATCCACAATCCTTCCACCATTATAGTATCAAATTACAAAAGGTTCCGCAAGTAAACACGGAACGAAACTTGACAGAATATACGCGTTCAGCGTAAAATATAGTCAATCATGTGAAAAATGGAGATGCTGAATGTCGTAATCAGGGTCAAAAAAGTCCAAAACAATTTCTGCAGCTGCCAAAGGGTAAAGTTTGGGCACTTACAAAACAGACTTATGTTTGCTTTCAGAAGGGGCGGGAGTCCTGCCCTTTTCAGCAAAAAGGAGAATACCATGATTAAAAAATGTACAGCAGTTCTGCTGTGTATCGCACTAACAGTTTCTTTTGCATTCCTCGCGGGATGCGGACATAAAAATGACATTTCTTCCGGAGCGGGAGCCAACGATTTTCCGGTGACAATTAACAATGTAACCATTGGCAGCGCGCCGACCGGAACCGCGGTGCTTTCACCCAATGCGGCTGATGTTGTGCTGGCACTCGGGTACGAGATTAACCTGAAGGCAAAAAGTGCAGACTGCACACAGGCGGATCTTTCGGCCCTGCCAAATGTAACCGCAAATGACGCTGATAAAATCAAAAGCAACGGCGCTAACCTTGTCCTTGCGGATCCTTCTCTGAAAGCCGAACAGAAATCCGCCTTGGAAAAGGCAGGGCTTACCGTAGTGACCCTTGCTCCGGCTACCTCACGCTCCGATTTGCTGCGCCTGTATTCTCAGGTAGGTTCCGCCATAAAGGGCGCCGTAACCGGCTATAAAAAGGGCAAGGCTATTGCGAATGGCATTTTTGAAACCATTGACGATATTACACGTTCTGCCCCACAGAAAGTAACTCTGCCTACTGCCGTTTACCTATATGACATAAAAGGCCATGCTGCTACGGGCGATACCATTGCGGGCAGCCTTGTGAAAGCCGCAGGTCTTCAGAATATAGCCGACAGCACCATGGAAGGCAAATACTCTGTGTCGGATATGCTGATTGCAAACCCTACTTACATTTTCTGCGCAAGGGGACTGAGGTCCAGCATTATGGAGTCGCCGCAGTACGCCAGGCTTTCCGCTGTAAAGAACAAGCGGGTCTATGAAATGGATCCCAACATGATGACCCTTCAGGGGGAGCAAATGGTAAACGCCGTCAGTTTTATGGCTGGAACAGCGTACCCGCAGCTTTTGCAGGGCACTGTTTCCGACGGGACTTCGCCAAACACCTCTTCTTCTTCCGCGAATGCCTCTTCGTCTTCGTCCACTTCTTCAAGCCCCATCAATACCAACCAGACTCTTCGCACCGGTATGAAGAACGACGATGTGCTGAAGATGCAGAACAGGCTGCTCCAGCTTGGCTATATGTTTGTAAAGCCAAGCGGGCTTTTCGCAGATGGAACCGAACAGGCGGTCAAAGACTTTCAGTACTTGAACGGGCTTCCGTCAACCGGCATAGCAGACCCTGCAACATTGCAGAAAATTTTCTCCTCTTCCGCGAAAAAGCGGTAAGCTTTGAAAAAGGGCGAAGCACAGATTGCTTCGCCTTTTCTGCGTATTCCGTAATTGACAAAACAGCGCCGATATTTTATAATGGACAGGTGCCTGTTCCGGTTTAGTCCGGAACAAACCTATCTTTGTCTTCGTAGCTCAGTTGGATAGAGCGACCGCCTCCTAAGCGGTAGGCCGGCGGTTCGAATCCGCCCGAGGACACCAGAAGAATGCCGAAAAGCCTTGATTGATGGGGCTTTTCGGCATTTTCTTTTTCACGCATTTTCGCCCGGAAATTTAAAACGCCTTGTCTGAATATGATAGACTGGGAATTCATGCTCCGCAGCGCTCAAGAACTTGCCCGCCAAAT
>JAEZFF010000122.1 GCA_023417635.1 Bacillota bacterium | reverse complement strand
CGCGCATCTTCATTGGACATTTTGCCCGCCGTACGGGCAGCGGTTTTTTCATCTTTGCCAGACTCTATTAATTCCCGCTGATGCTTTTCGGTAAGGAGGTGCGAAATGTTCTCGTAATGACGCCTGTCCTCTTCCATCGCCTGCAGGAACTCTTCCTTTGCCTCCGGAATGGCGGCTATTTCGGGCGGAATAACGTACTCGAACTTTGATTCATTCACATACCGCTGGCTTTTTACACTGTAGGAAGCAATGCGGTGACGCGTAATCTGTGCCAAAAAAGCGCGCGAAACACCTTCGATTCCAAAAGTAAAGGAAACATGCTCTATGGTGCTCGCATGTCCAAGCTGAGCAATCATTTTGACAAAAGAAGATGTTTTTTCTTCGGTCAACCCACCCTGTATTTTTTCGATGCCGGCGGAAGAATAACAAAGTTTTGCCGCTGAAGCGACAACTTTCTCCGGTTCCGGGGTATAAGCAAGCAGAGTAACTTTCGCCATATTTAAAACAGTCTCCATTCCTAATAATACCTATATTTTGTGTCTTTCCGGCTGCAAAAGGCTAAACTTTCTAATATTCTGTGAAACTAATCTATTATACCAAATGCTTTTCCTGCATGCAAGGGCGGCTTTCACGGCCATAACCGCTGAATGACACGCTTTCCCTGGGAAATACTAAGAGAGCGGTGGAAAGAAAAGGAGGAATTGCTGTGGAAAACAAATCGGCATCCGAAATGCCCATTGGCCTTACTATGTCGCTTGCCATGCACCCGGATGCAATGCGGAACTTCAGCCTGATGAACGACGATAAGCAGAAATCCGTTATCCGCTATGTGGAAGACTCAAAAACCGGTGAGGAAGCCGAAAGCCGAATTAAAACTTCTGTGCAGAACCTGGAAAATGGCAACAGCTCTTTTTGCTGATTCTTTAACCAATGCCGCATGGAGCTTCAAAGCGCCATGCGGTTTCTGCTGTTTTGGCGTATTCCCACTTTCTGCTGCACTTCCGCACAAAATTACATGCCACCATTATTTTCCTGTGTTTGTACGTTATTCTTTTTGTAAGGGACTCTAAAACTTTGCCATCGTGCAAAAGGAGAATCAAAATGGAAAAAGACTACTCGAAATATGAAAATTACTGGAACAGCTGTTTTGCAGAAAGCAGCTGCAGCGGTGCAGTGAAAGAAAGCCTTGGCTGCAGTGAGCTGGAAGCCGGGCTGAAGTGGCTCTGCGAAGGCAGCCGGTCGGTTCTTGATTTTGGCTGCGGCTGCGGCACGCTTCTGTTTTTCTGCAGCCGGTTTGGAACACAGAAGCATACCGGCATCGACTTTTCAAAAGAGGCAATCCGCGATGCTGAAAAGCGGGCAAAAGCATTTTCAGAGAAACAATATAGTTTTTATCAGGGCAGTACAGAACTTCTGAAAAAGATTCCGGCAGAAAGCATGGACGCCGTTATTCTCTCAAATATTCTTGACAATCTTTACCCGGAAGATTCACAGTCTGCCCTGCGGGAATGTCACCGGATTCTGCGCATGGGCGGAAAGATTTTGATTAAACTGAACCCATATTTTTCTGCGGATGAGCTAAAAGAAGAGCAGGCTGCCGTAGTAGAAAATAATTTGGTTGACGATGGGCTTCTGCTGTGGAACCTGCCTACCAAGGAATGGGACCGGATGCTTGGACAGTACTTTGTGATACATAGCCTGGAAGACGCTCATTTTCAGCAATATGATGGGGCTGTAAACCGTCTGTACCGTGCTGTAAAAGAGAAATAAAGTAAATAGACGATTCCAGAAACTCCCGGAGTTGAACAGCTCCGGGAGTTTCTCATTTTCTGGAATCAGCTATTTTTGTCTTTTACATGAACCTTTGACAAGACGAAAAAGGTGTTTTACCTTGGTAGCTTCAATTTGCTATCTACATATTAGTTTTTAACTGATTATGAATTTATTGTTTCATTTCTATATTTAATCCATTTTGGCCGCCGAAATGAATCTGTCTTTTGAAAAATGTCATAAAAATTTTGCAATATACTGCTTTACATTGTTAAAACAATCCGATTGACACCAAGTATACCGGGGTTTATAATAACAACTAATATTTTACGGAAAGTTAATATTGCATCGCATATCTTAGCATTATGCACTAGAGTGTGCAAAGCAATCTCTTGATTAGCTTGCACACTCTTAATTTAAATTCCTAATTCTACAAAAACAAGGAGGAAGTAACTATGCTTAAAAAAATCACAGCGTGCGCCCTCAGCCTCGCACTTGCGGCCAGTGTAGCCGGATGCAGCGGGAACTCAGGCTCCGCATCCGGTCAAGGTGCCGTTTCCGGTGACACAATTAAAATTGGTTTCGTCACCCCGCTGACCGGCGGTGCATCTTCTTACGGCCAATCCAGCCAGAAGGGCTTACAGCTGCTAGAAGACCAGACAAACAAAGCAGGCGGAATCAACGGGAAGAAAATCCAGATTATTTCCGTCGATGACGAAGGCAAAGCTGCTTCCGCCGTTACAGGCGGCCAAAAGCTCATTAACAGCGACAAAGTCGCCGCGATTGTCGGCCCCGTTACCAGCACCTGTGCAAATGCACTTGCGCCGATTTGTCAGAAGTATGGCGTCCCAATGATTACCGGAACCGGAACAAACGCAAACATTACTAAAGCAGGCGACTGTGTTTTCCGCACATGCTTTATCGACCCGTTCCAAGGCAAGGTAATGGCAAAGTTTGCAAGCGAAGATTTAAAGGCAAAAACAGCTGCTGTTCTTTACAACAACGGCGACGATTACTCCAAAGGGCTTGCGGAAGCATTCAAGAGCAGTTTTGCAGGGAAAATTGTTGATACGGAAACTTACAACACCGGCGACAAGGATTTCAGCGCCCAGCTCACAAAAATTTCGCCGAAAAACCCGGAGGTGCTTTTCCTGCCGGACTATTACTCCGTTGTTGCTATCATTATGAAGCAGGCGCGCAGCGTCGGCCTGAAATCCACCTTTCTCGGCGGCGACGGCTTTGACTCGCCGGAACTCTTCACTATTGGCGGCGACTCGGTAAACGGCGCCTACTTCTCAAACCATTACTCTTCCGATGATACTTCAAAAGAAGTCACTCAGTTCATTTCGGACTATAAAGCTAAATTCAACAGCAATCCTGACGCATTTGCCGCACTGACCTACGACGCTGGAAAGGTTCTGCTTGAAAGCATTAAAAAGGCCGGTTCTACCGACGGCAATGCTATAAAATCGGCTATGAAGTCTTATGACGGCACCGTCGTCTGCGGCCATATTAAGTTTGACAGCGACCGCAACGCCGTAAAGTCTGCCGTTATTATTAAGACAGACGGAGGGAAAGAAAAATTCTTTAAGAAAATTTCGGCCTAAGCGGAAAACCGGGGGAACTACCTTTTCAAAGGCTCCCCCCAAGCTTTCCCGGCACGCCAGAGGAGGAAAAGAAGTTGACGTTCGTCGAATTTCTGCAGCAGTTGATTAACGGCCTTTCCCTGGGAAGCGTTTATGCGCTGATTGCCCTCGGCTATACAATGGTCTATGGCATTATTGGCCTAATCAACTTTGCGCACTGCGATATTTACATGGTTGGCGCCTATATTGGCTTTTTTGCCGCAACCAGCCTTCACCTGCCATTTATTCCGACAATGATTCTTGCCATGGCCGGCTCAGCCGCTGCGGGAGTCCTGGTTGAGCGGGTCGCTTATAAACCGCTGCGGAAAGCTTCCAGCATTTCACTGCTCATAACAGCTATGGGCGTATCGCTCCTGCTTGAAAATGGCTTTAACTGCATTTTTGGCGGTGACCCACGCAGCTACCCGCATGACATCCTTCAGCAGAAAAATATTGCGCTTGGCCCGGTACATACTGACTCCCTGCACCTTATCATTCTCGGCACGTCGCTTCTGCTGATGATTCTGCTGCAAGTTGTAATTTACCGCACAAAAATCGGCAAGGCAATGCGCGCAACTTCTGCGGACAAAGACGCTGCCGCTCTCATGGGAATCAACGTAAACGCAACAATTTCCGCCACATTTGCCATTGGTTCCGCCCTCGCCGGCGCCGCGGGCGTGCTTGTTGGCATCCTGTACAGCAGTATTGACCCATACATGGGCATCCAACCGGGTATAAAGGCTTTTACCGCCGCCGTTTTCGGAGGCATTGGGCTAATTCCGGGTGCTTTCCTCGGCGGGCTTTTCCTCGGCATTATCGAAACATTTGTCACTGCATGGTATTCGCCGCTTTCCGGCGCTATCGGATTTATTATCCTGATTATCATTCTGATTATTAAACCAAGCGGACTGCTCGGCAAAAAAGCCAGCGTGAAAGTGTAGGTGGCGGAAATGAAAGCAGAAATAAATCGCTATTTGAAAAAAATTATTGTTTTTCTGGCCGCTTCCGTCGCAGTATTCCTTCTTTTCACCCTGCTGATGTCCACCGGCGCTATCAACGCTTACTACCAGCGGATTCTGATGATGATCTGCATCAATATTATTCTTGCGCTGAGTGCAAACCTGATTATTAACTTCACCGGCCAGCTTACCCTTGGCCACTCGGCCTTTATGGCAATCGGCGCATATGCCGCGGCGGCTTTTAACCGGGCTGGCGTACCGTTTTTTCCAGCACTGATTCTAGGCAGTATTGTTGCCGCACTGTTTGGTTTTTTGATTGGCCTTCCAACACTCCGGCTGAAAGGCGATTACCTCGCCATTACAACGCTTGGCTTCTGCCAGATTATTATGGTTCTGATTCAGAACATCCCACAGTTCGGCGGAGCGCAGGGCATGACGGGTATTCCGGGCGAAACGACATTCGCATGGGTGTTCTTCTCTATGGTATTCACCATTATTGTCCTGCGCCATGTGGTAAAATCCCGTCAGGGCCGCGCCATGATTTCCGTACGGGAAGATGAAATTGCAGCCGAGGCCATGGGCATTAACACAACACGCTACAAAGTAATGGCTTTCACCATAGGCGCTTTCTTTGCAGGACTGGCCGGCGGGCTGTATGCCTTCCTGATGATGTTCATTGAACCGACGCAGTTCAACTACTTTAAATCCATTGACCTTGTAATCTACGTCGTTCTCGGCGGAACCGGCGGCTTTGCGGGCTGCATTGCTTCAACCAGCATCCTGACTCTGCTGCCGGAAGTGCTTCGCTTCCTTGGCAACTACCGCATGGTCGTTTACCCACTGCTGCTGATAGTTATTATGATCCTGCGCGTCAAGAACATTCGGGTTTCACGCCTTGTGGAATTTATCCGCAAATCCGGCAGCAAGGAGGGCGATACTCATGCCGCTGCTTGATATTCAAAACATCTCGATTCAGTTTGGC
>JAEZFF010000121.1 GCA_023417635.1 Bacillota bacterium | reverse complement strand
GTGGCGGCTGTGATTACAACAAATGGGATGACGGATGCCAAAAAACAGGATTTGACCGCACTGATTGCCAATGCTGCTGCGGTCGACCAGAGCAAAGTAGCCATTATGGCCACAATGCCATCGGCAGTAGCTTCGTCGCAGGCAAATAACGTACAGGCAAATGGGCTTCCGCAAATACTGTTAAATAACCCAATTATCCTAATTGCTGCGGGCGCGCTGATTTTGCTGATTCTGTTAATTGTTCTGCTTTCCGCTAAGAAGAGGAAAGCCAGAAGGGCAGAGATGCTTGCAAACCTGCAGCAGCTTTCGCCGGAAGAAGTTGCTGCCGAAAATGCCGAGAAAATGCCGGAAGGCGAAGAGGCAGGAGAAGGTGCAGAGCAGGTGGAAAAAGAACCAGTGCCTTCGATTGAGGAAATGCGCAGTGCAGGCAGCGACAAAGAGGAACAGATTAAGAACCAGCTTCAGGATTTCTCCTCCAAGAATCCGGAAATTGCCGCTCAGCTGCTCCGCAGTTGGTTGAGAGGAGACGAAATCAAGCATGAGTGAGCTTCAACCGCCGAAAATAACTGGGCCGCAGAAAGCGGCAGCGGTAGTAATTGCCCTTGGCGCCGACACGGCTTCTCAGATTTACAAATACCTGCGCGAAGACGAGCTGGAACAGCTCACTTATGAGGTCGCCCGCACTTCCAATGTGCCAAGCGACCAGATGGATACGATTCTCAACGATTTCTACCAGCTTTGCCTGACGCAGAAAGTCGTTACTGACGGCGGTGTGGAGTATGCCCGAAACGTCCTGGAAAAAGCATATGGCGAGCAGGAGGCAAATTCCCTGCTGGAGCGCGTCACCAAGTCCATTAATCAAAAAGCTTTTGAGTTCCTGCGCAAGGCGGACTATAAGAACCTGCTGACTACCATCCAGAATGAGCATCCGCAGACCATAGCGCTGATTCTTTCGTACACACGGCCGGACCAGGCTGCCACAGTCATTGCTGAACTTCCGCCAGACAAGCAGGTGGATGTTGTGCAGCGCATTGCAACTATGGACCGTACTTCACCGGAGGTTATCAAAATTGTGGAAGACAACCTTTCAAATAAATTCTCCAATATGTTCGACACAGAATTTACAACATTTGGCGGCATCGATTATGCAGCTGATGTGATGAACAACATGGACCGCACGGCGGAAAAGAACATCTTCGACGAACTGAACCGCAAGGATTCGGAACTTTCGGAAGAAATCCGCAAAAAGATGTTCGTGTTCGAAGACATCATTGGTCTGGACGATATGTCCATTCAGCGTTTCCTGCGCGAAGTGGATTCCAAAGACCTTGTGTTTGCCCTGAAGGGTGCGAATAAAGATGTTCAAGAAATCATATTCAAAAATATGTCCACACGTTCAGCAGATACGGTCAAATCCGACCTCGAATATACGCATAATGTACGTCTTAAGGATGTTGAAGAAGCCCAGCAGAGAATTGTTGGTGTGATTCGGCGCCTTGAAAGTGAAGGCGAGCTTGTAATTTCGAAGGGCGGAAAGGATGAGATCATTGAGTAGGATTATCCGTTCCGGCGAATACACGGCTGCAGTTTCCAACTACCGATATACCAACCTTGAGCCGCAGATTTCCGCCGATGGGAAAACAGTCAGTGAGTTTATTCCATCGCAGGCGGAGAAAACGGAGCAGCCGCAGGCGGACCTTACGCAGCCAAACCAGCCGAAACAGGCTTTGGAACAGGCTTTCCTGAAGGCCAAAGAAATTATAAATTCCGCACAGGCATACAGCGAAAAGACCATGAAGGAAGCACGCGAGGACATACGGAATGAGGCAACTGAAGTAAAGCAGCGGGCTTACACTGATGGTTATGCCAAAGGCTCCCGGGAAGGGAAAAGGGAAGGCTATGACGCCGGTTATAAGGAAGGCGTGGAAAGCGGCAGAGAAAAAGCGGACGCGGCAAGCCGCCGCTCCCTTGATGAACTAAGCCTGATGATTGAGTCGGTTGAGAAGTCGAAAGATGGTATCCTTGAAAAATTTGAGGATGGCCTTGTGAATCTTGCGGCTTCGATGGCTAAGGCAGTTCTCAGGCAGGAACTAAAAACCAATGAGCATGCCATGCACGATATGATTCTTTCCGTTATGGAAGAGTACCGCAGCCAGGAATGGATTCGCATTTTTGTTTCCAATGAAACGGCAAGCGTCTTAATGAAGGCAGACAGCAGCATTATAAAAGACCTGCAGGATATTTCGAGCAGCGTCAAGGTAATCGCTTCCGCTGACATGAGCAACACAGACTGTGTGATAGAAATGCCGGACCAGGTGGTAGATGCCGGAGCAGACAGCCAAATTTCCAAGCTGCAAAAAGGAATTGCCGAAGCAGTGAAAATAAAGAAAACACAGCAGTAACAAAAGGCGGTGAAAACAGCCATCATGGTGGATTTGCAGGAAGCGTGCAAGGCCGTAGACAGAATCAACCCGCTCAGCTATAAAGGAAAAGTAAAAAATGTCACCGGCATGATGATTGAAGTTGCTGGTCTCCCGGGCAAAATCGGCGACATCTGCACGATTGGCTCGGGTAGTGACGCAAAAATCACTGCAGAGGTCGTTGGTTTTAAAGAAGGCAACCTTTTGCTGATGGCTTACGGCGATGTAAAAGGCATTGGCCTGGGCAGTATTGTGGAAAACACAGAGCACAAGCTGCGCGTACCGGTTGGCGACTTTCTGGTAGGCAGGACAATCGACGCTATGGGCCACCCAATGGATGGCCTCGCACCGTTTCATCCGACTCAGTTTTACGATATTGATGCAAGTTATACCAATCCGCTGGAACGCCCGCGTATCACCGAGCCGCTCAGCTATGGCATCAAAGCTATAGACGGGATGCTGACGATAGGCAAAGGGCAGAGAATGGGCATCTTTGCCGGAAGCGGCGTTGGAAAAAGTACGCTGATGGGCATGATTGCAAAACACGTTCAGTCCGATGTGAACGTCATAGCGCTTGTGGGCGAAAGAGGCAGAGAAGTTAAGGAATTCATCGAAAAAGATCTTGGCAAGGAAGGGCTAGCCCGAACTGTTCTGGTGATAGCAACTTCCGATCAGCCAGCCATGTTCCGCGCCAAGTGCCCTTCGGTTGCTACAGCCGTTGCAGAGTATTTCCGCGACCAGGGCAAAGATGTTTTACTCATGATGGATTCCCTGACACGTTTTGCCATGGCAGAGCGTGAAATTGGGCTTTCCATTGGTGAACCTCCCATAGCGCGTGGCTACACGCCTTCCATTTATGCGGAACTTCCAAAGCTGCTGGAACGCAGCGGGAATTTCAAAAATGGTTCTATTACCGGCATTTACACTGTGCTTGTGGAGGGCGACGACACCAATGAGCCGATTGCCGATACCGTCCGCGGTATTTTGGATGGCCACATTGTACTTTCCCGCAAGCTGGCAACACAGAACCATTACCCTGCCATTGACATTAACGCAAGCATTTCAAGACTGATGGACGACATCGTTTCCCCGGAGCATAAGGCTCAGGCGGCTAAAATACGCGATTTGCTTTCTACTTATTACCAAAACTACGACTTGATTTCAATTGGCGCTTATAAACAAGGTATGAACCGGCGGTTGGACGAAGCAGTTGCCAAAGTTGATAAAATCAATTCTTTCCTGACTCAGAAGGTGGATGAAACCTTCACGGCTGAAAAAACAGAAGAATTAATGAAAGAGATTTAAGAATATGAAAAAATTCAGTTTCTCTCTTCAAAAAGTACTCGATTACAAGCAGCAGATTCTCGGCTTACTGAAAAGTGAGCTTACCCGCCTACAGATGCAGCACCGCGAAATTGAGGCAAACATCAACGCGGCAAACCATGAATTTGAAAATACCGATCAAGGCCTGATTGACAGGATGAACGGTGGTCTGGTGGCTCCCCATCAAATCGCCGTATATAAAGGTTACCTTAGGGTGCTGAACCATAAGATTGAAGATTTAAAACAGGATGAGCGCAAAATGCAGGAAGCCATTGCCGCAAAACAAAAAGAGGTAGTTCAGATGAAAAGTGATATTTCTGGGCTGGAGCGGCTGAAGGACAAACAGGTAACGGCATACAGGACCCAGGAGCGAAAAGAGCAGGAAACCTTCCTGGAAGAGTTTGTGAGCCACGCAAGCGCCGCAGCAAGCTGACCCTTCATTTTTTTAGCTGTCTAATTCCATTTTAGATAGAATCCAAGGTGAAAAGAGGTGACAGACAGTGATACAGAAAATACAGATAGAAACCGGGCAGCCGATTTCATCAAAACCCAAAGCAGCTTCTGCTGATACTCAGAAAACCGACAGTTTTCAGGCTTTACTGCAGGCAGCTTCCCAAAAGACGGCTCCAACCGAATCAGGCGATTCTACAGAAAAGGCGCCTCCCGAAAAAGAAGGCCGGCCGAAGGATCAGAAAGATCCGCTGAAAGATGCAGTGACCCTTGTTCAGCCAAACACTCAAGTGGCAGATGTGCTTCCACCGCAGGTTCAGCTGAAAGCGGCAGCCGCATCCAGCGAGCTTTCCGTTTCTCTTTCGGCAGACTCCGGCAAAGTACAGAAGCAGCAGGCGGTTCCGGCTTTAGCTAAGGGCAATGTTTCACAGCTAATTACGGCAGCGGATCTTTCCAAGGCAAAACCGGTTCAGCAGGCGGCAGTTCCGGCGCAGGCGAAAACAGTTTTACAGTCAGAAGCACAGCCGATGCAGCCCACAGCGTCGAAACCGATACCGGCAGAAAAAACGGCTCAACCGCTTGTGCTTCAGCAGAATGCAGCCCCCAAAACAGCAGCGGTTGAAACCGCGAAGCCGCAGGCTCTACGCGCTGATGGCAGTGAAGCAGCCGTAGCGGAAAGTTCACCCGCAGTACAGGAAAAGCAGCCATTGGAAGCCTATCCTGCACAAATTGTAACCGAGAAATCCAAAGCTGAAAATGTTCCGGTAAAAGTCGTTTCACAGACTGCAGAAACGAATACCGGCAGAAAAGAAGATTCTTCTCCAGATGCTTTCAAAGCAGCACAGCTTTCTAATCTTTACACAGACGGCCATGTGGTCATTAAGGTTTCCAATGCTCCCGTTGCGGAAAAGGTTCCTGTAGCACACCAGATTTCCGAAGCGGTTGTACAGGGCCTGAAAAATGGAAAACAGCAGCTTCAGGTTGACCTTTACCCACAGTCACTCGGCAAGGTTTCCGTTAAGCTGGTTTCTGAAGGCGGAATGCTGACCGTAGAACTTGCGGCATCCAACCCAAAGACGCAGAGCCTTCTCGCTTCTAATTCCGGCGAAATCCGCTCTATGCTGCAGGACACGACAAACCACAGCAGCGTGCAGGTGGCGGTTCCAGATCAGCCGGCACAGCAGCAGTTTGCACAGCAGCAAAACGGTTACGCAGAGCAGAATGCCCGCCAGCAGATGGAAGAACAGCAGACCCATTGGGCGAATTCTACCGGCGCGGGAAATATCAACACGGATGATTTTCTCTCGATTCTGAAGCAGACCGGCATAAGCGCATAACAGAATAGACTTTTTAAAAGGAGGCAGCAGAATGCCAGCAAATCCTATTAATCCGTCAGACCCAGCGCAAAATGTCAATAAAGCTCCTACAACGGTTCAGAAAAACAAGACTTTGAATATGCAGAGCTTCCTGAAAATTATGGCGGCTCAGATGAAAAACCAGAGCGTTTCCTCTTCTTCTACCGACACATCGCAGTATGTGACCGAAATGACGCTTTTTACAGCCATTCAGTCCATGAATAAACTGACAACACAGTCTACCTGCGAATATGGCGCGGCACTCGTGGGGGATGACGTTGTTGTTAAGAAAATGGACCCAGACACCGGCAAAGATACAACGGTATCAGGCACCGTAAGCAAAGCTATTTTAAACCAAGAGACCGGTGACTGCACGATCCAGATAGGCGACAGGATTTTTAACCTTTCGGATGTGGCTGAAGTTCATGGACTTCATGCGTTAAATACAGATCCAGCGTCAGGGGGCGGCAAGGAGCCTTCCACTGAAAGCACCTCTAAGGTTGCGAAAGCAGCAATACTCTGACCAAAGGCGGTGAACTGAGAATGGATGACATCCAGTTCCAGAAAAACTATTCCGCATTGATTTCCCCAGTCTATACGCCGCAGCAGGCAGGTTCGGTTCCAGCCGCTCAGAAGGCGGAAGGCTCTAAAATACCTTTCAACCAGATGCTGCAGAAAGCCATACAGCAAAGCAGCACAGACCTTACGTTTTCAAAGCACGCCATGGAACGGCTTGATTCCAGGCAGATTTCGGTTTCGCCGCAGCTGATGGAGAAAATGAGCGACGCCGTGCAGAAAGCGGAACGCAAAGGGGTAACTGAAGCACTCATGCTGAACGGAAACGCGGCTTTTATCGTGAACATTCCAAACCGTACTGTTGTCACTACCATGAACGGCGGGGAAATGAAAGACAATATTTTTACAAATATCGATGGAGCCGTAATTTTATAACCGGACCTTTCGGGGAGGTTATCCGGGCTTTGACCGACAGAGAAGCCCGTTCGGCTCTTATTATGAAAGGGAGACTAGATTCATTATGATGAGATGTATGTCGTCCGCGATTGCAGGCCTGAAAGCACACCAGACAGCCGTTGACGTTATCGGTAACAATATCTCCAACGTAGATACCCGTGCCTTTAAGAGCGGCGCCACGACCTTTCGCGACACCATGTACCAGGAAATTCAAAGCGCTTCCGCAGGTAAAACAGCAACTGGTTCTGCAGGCGTAAACCCGTCTCAGATCGGCTATGGCTCCGTCGCCGCCAGTGTTGCGGTCGATATGTCAAAAGGCGGCATTGATTCAACAGGCAGATCCGGAGATGTTTACATAGACGGGGAAGGCTATTTCGCTGTTGCTGATGGCCCTGTGACCGATGGGGCTGATGATAATGCAAAAATCCTTCCGACGAAAGCTTCTACCATGACGAGCAACGACTCGGTAAAATATACGCGTCTGGGCTGCCTGAATTTCGACTGCAACGGTTATTTGACCGACAGCAACGGCTGCTATGTCCTTGGCCGCCAGTTTGATCCTGACGGCAAGGACCTAGACACCACAGCAGATACAACGCCGGGAGTTTATGCTTCCACCAGGAAGCTTTCCCTCATTAAATTCAACCCGAAAAAGGGCAAAATTAAGTCAGTTGCTATTGGCAGCGATGGTATGGTTACCGCTGAATACGACGGCAAATCAATTAAAATAGGCCAGATTGGCTTGGCAAACTTTGCAAATACAGCTGGCCTTGAACAAAAAGGAGATGGCTATTACAAGGCCACAGTAAACTCCGGTGACCCAAGCTATTCTGACCCTCAGGCTGATGCAACCGGCAAACTGGATTCCGGCGCGCTGGAAGGTTCCAACGTTGACCTTGCGACCGAGTTTTCAAACATGATTATGTATGAAAGGGGCTACCAGGCCAACACCAAAATTATTTCCGTATCGGACGAAATGTACCAGACCCTTGTAAACATGAAGTAATTTTAGAATCGGATTACCGGTTTTCCTCCCGGCACCGGCACGCCGGGGCGGGCCCGGCGATTTAAAGGGGAAGAGTTATTATGATTACATTGACTCAACTGAACGGGATTCCTTTTTCACTCAATGAGCAGCTGATTGAGATTATTGAAAATATTCCGGAAACAAAAATATCTCTTACAAACGGCCGGTACTACCTGGTAAAGGAAAGCCGCGAAGACATTGCAAAACAGATTGTTGACTACCAGCGCCGCATTTTCAAGCATCTGATTGCGCCGCAGGAACAGGAAGAGCAGTCTGCAGAATAAAAAATCCGGCAAGGAAGTGTCATAATGGACTTTACAGGGTTAATAGGACTCATAGCGGGTCTTGTACTAATTTATTTCGGTATTACAACTGGATTCACTACCCCGGGCGCAATGAAGGCATTTATCGATCCTTCCAGCATGGCAATTACATTTGGCGGTACTTTTGCTTCGATGCTGATTGCATTCCCAATTAATTTCTTCAAAAATATCCCATCTCAGATTAAAATAACATTAAAGAAAAATCCATATGACCCGAAACAATATATTGCGCAGATTGTAGACTTTGCACAGGAAGCGCGTAAAAAGGGCCTGCTTTCTTTGGAAGAAAAGGCCAATGAAACGTCAGACACCTTTCTGAAACAGAGTATTTTGCTGATTGTGGATGCTATTAACCCCGAAAAAGTAAAAGAGATTTTAGACAATGAGCTAAATAACCTGGATGAGCGCCATTCCGCCGGGTGGGGATTTTATGAGAAGTCTTCTTCCTTTGCCCCGGCTTTCGGTATGATTGGCACGCTGATTGGCCTGATTAACATGCTTGCAAACCTAAACATGGATTCCAAGGAAGGCACTAACGCTTTGGCACAGGGGATGTCTACAGCACTGATCACAACGTTTTACGGCTCACTCCTTGCCAACCTGATTTTGGTGCCAATCGGCAACAAACTGCATATGCGCCATGATGAAGAGATGCTTTGCAAAGAAATTGTTGCGCAGGGTGTGCTTGCCATACAGGCCGGCGAAAACCCGAAGCAGATTGAAGAGAACTTAAAAGCTTTCCTCTGTGAAAAGAAACGCGGAGAGGAACCTGCCGGAAGCGAAAAAGCCAGCACTCCGGCAAACAAGTAGTCTTTCCTGTCAGTAATTTATGAAGAAGGCGGAACAATGCGAAAAAAAAAGAAAAACTCATCGCAGTGCGCAAACTGGCTCGATACATATTCCGATATGGTGACGCTGCTGCTGACATTCTTTGTGCTTCTGTTCTCAATGACGACAATGAATGCGGAGAAGTGGAAAAAACTTGTCAGCGCACTTCAAGTAAAAAACGGGACTCCACCGTCTTCCTTAGCCGCTGTTGATATAAACAAGCTGAAACTGCCGCAGGCGGCGTCATCTTCCAGTGCAAAAGCTTCGTCAGCTTCATCACCTTCATCAGGTGCAGGGAAAGATATAGATAAGGTGGCAAATTTTGACGACCTTTACCCCTATTTTAAAAATTATATTGTAAAGAATCATCTTCAAACCCAGGTAGGAGTTTATAAAGGGGATGGCTACACTTTTTTGTCGTTCCGAAACAGTATTTTCTTCAGCGGCGACAGTGCAGAAGTTGGAACGCAGGGAAAGAAGTTATTGGACGTTTTGTGCGACGCCATGTCCGGCATACCGAACCAAATTGGCGAAGTAAGGTTTTACGGACATACGGCAAAGGTTTCCGCGACGAATACAACAGAACGCCAGGCATTTGACCGCGGACTCTCGTCGGACCGTGCTAAAAACGTACTGCTGTATGTACAGTCTAAAAGAATAATCGGCGGGGAAAAAATGGTCAGCGAAGGTTATGGCGAGTACCGGCCGTTTGTAAAAGACGATGGTACAGAGGCTACCCGTGCTAAGAACCGCAGGGTGGAAATCTATATTTCCAAAGTTGGGAAGTCGCAGGACGAACTTCAAAAAATCTATAATACTATAAACAATTCTTCTGGCTCATCTTCCAGTGCTTCTGCTGGCAGCAGCACTCCGGCAAGTTCTTCTGTAACAAGCAAGGCACCCTAAAATGGAAAATACGCAGCGGACCTTCCGCACCGGCCCGTATGCTTTTCATAAATTATCGACTAAGTTTGTTTATGATTTGTGCGGAGAATGGTGGTACGCATGGCAGAAGTTTTATCACAGAAGCAAATCGATGAACTTCTTGGCAGCCTGCAGAGCGGAAATGCCGACATCAGCGAAATAGAGAAACAGTCGGAAGAGCAGAAAATAAAAGAGTATGACTTTCTTTCGCCAAAAAAGTTCACGAGGGAGCAAATGCGCCTCCTTCAGAATGTTTTTGACAGTTTTGCCCGTCTGCTGTCACTTTATCTTTCCGGTCAGCTTCGCATTGCCTGCCAGGTAGAGATACTGCAGATAGAAGAGGAAGAATACCGCGAGTTCAGCAACGCGCTGAATGATTCCGTCTTGATTTCTCTCATGGGTCTGCACAGCAAAACTTATAATGTAGAAGATAAGCAGATTATGCTGGAAATGTCACGGCCGATTTCTTTTTGTATTCTTGACAAGCTGCTTGGAGGTGACGGCTCCGGGTATGCGGTTGACCGTGACTATACGGAAATTGAACTCTCCCTTTTGGATTATCTATTTAAACAGTTCGCAGGATTAATGAAAGATGCATGGATTAACTACTTTGACCTTTCGTTCAGTATGGATTCCATTGAAACAAACCCACAGATGATTCAGTTCGTACAGCCAGATGAGTCCGCCGCGATTGTAGTGCTTGACATTACGCTGAATGACCTGCATGGCAACCTGAACATCTGCCTCCCTGCTATTTCACTTGAGGAAATCTTCAAAAGCTTTGGCGAAAAGTTTATTAAAGCCAATAAAAAGACGGACCCCGTAGCAGAGAAGGAAAACCGGGAGAATATTTTGGAGCAGCTGGGTGACACACAGCTTGCGGTTTCAGCTATACTGGGCGGCGCACAGGTTCCGCTGCAGGATTTGATTGTACTGAAGCCGGGCGACATTATTCCGCTGGATACCAAAGTACAGCCAGGCAGCACCACGGTTAAAGTGGAAAAGCTTGAGTGGTTCAAGGGAACGATTGGAACCCAAAACAAGCATTATGCGGTAAAAATAGATAAAGTACTTCAATAATAAATTGGAAAAAGGTGATTTCATTGGAATCAAAGGAGACGAAAGAGACGGTGGCAGCAGAAACTGCAGATGCGAATGAAAAAAAGGCAGCCCTAACTGAGATGGAGATGGATGCCATTGGAGAAATCCTGAACATCAGCCTCGGCTCGTCGGCCACTTCGGTTTCGCAGCTGCTGGGGAAGCCGGTTAATATTACAACCCCGCATGTTGAACTCGTAAAAACGGAAGACTTCGACATTCACCTGTATGAGCCGGCTATTGGCGTTGAAATCCAGTATGTTGAGGGCCTTTCGGGCAAAAATCTCTTAATCCTAAAACGTGACGATATTAAAACAATCGTCGGACTGCTGTTGCAGAAAGACTTTAAGGATGAGGAGTTTGTCCTTGACGAGATGAACCTCGGTGCGGTGTGCGAGGTTATGAACCAGATGATGGGAGCTGCGGCAACGGCGCTTTCCCAGTTCCTAAACCGCACGGTTAATATTTCACCGCCGCAGTCTTTTGAAATCCAGGGAAACGATCAGTTCAAGGAAAGATACTTAACTGGAAGCGAAAGCATTGTTACCGTAACCTTTGACCTGCAGATTGACGACTTGGTGAACAGCAAGTTTATCAATGTTATGAAGACAGACCTTGCAAAAGAACTTGTTGA
>JAEZFF010000089.1 GCA_023417635.1 Bacillota bacterium | reverse complement strand
TCGCCGCTCAAGTCGCGTGAATACTGTGCGGCGGGAATCCCATTTGTTTATGCTTATGAGGATACTCTTCCGGCAGATGCGCCGTTTACGCTTAAAATACCAAATGACGCTTCCCCGGTTCAGATAGAGGATGTCGTTCAATTTGTGGAAAACTGCCGCAGTGACGCAGACCTTCCGGCAAAAGAACGGCAGTTTGCCAAAGATCATTACGACTGGAAAATTATTATGAAGCGCGTGCTTGATTTTGCGGGCGCTGCAAATCAGGGAAATTAATAGGAGGTTCTCCAATGGAACTGTTTATCAGCTTTTCAGAAATCATGCACTTTTTCAAGCGAAACCGTGTGAAGTTTCTTCTTGTGGTTCTTGCCTTTGGTATCGTCTGCGGCCTTCTGCCACTGAAATTTCTGCACTTTTCCTACTCAGCCAACACAACGCTGACCCTTTCCTGCGAAATACCGGAAAATGCGGATGCCGATTACCGCCAGCAGTATTCTGGAATACTTGGTATTCGTGTGTCCACGGCGGTTGCACAAGCTGGTTCCAATGATTTGGTCGAAAAGACTGCGGAACGCCTTCATCTCGACAAGGGCAGCATCAGTAAGATTTCCGGCGAACAGATGAACGGCGCACCGGTTATCAAGTTAACGGTTCAGACGGCAGATGGAGGCCATGCGGCTCAAATCTCAGACACAGCCGCACAGATACTTGGGGAAGAAATTACGCAGCAGTTTTCCTCGCCGAAACTGACGGCAGTCATTACGGACAAGGCACAGCCGGTGCAGTTCAGCTCTAAGAAGTCATCTATGGTGAAAGCAGGAATACTGGGCTTGATTCTTGGCTTTATCATTTATGTCTGCTATGGCCTCATTTGCGTTTTGAGCGACCGCTCTGTGCGCAATGCGCGCTTTGCGGAAGAAAACATGAAGACGAAGCTCCTCGGTGAGGTTCCACATGACAAGCGCGGCACAGAATATGAGGATGCTTTCCGTAAACTGCGTGCCGTTGCGCTTCACCAGTGCGGAACCGCAAAATGCTTTATGATTGCAAGCGCAGGAAAAGACAGCGGCGGAGCGGAAACGGCAGCCGGTTTCGCCGCAGCTTTGGCAGGCGCCGGTAAAAAAGTTCTTGCTGTGGATGCAAACCTGCGGGAACCGGCACTTGCGGAAAGATTTAAAGTCCAGCCGGCAAAAACACTCAATGATGTTTTGAGCGGCTCTGCCTCCCTTCCTGAAGCAGTTTCTGAAGTTCCGGGCTATGAGGGCTTGAACCTTGTTGCAGCAGGGAATGCAGAAAAGGCCAACCCAGCTGATTTGCTCGCAAAGAGCTTTGCAAAGCTGAAAGCGGAGGCTGGAGAACAGTTCGATTACATTATCGTTTCGGCTCCGTCGGAAAGCGAGTACCCGGACCTTGAGAGCATTGCCGCAGCTGCACAGGCTGTTGTGCTTACGGCCCAGTACGGCACTACTTCCTATAAAGTCCTGCATGACTCCCTGCGCAGTGTCGCGGAAGCTGGCGGAATAGTAGCAGGTTTTGTTATTACGGATGTCTGAAACAGGTGCATAGCAGCAATAAACAAAGGGTTTCTGCCTGAAATGGCAGAAACCCTTTTTGCTGTGGTGTA
This sequence comes from Bacillota bacterium, assembly GCA_023417635.1. Lineage (GTDB taxonomy): Bacteria > Bacillota > Clostridia > Oscillospirales > Acutalibacteraceae > Thermocaproicibacter. The sequence continues at coordinate 9,934 of JAEZFF010000089.1, read as the reverse complement.
TTTCTTTAAAACGCATAGACAGATGAAATCACAGCATACTAAACTGCAGGTGATGGAGTAATGGCAATCTCTTTTATTCGTACTATTTTGCTGTATGCCGTTGTCATAGCAGCCGTGCGCCTTATGGGCAAACGGCAAATCAGCGAAATGCAGACGAGCGAACTTGTAGTTACGCTGCTGATTTCAAACCTGGCCGCCATACCAATGCAGGACAGCGGCCAGCCCCTCCTCAGCGGCCTTATTCCGATTGCAGTGCTGGTTATCGGCGAAATGGCGGTGTCCTGCGCCATGCTGAAATTTCCTCACTTCCGCCGGGCTATCTGTGGAAGGCCTATTATTGTAATTTACGACGGAAAAGTTCAGCAGAGCGAGATGGCGCGCCTGCGTATGACAACGGAAGACCTTTTTGAGCAGCTGCGTCAGAAAGATGTTTTCAGTATCGAAGATATCGCCTATGCCATTGTGGAAACGAACGGAAAAATCAGCGTCATTAAAAAGCCGGAAAAAGCGCAGCCAACCGCGGAGTCCCTGAATGTTGTGCAGCCGGATAAGGGTCTTGAAGCGGTTGTAGTAAGCGACGGCAAAATCTCAGATTTGTCTTTGGCGCTCTGCCGCCAGGACCGAAAATGGGTGTCTGACGTGCTGGAGAATCAGAGCATAGAGCTTTCGGAAGTTTTCTTGATGACGGCCAATGCTGCCGGCGATTTCTTCATTGTTCGAAAGGATGGAGCAGCATGAAGCGAATATGGGCGGCTGTTATTTTAGCTGCCATCAGCCTGACCATTTGCATCATTGGGCTGCGCCACACACAGGATGTGACAGCACAGATGGCACAGACGGTCACAATGGCAAAGAAAGCAGAAGAAAGAGGTGACTCGGCGGCCGCGTATACGCTGAGCCTGAAAGCTTCGCAGGATTGGAAGAATGCGCACCAGGCACTGTGCACTTATATGATACACAGCCAGCTGGAGGAAATAGACCAGACGCTGGCCCTTCTGCCGGCTCTCTGTAAGGAAGGCGCCGACGATTCTTTCCTTTCGGAATGTGACCGTGGCCTTGTTCAGATTTCCTATTTAAACGAATCGGAAATTCCAAACTTACAAAATATTTTATAAGCAAATACAGAAGAAGGGGCTGCTGCAAAACAGTCCCTTCTTCACGTTTGCCAGTGCTATTTGCACGTCAATCCTGCAGTGCGTCAATTCTTTTCGCAAAATGGGCGTAATTTTTCTCTGCATTAAAATTTTCTTCCCAAATTCTGCGGGAAGCAGAACGCAGGGAATTCCGTTCTTCTTTTGTCATGCGGCAGATTTGCTCAACCTTTTTCGCCAGCGCTTCCACAGTGAAATCTGGCTTCAGAAGGAAGCCGTTTTCACCATCCCGTACGATTTCCGATGTGCCCCCTACATCCGTAGCAAGCGCAGGAATTCCGAAGGAGCAGGCCTCCATAATGCTGACGGGAAGGCCTTCCGAGCTGCTTGTATTAACGAACAAATCGACAGGAGTGCTGTGGTAAAGTTCCATCAGACGATCATTCGCCACTTCACCGGGCAGCTCTGCATCCAGAAAGGTAAGGTTTTCTTTTGCATAGCTCTTCAGTGCTTCCAGACCGTCGCCTCCGCCGCAGTGAGTCCATTTCAGTTGCAGGCCGCTGCCGGAAAGTTTGCCCAGTGCCTGCGCCAGAAGTTCAACACGCTTGACAGGCGAAATGTGGCAGCAGCTTACAATGTGGAACACTCCCGTTGTGCTGGACGGGCCTGTGCCAAAATCTTTTGTTCCGAGGTAGGCTGTGTGGATTTTTGCAGTATACTCCGGGCAGGCCTTTTTCAGGCAAACACTTCCATCCTCCGAACATGGGAAAACGCCGTCAAGGCCTTTCAGCAGATAATTCCGCAGGGGCAGGTAACCGAAGCGGCTGTGTTCAGGGTAAAGATCGTAGCGGTGGGCGCGGCTGAAGGCAAGGCGCTTTTCCGCTTTGCACGCGGTTTTCAGCTTCAGGGCGGCCAGCGCTGTGTCGTAAAGCCAGTAGCTGTAGAATGTCACACCACCGCATTCGTTCAGCCCGGCATCTTTCAGCAGAGCGGCCGCTTTTTGCGCAACCACAGTTCCCTTAGCGGCAAAATAGCAGAGGAAGGCCCGGCGTTTCGGCGAATGCCCAACGGCAAGGCTTTCCTGTTGGCTTTTGTATTCCTGCGGCAGGCTGAAAAAGTACCGGGCGGCAAGCGGCTTCAGCTCCTGCAAAACTGCTGATGCGCGGATCGGGCATACAACAGTGTTTTCCGGCACTTTTCGGGTTTGTACTGCGTGTTCCGCGACTGAGGTAGGCAGAAGAAATATTTTTTCAAATTCCCGCGAAAGTGCCGGAAGCTCGTTCGCAATAAATTCTTCCCCCGTGTCGAATGGGAAGGTTTTTGTCAAAAACACAAGGCAGTTTTTCATCCAGAATCACTCCATTTTTTCAATGCTACAAGCATAGCATACCCCATTCCGAATTTCAACGGCGTCCGCCGGGAAAAACCGTGCGGAAAGAAACGGTAAATTCGAACAAAAGCCTTGTTCCATAACTGAAAAAATGGTATAATCCATTTTGTAAAGAAGCACGAAACCTTGTCGCTCAGAATGGAACTGGCTGTTGCAAAGTGTTGTGGGGGGTGGGGTTATGAGATTCCTCTATGTTGGAATCGACCCTGTGGATTTCAGTTCGGAGCTGTTTCGGCAGGACGTTGTTTATAAAGTTGGCGGTGTGCGTCAAATGGGAAATCAGGCGGACTATATCTGCCGTGACGGAGCGAATATTGTCAGCTGCATTGGCAACGAAAAAAGGCAGGTTGGTTTTCTAAACGAAAAAGATTCCACTCACAATTTTTGCTCTTATGTACTGAATTTTTTACATCATGAAGATGCCTATGACTTTCTCTACCTTAAAAGCAGGCTTTTGCACTCTGACCTTGCAAAGCTTGCGATGGCCGTGAAAAACCAGAAATTTGGGGCTAAGGTCATCTATGAGCCGACTGCTTACCCTTTTGAGGAAACGTATCATCATGAGATGCAGCAAAAGGGTCAGCGCCGAAGTCTGCTCGCCAATTTGAACCTTTATGGAAAACTGATCCGACAGCGGGCCAATAAAATTGGTATTACAAGCTGGGCGGATGCGGCTGTTTCGTTTGAATTGCCGTTACACAGCATTTATGGAGTTCCAGCTGCTTCTGTCAGCCGCGGGACGTGCGTGAGTAAATTCCATGTGCGCACCAGCAGCGAAAGCCTGGAAGACCCCATTACCATATTGGCCGTTGTGGAAGACCCGCTTTTCTGCGGTTTTGAAAGGCTGTTCCGCGGGCTTGACCAGTATTGCCGGAACAACACTCACCGCGAACCCATTGCATTGGATGTTGCCGGACGCGAAGAAGACCTTAAGCCGCTCCGCGCTGAAACTGAACAAAGCGGCATGTCGCAGTGCGTTAATTTTATTGAACTGAAAAATATGGAGCAGCTGAACAGCTTGTGCTGTACGCACACGGTCGCCGCTTCAAGCCTTGGCCTTTATAAAAACGGCACAATTTACCATTCCCCTTATCTTACCAAGCTTTTCTGTGCCGCGGGAATTCCGTTTATTTATGCTTACGAAGATGTTGGCCTCGGCAGGGAAGTCCCATTTGCCATGAAACTTCCGAATTTTGACGCGCCTGTTAATATGGAGCTTGTAAGCGGATTCGCATGGCGCTGTCGTTTTAATGCCGGGCTTGTTCAGCAGGAGCGCCGTTTTGCGGAGGAGCATTTTGACTGGCGCATTATTATGAAGAGGATTCTTCTGTTTACAGTTACCGGAAAATTGGAGGTTTGATTTTGCCGCAGATAAGCGTGATAGTACCGGTCTACAACGTAGAGAAATACTTGGACGACTGTGTAAAGAGTATTCTGGCGCAGAGCTTTACGGATTTTGAGCTTTTGCTTGTAAATGATGCTTCAACCGACGGCTCCCTTAAAGCCGCAAGAAGCTATGAATTTGACCGCCGTGTGAAGGTGCTCGACAAACCCCACGGCGGCCTTGGCGATACCCGAAACTACGGTGTGGAGCATGCTGCGGGGAAATACCTGCTTTTCATTGACTCCGACGACTGGGTGGACGAGGATATGTTCCGTGACCTGTATTCGCTTGCGGAATCTTACCGTGCCGACCTTGTCGTTTTTAATTATGTGCGTGAGAATATGGAGCGCATGGAACACCGTGAGTGCAGTCTGCCGGTTAATTACCCGGAGTACGGCGAGGCCATCCGTGAAAAAATGCTGTCTGAAATGATTGGACCCGACCAGCAGGACGGGCCTTGGCGTAAAGTGGAAATGCTGGGATGTTCCACGCGCCGCATGTACCTGCGCAGCTGGTTTACGGCAAACCATATCCGCTTTGGCAACGAGCAGAAAATCATGCTGGAGGATTTGCCGGTTGCCATTATGGCGCACTGCGTCTGCCAGCGGCTCCTTGTAGTGGGCGGGGCATATTACCATTACCGCTATAACCCAAATTCGCTTAGCACACGCTACCGCCCGCATAAGATGGAGATGCTTACGGAGTGTTTTAAAACGGTCGAAAAGACTCTCACAAACCATGGCCTGCAGGAAAAGTACGGCGAGCGCCATCTTGCCTGGTTCCTGCGTAATGCGGCACATTCGGCGCTTGTGAACTGTTTCAGCCCTATGAATCCGGAAAAGTTTGCCGGCCGTTACCGTGAGGTGCGCGGTATCCTGAAAAATCCGGTTTTGCGCCGGGCAGTGAAGTCTGATTATTTAAAACACGCTTCCCGTGCAGACAGAATTGTTTTTCATGTTCTGCGCCTGCACTTCACGCCGTTTGTGTACCTGTTTTACCGCGCGTATTCCCGTATCCTTATGAAAAACGAGCAGAAAAAATAAATTGCAGCAATTCGTTAGGAGCAAGTCATGCCGAAAAAAAAGAAAATTTTATTTATCAACTATAGCCTGCACAGCGGTGGAATCGAAAAAAGCCTTGTCACGATTCTTTCTCTCTTCGATTATGAAAAATACGATGTAGATTTGCAGCTTTTCGCAAACGAAGGGCTTTTTCTGGAACGTGTGCCAAAGCAGGTACATCTGCTGAAGCCGCTTTTTCCGGCTGAGTACCGTCTTAATATCCGGCAGGCATTTCCCGCGCTGCTGCGCGGCGGGCATCCAGTCCTTGCCCTGTGCCGCCTAATGGTTTCACTTGCGGGCCGCCGTGGGACAATGGGAGAGCGGCTCGGAAAAATGTGGAAATGGGAAGGCCGTGCTGTCCGCCCTGAACCGGGCGAGTACGATGCTGCCGTTGCGTTTATGGAAGGCCAGCCCATCTACTACAATATCACAAAAGTGAAAAGCCGCGTCAAAATTGGCTTTATTCACGGCGATTATGAAGCGATGGGTCTTTGCAGGGACGTCGACCGTCCGTATGTGGACAGGCTTGACGCCCTTTGCACAGTTTCGGAAGGATGCCTTGATTCCTTAAAACGTGTTTTCCCGGAAATTGCCGGGAAATGCCATGTGATTTACAATATTATTTCGGAAAAGTTTATGCGCTCCATGGCAGAGCAGGGCAAGGGCTTTTCGGATGATTACAGCGGCCTGCGTGTGCTTTCCATTGCCAGGCTTTCCGAACAGAAGGGTCTTGACATCGCTCTGCCCGCAGTGGCGGCACTGAAAAAGAAAGGCATTGGGTTTCGCTGGTACATTATCGGCATGGGGCCGGAAGAAGAAAAGCTGAAAACCATGGCAAAAGCTCTGGATGTAGAAGACCGCGTCTTTTTTCTTGGTGAGCGCCCGAACCCGTACCCGTACCTTAAGCAATGTGACATTTATCTGCAGCCGAGCCGTTTCGAAGGCAAGTCGATTGCCATTGATGAGGCAATGGTTATGACGCGGCCAATCTTGGTGACTGCATTTTCCACGGCGGCCGACCAGATTCAAACCGGAAAGAATGGCCTGATTGTCCCCATGAATTCGGAAGGCGTTGAGCAGGGGCTGGAGGATTTACTGCTTCATGCGGAGCGCCGGAAGGCTTTTACGGAAGCCCTCTCCAAGGAAACGTATTCCAATGAAGAGGAACTGCAAAAACTGTATGCGCTGATTAGCGGAGAATAATTGATGAAACAGCCGACTGAGACTGGCCGTTTCTGCCATACTTGTACTTTGTTTCTATCAAACTTACAAAATTAATAAAGGGCCGCTCTTGGCGGCAGGGTATTCTTTCAGATGAAGAATTTGCAGGAAAAGCCAAAGCAGCAGAAGCTGTGGACGCACAACTTTACACTTATAACGGTCGGCAGCGTAATTTCCATGCTTGGCAATTCGCTTTCTGGGTTTGCCATGAGTCTGCTGGTGCTGGACTACACCGGTTCGACTTTTTATTTTGCGCTCTACATGGCGGTTTATATGCTCCCGAGGATTGTGATGCCGGTTCTTTCCGGGCCGTTTCTTGACCGTACTTCCCGCAGGCGGGCAATTTATATGCTGGATTTTATTTCGTCGGGGCTGTATGCGCTGTTTGCAGTCATTTTACATACCGGCTGGTTTAATTTTGGAGCCTTTCTTGTGGCCTGTTTCCTCATTGGAACGCTTGACAGTGTTTATCAGGTCGCCTATGAGAGTTTCTACCCGCTGCTGATCAGTGAAGGAAATTATTCCAAGGCTTACTCGGTTTCCAGTACGCTCGAGACGATGACAATGGTGATGCTGCCGGTTTCCGCTATCGTTTACCGGTGGGTTGGCATTGTGCCGCTCTTTATCTTTGACGCGGTGACGTTTTTGGCTGCCGCCGTTTTGGAAACACAGATTCGTGTTGATGAAACACAGATTCAGAAATGCGGGGCGGAGGACGGAAATCCAGGAAAGGCCGCACTGAGCAGCGGAATCCATCGGTTTCGTGAAGATCTGCGCGAAGGGATGAAATATCTGATCCATGAAAAGGGCCTTTTGGCTGTTGCAATTTACTTCGCATTCAGCACGTTTGGCACCGGGGCGGATTCTGCAATTACCCTGCCGTATTTCAAAGCGAACTTTAAAGAGGGAGTCTATGTTTATTTCCTCGTTTGGGGCATGGCAGTCTTGGGGCGCATCATCGGCGGAGGTGTGCATTATAAAATAAAACTGCCCGCAAAAACGAAATACCGCATTGCGCTTACCGTCTACATTGTCATTTCCGTACTTGACGGAAGTTACCTGTATTGCCCAATTCCCGCTATGATGGCAATGTGTTTCGCAACTGGTATGCTGGGTATCACATCGTACAATATCCGCATTTCCGCCACACAAAGCTATGTACCGGATGACAAAAAGGGTCGTTTTAACGGCATTTTTGATATGCTCTGCACCGTTGGAATGCTGGTCGGCGAGCTGGTTTCCGGCGCGCTTGCGACATTCCTGCCAAACCGTGTGGTACTTTCCGCCTGCATGGGGATTGTTCTGCTGGCGGCTGTCATAGTCATTGGTGGGCACAGGAATGAGGTTTCCGCTATTTATAACACACAGGTGTAAATAGTCGAAACAGGAACCCTAACCGCTTGCTTGACAGATGCCGCTTTTGAATTTATCATAAAACAAATGATTCAGGTGTGGGAGTTATGCTATGATACAGGAAGCATTGGATTTTTCATCGGAACCGATGATTACTCCAAAGAAAATCTACAAAACCGCAGTTACAGCATCCTGTGATGTCTGCATTATCACATTTTCCAGAATAATTTACAGCCATGTTCTGCAAAGCTATGACTGCACGGAAATTGCGCATATAAGTGCCTGCAACGGAAAGATACCCATTTATCGGATGAATCTTGAGGGAAAGTGCATCGCTTTTTATCTGTCTGCCATTGGTTCGGCCATGGCCGGGACTTGCATTGAAGAAGCCGCATACCTCATTGGCGCAAAGCATTTTATTATGTTCGGTTCGGCTGGCTGTCTGAATCAGACTGCGGCAGGTAAAATCGTTATACCGACGTATGCTTACCGTGACGAAGGCTTTTCCTACCATTACTGTGCGCCGTCGGATTATATTGAAATCCGTAATGCGGCCCGTGTTGCTAAAATGCTGGAGCAGAGGCATATTCCTTATGAAATGGGAAGAACCTGGACGACGGATGCTATTTACCGCGAAACTGCTGTAAAGGTGAGGAAAAGGAAAGCGGAAGGCTGCGTTACGGTGGAAATGGAGTGTGCGGGTGCGCAGGCTGTTTGTGATTATCTTGGGATTCAACTCTATGATTTTTTGACTTGCGGTGACATTCTTGACCTGCCAGAATGGAATGTCGGCGGTTTGGCAGCAGCAAACCATAAACTTGGGAATTTCAGCATTGCTCTTGCGATTGCATCAGAGATTACGGGCAAATAAACGGAAATGGAGAAAAAAATGAAGAAAAAAGTCCTTGTGGGAATGAGCGGCGGAGTTGACAGTTCCGTCGCGGCTTGCCTTTTAATGGAGCAGGGGTATGACGTCGCGGGCGTTACCCTCCATCTTTACAATAATGAAGACATCGGCGAAGAACATACGCGCACCTGCTGTTCACTGGCCGATGTGGAAGACGCGCGCAGCGTCTGTGAACGCCTGGGGATAGAACATTATGTGTTCAACTTTGGGGAAGAGTTTCAAAAAGAGGTCATTGGGCGGTTCACGCGTGGGTATGAAACCGGCGGGACACCCAATCCGTGCATCGAGTGCAACCGGTATATTAAGTTTGGGCTGATGCTTCGGCGCGCCCGGCTGCTCGGGTTCGACTTCATTGCCACCGGCCACTACGCCCGCACAGGGTGCGACGAAAAAAGCGGCCGTGCCCTGCTGCAAAAAGCGAAAGATTCTTCCAAAGACCAGACTTATGTGCTGTATCCGCTGGAACAGGACGTGCTTGAGCATACGCTGTTCCCGCTTGGCGGCCTCTGCAAAGATGAAGTCCGGAAAATTGCTTCGGAGCATGGCTTTGTAAATGCCCATAAACCGGACAGTGAAGACATCTGCTTTGTGCCGGATGGTAACTATGCCGGTTTCCTTGAAAATGTGATAGGCCTGAAATCGAAGCCCGGAAATTTCGTTGATTCAAAAGGCAGAGTCCTTGGTACACATAAGGGCCTGATTCATTACACCATTGGCCAGCGCAAAGGCCTTGGCCTCAGCTTTGAATCGCCGAAATATGTGCTGAGAAAAGACTGTGCCTCCAACACGGTTGTGCTTGGCAGTAACGAAGATTTGTTCAGCACCCGCTTTACGGTGGGGGGCTTAAACCTGATTTCCGTGGAAAAACTGGAAGAGCCAACGAAAGCTGACGTAAAAGTGCGTTACAGCCAGTCAACGGCCCCGGCGGTGATTACTCCGCTGGCAGGTGGAAAAGCCGAAGTCCGCTTTTTTGAACCTCAGCGTGCAGTAACGCCCGGGCAGGCGGCTGTTTTTTATCAGGAAGAAAATGTGCTTGGCGGAGGAACAATCCTGGCGGAAGAACCGCAGAAATCATGAAAGAGGCTTTCGGAAAAATGTCCGATTTTATTTATGCCGACCATGCGGCCACAGCGCCGCTTTCCCCTTGCGCCCTGAAGGCTATGATGCCTTACCTCACAGAAGAATACGGCAACGCTTCTTCATTGTACGCCCCGGGGCGCAGGGCAAGGCGCGCCCTAGACCATGCACGGGCAACTGTTGCTGCGGCGCTTGGCGCACAGCCAGGGGAGATTTATTTTACTTCAGGCGGAACCGAGTCCGACAACTGGGTGATTCGCTCAGCTGGCAGGTATGGCGGCGGACGGAAAAAAATTATTGCATCTGCTGTGGAACATCATGCTGTGCTGAATTCTTTAGAAGCCATGCAGGAACGCGGCTATGAGGGAAAGCTCCTCGGTGTAGATCCTCATTGCCGGGTCTTGCAGGACGAGCTTCGCCGTGCCGTGGATGAAAACACTGCCCTCGTGA
>JAEZFF010000004.1 GCA_023417635.1 Bacillota bacterium | reverse complement strand
ACAGCCGCCGTACTTTTAACTGGGACCAATCCACCTGGGACACTGGCCTTTGGAATTTTTACCACTCCGCTATGATGCTCCGCCGGAAAAGCACGGCACTTCAGCGCGGCGATGTGCGTATGTGGGCAAAAGACGATGTTTTTTATCTGAAGCGTTTCGACGATGCCCAAACAATTCTGACCGTCCTGAACAATTCCGGCGATGAAAAATTCTTCAGCTTGCCAGGCGGTGTTTCTGCGGAAGTCCTGCTGAAAAGCGGTGAAATTTCAGGCGAAAAGCTGAAGCCCTTTTCCGGCGCCATATTAATGCTAAAATAGGCTGAGCAGAGCAAAACAGGGACCCGAAAGCGGTAAAACCGTTCCAGGGCCCCTGTCTTTTATACAATCTTTATGCCTGCTTTTTTCAAATGCGTTGAAGTTGGAATCTTGGCCTTTGTGGCTTTCCTTCCAAATGTTGTGCTACGGACGCCATGACGCCGAGTCGCCAGCGCATTTGCTGCGAATCAGAGATAATACGATGTATTGATGGAGAAAAAATCTTCCCGCGGATTGAGTCCGATTGCAGCAGCTAAAATATAGCATAATATTGATAAAAAGTAAAAATAAGGCAGGGCATAGGAGAAAAGATACACCTTTTCGCCTATGCCCTGTAATATTCCATGCGCCAAAATAAAAGCCAAACAATATTCTGCCAGTTAAAAACCAATTCTGCCCATCAGGCGCATAACGTCATCCATCGTGGAGCGCAAGTCCTTGCTGCTTCTTTTTCTTGCTTCCCTGAACTCGACCGCAACCCGGTTAATACTGAAAATAGACGTAACCCCCATCGAATAAGCGTCGTCTATCTGGTCGCCAACATCGCCCACAACGGCAATCACAGGTACTCCGGCGCGTTTTGCACGCTTTGCAACGCCAATCACGACTTTCCCGCGAAGGCTCTGCGTGTCAATTTTTCCTTCGCCGGTGAATACCATGTCTGTATCTTTCAGCAGCTGGTCAAAGTGAACGGTGTCCAGCACGGTTTCAATTCCCATTTGCAGCTTCGAATGCAGAAAAGCCACCATACCTGCGCCCATGCCGCCTGCCGCACCGGAACCCGGCATCTTGGATACATCAATTTTCAGGTCGTTTTGTATGACATCCGCAAAATGTTTCAGGCCAGCGTCCAGCAGACGGACGGTTGCTTCATCTGCGCCTTTCTGTGGAGCGAAAATGTATGCTGCCCCCGTAGGTCCGTACAAAGGATTGTCAATGTCGCACATGGTAACGATTTCAGTTTTCGCCAGCCGGGGGTCCAGCCCGGAAGTGTCGATGGAAGTTACATCCTGAAGCGTTCCTCCGGCAGGGACAAAGACTTTTCCATCCCGGTCATGGAACTTTACACCAAGCGCTGCCGCCATACCAGCCCCCGCGTCGTTCGTGCAGCTTCCGCCCAACCCCACAATGATTTTTTTGCAGCCGGAACTTACTGCTGCGGCAATCAGTTCCCCGACGCCGTATGTGGTGGCGGTACAAGGGTTCAAACGCCCTTCTGCGAGCGGAAGGCCCGCACAGGCAGCCATTTCAATCACTGCCGTATCGCCGTTTACAACTCCGTAGAATGCTTCGGTTGGCTCACCGAAAGGGCCTTTTACGGTAACAGGTTTTTTTTCACCTTTGAGTGCGCTCAGGAACGCGTCAACGCTGCCTTCTCCGCCGTCTGCCACAGGAATCTGCACAACATCCGCGTTGGGGTACTGCATTTGAATACTTTGCTTCATGATTCCGCAAATCGCTGCGGAAGAGAGGGAACCCTTGAAGGAATCTGGAATCACAACAAACTTCTTTGCCATTGCAATTCTCCTTTCTCATAACAGAACTATTTTACTCCAAGTAAAAAGAAATGGGCGCCCTTTTTCTAAAAAAGGCGCCCCCAAATTTTCACAAAACTATTTTACAATCAGTGCGAGCAGCCCGATAAATATCATACCGGTGATGCCCATAAGCAAGGTACACATGGTATGTGTTTTATAGCCCTGCTCCGGTTCCAGGCGCCCAAAGCTGGTAACAACCCAGAAGTAGCTGTCGTTCGCATGCGACACAGTCATAGCGCCTGCGCCAATGGCCATAACGGTAAGGGCGGCCAAGGCGGGGGAAGTCAGGCCCAAAACGTGCATCATGGAACCTTTGTCTGCATAAGAGCCCATAATAGCCGCCGTGGTTGTAATTGCCACGGTAGAAGAGCCCTGCGAAGATTTCAGGATAGCCGCAATTAAGAATGGGAACAGAATGCCGACGGAAGAAATTACATTTGCGTTCGCCTTGATGAATTCAACAAATCCGGCACTGGTAATGATTTTCCCTAAAACGCCGCCCGCTGCTGTAATGAACAGGATTGGGCCGACAATTTTTAAAGTTTCATTCGTTACGTCATAGAACTTGTCGAGCTTTTTCGTAGAGGCAAGCAGGTAAACACTGTAAAGTACGCCAGCCGTCAAAGCAATAATCGGAGCACCGAGGAAATTGCAGATGGTGCCCAAAGCGCCCTTCCAGCCTGCCATTGCTGAAATGGAGCCAAGTGCCATTAGAACAATTGGAAGGATGATAGGAGCAAAAGACGAAAAAGTGCTGGGCAGAGTGCCGTATTCCTTTACAAGGTCATCGTAGCTCTTTTGCGTTTCGCCGTTTCCTTCTTCGCTGTCCTCCGCATCTTCCGGAGTCTTTACTTTTTTGCCGATGTATTTCGCAAAGAAATAGGCTACAATCAGGCACGGAATGGAAACCAAAACGCCCATGCCGATAATCAGCAGCAAATTGTCTCCCAGCCCAACATAACCCGCCGCCGCAATCGGTCCAGGAGTCGGTGGAATAAATACATGAGCAATGTATAAGCCTGCTGCCAGACAAACAGTCATGGAAACACTGGATGCTTTTGTCTTTTGGCGTATGGCTTTCCGGATTGGGTTCAGAATAACAAATCCACTGTCGCAGAAAACTGGAATGGAAACGATCCACCCCATAATCAGAACGGCAATGTCCGGGTGCTTTTTCCCGACCACTTTTACAACCGCATCGGCGAGCTGAATTGCACCGCCCGTTTTTTCCAAAATTGTTCCAATCAGCGCGCCGAGGATAATGACGATGCCGATGCTGGAAAAGGTTCCGCTGAAGCCCTGGCCGATAATTGTCGGCAGTTTGCTAAGCGGGATTCCAACGGCAATTCCCAAAAGAAGGGAAATCCCCATAATCGCAAGGAACGGATGCAGCTTGAACTTCGATATTGCAACAATCATAAGAATAATTGCAATAACAAAAGTGATAATCAGCGGTATCCCTGTCATAGAACAGCCTCCCCAATAAATTTTGACTTATTGCCTAAAAAACGTTTGTTCGAACAACATTTATTAGCCTATTTCAGTATAACTTTTTGGAATTCAGCTGTCTATGTTCCATGTGACAAAACAATCACAAATGATATGTTACGAAAGACATACACGCTTTCCCTTGCCTGCCGGGTTAAGGCGTGCTATCGCCCAGCTCATCATAAAAAAGCAAAGCGAAAAACAATACGGGAACATCCTTAAGCATCCGCGGGTCATATCCTGTTTTTCTTTTTAATTTGTTCAGTTGGTACTGAACCGTATTTTTATGTACAAAGAGGGTTTGGGCGGTTTTTCCAATGGAGCCGTTGTACTGAAAATAGGTGTGAAGCAACGTGACCCATTCGGTAATTTCCTTTTGGGTGCAGTGGCGGAAGATGTTTTCAAGGTACTCTTTTTTCAGCGAGTTGGGGATTTCTTCCGTAAACATTTCAACGTTAATTTCGTCGTAAAACTGAAAAGACCGGTTTTTCAGCACATTGCACGCACGTAGCGCTTTCAAAGCTTTTTGGTAGGAAGAGTGAATCATAAGGTAGCTTTCCGGTTCACTGTCGATTCCAATAATCAGGGGATCTGCGGGGAACAGAGCCGTGATTTGCTGCAAAAGGCCTTGCACAATTTCCAGAAGCTGCTGGTTTGTCAGTTCACCCAAAATACAGACGAGGCAGGAATTGACCTGCAGAAGCAGGTTAGTCCTTTTCTCCAGCAGCAGGGAAAGTTCGCGGTAAATTTTTTCAAGTTTCCGCTGGTCGTCTGTGCTTTTGTATTCATTAATATTTGCCACAGAAAGAATCATTGTGCGGTGCTTGCCGGTAATGTCCAGCCCAAAGGACAAGCCGCGGCTGATAAATTCCGGCGTGATTTTGCTTGCGTTTCCTAAGATCCAGTCTTCCAGAAAGCGTGTTTTCAGCATTTGGTTTAAATTCTGCTGCTCTTTCATATAATTTGCCCACAGCATAATTTCGGTCATTTTTTTGATGATTTTGCCGTACCGCATCACTTCTTCCGAAGCCCCGGTAACGCCGACAACGCCGACGATTTCCTCTTGAAAAAGAATCGGAAGGTTAATTCCTGGGCAGCTTCCGGTATATTCGGAAGAACTGTTTATTACCAGCATTTCCAGCCGTTTGTCTATGATTTGCTTCGCTCCTTCATGAAAAGTCCCTAGCCGGCTGGAGTCCGTGCTTCCTATAATGATTCCGTTTTGATCCATAATGTTGACATTCTGCTGTATGATTGTACTGATTTCCGTAACGGTTTTCATTGCCTGTTGTTTGGAAATATGCATCTGTTTGCTTTCCCCTTTGCTGCGTCATTTTCTGCATCTTTTGTTTCGCGGAACAAAATTAAGGCGGCTTTGCGCTAATCCCGTTACCTTTATTGTAGTTTGAGGCGGGAGCCTTTTCAAGAGTCTGCAAAACAGGAAAGCAGGGAATGAGAAAACCCCCAGGCAAAGCTGTACGAAAAAACGGCTTTGCCTGGGAGCTGCTATCAAAACGATATATCCTTTGCTTTTCAAAAAAATTACCGCAATTTTACGGAACTTGACTGTTTCAAGGGTACTCGGAAAATTATACTGGAGTCAAGAGCCAGACGAGAAGCGAAGGGGGAATTCTGCGGTGAAACAGCATAGAAAAAACTGCATCCAAATGCTTATCATTTATATACAGATATTTTTTGTTCTCTGTTCCATTCTGTTTCAAAGGCTTTTGGCTGCTGCCTAGCGGATTGGAATTTCAATGGTTACCTGCCCGCCGCCGGTGATCTCCGAGTTGGCGATAGAAAGAGCGCCGCCGTGCTGCTTTGCGACGGATTTGGCAATAAAGAGGCCCATCCCAAAATGGCTGCGGGAAGAACGGCTTTTGTCACCTCTATAAAACTGTGTGGAAGCTTGCTTTAAATCCTCAGGGGAAAATCCCTTGCCGCTGTCGGTAACCTGAAAACGAAGCGAACCGTCGACGCTTTCGGCGGCTAATTTAATTTTCCCGAGCTCCGGAGTGTACTCGACTGCATTGGAAACAGCATTGATGACAGCACGCTCCAGCAAACCGGAATCCGCCATAAACGTTTCGGGCAAGCGGTTCCAGCTGAATGTAACCGAAATCTGCTTTGGCGCGGCAAGGCCGGTTGTCTGCTCTTCCAGCTCTTTTATAAATCGTCCGGTTTGCACTTTGACCGGATGAAGGGAGAAGCCGGATTCTGCCTTGGTCAAACCAATCAGCGCGGTAAGGTACTGCTCCATGCGCTTTGAATTTTTTAAAATATGGAAAACATACTCCTGCTGTTTTCCGGTTACCCCGGAATCGCTGAGAAGTTCCGCATTGCCCCGTATAATGGTAAGAGGCGTTCGGATGTCGTGGGCCAGCGCAGAAGTCTGTTCCTGCTTGGCCTGTTCCATGCGCCATTGCTTTTCCAAAGAGTGACTAAGTTCCTCTTTCATGTCGGAGAGAGAGGCAAGAATATGGTTAAATTCCTTGATGCCGGAATGCCCAACTTCAAAATCCAGGTCTTGCCCGCGGATTTTCTGCGTGGCTTCCAGCACGGGGTGGAGGTGCCGTTTCAGTTTTCGCACAAATAAGCTCGTTACGAGGAAGCACCCGAAGAGGCAGTTGATTATCGTCACAGCGGTAAGCAGTTTTTCCGGTGCGGGGAGGAAGCGCTGCATCCATTCGTCCCGGTACTGGGAACCGATGTGGTAATGCAGAATACAAACGCCGTCGCTGCGTCGAATCATCAGAAAGCAGTTGTCCGGCGTTGACGGTGCGTAGGTTCCTTTTAAATAGCCGACCGCGTTTTGAATTTCGTCTTTTCCCATATTGCTTTGCAGAACTGCACGGCTTTCGGAAAGAAAAACATAGGTGCAGGAAGCGGGGACCTGCTTCGGGTCGAATGGATGGGCGGAAGCAATCGCTGCTTCCGCGTCTTTTGCCTGTATTTCACTGGAGTTTGCATAGGTGTACAGCCCCGCCTGCATTCCAACGGAAAAAGGGACGTACGGAACCACAGCCGCAGTAATCAGGGCCAAAACAGTGGCCAGAAGATACTGTACAAAGACCAGCCTCAGGGATGATTCATGCTTCTTTACTGCCATTTATACCCAATCCCCCATACGGTCACAATCGGAGAAAGGCCGTACACCGCCAGCTTTGCCCGAAGATTTTTTACATGAGCCGCTATGGTGGAAGGGTCGCTTTCGCCGTCATAGCCAAAAACAGTTTCATAGATCTGGTCCCTTGAAAAGACCTGCCCCCGGTTCTTGGCCAGGAATTCGCAGATGCTGTATTCACTTTTTGTGAGTGGAATGACGTGATTTTCTACGCTGATTTCTTTTGCGGAAAGGTCAAACCGCGCGCCGGATGCGCAGAGAATACTGTGTTTTTCCCGCTTTTCTCTGCGCAGGTGGGCGTTTACTCTTGCCCGCAGTTCCCCGGTGCCGAACGGTTTCGTAATATAATCATCCGCACCTAAATTCAGGCCGTTCATAATATCCGTTTCCATGGTCTTTGCAGTAAGAAACAGAATGGGGCAGTCCACCGTTGCCCGTATTTCCCTGCAGAAAGAAAATCCGTCGGTTCCCGGCATCATGACGTCGAGCAGGATAAGGTCATATTTTGCAATGTCGTCGGGCTTTACCTGGTCTGCGCCCAGAGCAGCCGTTACAGTGTGGTGGTCTTTTTCCAGAGAATCTTTGACTAAGGCAAGGATTTCCGGCTCATCGTCAACGACAAGAATCTTTGCCAGCAGGCTCACCCCCTTTTCTTTTGGCTAAAATTCAGTATAACGGGAAAGCACACCTAAGGCAAGCGTGCAGGCCGGCAAAAGCTAATTGTCCGGCCGGAACTGCACAGCGGGTTCGTTTTTTGTGACCTTGCTTACCGGCACGGCCTGAAACATTCCTTTGTCGAGGCCTACGGCGACTGCGCTGTGTTCATCCGTCTTTTTTATGGAAAATACAGTGAAGTATGTTACGACGTATTTTGCGCCCTGCGGCAGATGCTTTTTCAGTTCGGCCACCTGTGATGCGGAATCTACGTCGGCCTTCACTTCTTTTAGCACGCGGCACTGGCCATCCAGAACGGCAATTTTCCGGAAGACACCGTTCCACCCGCCCAGCTGGGCATCCGGAACAGGTTTGTTCAAAATCTGGTACAGAGTGCCTTCGTATTCTATCTGCGTGCCATTTTTTGGGTTTACGGTGCAGACTGTTTTATTCCGGTCCCGAAACTGGCTGTACTGTTCAATGGCAGCGTTCCCAATGGCACGACCTGCAAACACCGCAATCAGGACTAAAGCCAAGGCAATCGATGACAGAATCGTCAGCACCTTGTGTTTTCGAAGAAAATTAATCATAAGTTTTCCTTCCTTCCCAGTTCCGGAACCACAGAAGCACCAGAACCAAAGCGATTCCCGTTGCCGGCACTGCAAACAGGAGGCCTTTCTGTATTTCCGCAGAGCCAAAACTTTTTGTGGGGTTCAGCCATGTGAAAATCAGGCTGTCTGCGAAACGCGCACTCCAGGTGCAGGGAAGGAAGTACCAGATTCGGTCTCCCAGCCCGGTCAATGCCAAAGAAGAAAGCAGGCTTTCCACAATGCCTAACCCGATGGATGCGCCTCTGCCCGACTTGAGGCTGACAAACAGATGCAGAATGTAAAGAAAAAGGCTTCCCGCAATCAGCAGAGCTGCGGCTTTTCCGTAGACAGACGGCGGAGCATATTGAAAGCCCACGGCAAAAACAACAATGGCAAGCGCAATGGAGCAGAGGCCCAGTAAAAGCAGAACCGTCAGCTTGCTGAACCATACGGCGGCCCGCGATTTTACGCCGCAAAGCAGGTTTTGAAAACTGCCTGCCTGGCCTTCCTGCTCAATGGCTTTGCTGCACACCAGCCCAATCACCAGGGGAAAAGAAACACCAATCAGTTCAAAATACGCGCTGATTTTGGCGCTTGGTTTCCATGGAGAGACGGTGTAGTAGGCCAAAAAAGCAGCGGCAATCCCCAGTGGGAGCAGCAGATGAATCAAAAGCATGGAAGTGTGCCGGAATTTGTAAAAATCCGCACGGATACAGTGACAAAAAGAACGCATTTTATTTGACCTCCTGCTTCGGGAACCATTGAGATGTTACAAACAGCAGCAGGGCAAACAGCACAATGGATAAAGTAATGCCAATAGGAATTACCCCGGCATTGAGAAGAGGGTCCCCGGGTGCAGCCATAACGCCCTGCGGCAAAATGCCGAGCACCGGGCACATCAGTCTTGCAGACCAGCTGTAGGGGCACGCCCACCACCATGACTTGCTGGCGCCCAGAATCTCCAGCGCAATCCCGCCGCAGAAGTTTAGAAAAACGGTCGGAAGCAGGCCGAATTTTTTGGAAAGGAAAAGGCAAAGGGGAATTTGCCAAAGCGCAGTGAGAAACAGAATCGCTGTGGCCGAAATCACCTGAATGGCAGAAATACCGGAAGAGGTATTGTAAAGAACCATTCCAATGAGTATTCCGGCAAGATGAATCAGGCTGGCAGCGGCTAAATAGACCGCAATCAACGCAACCTTTGCAACCCAGATTCTTTTTAAATTAACCGGCAGGGCAAAAACAGCCCTGTAACGCAGTTTCTTTTCTTCATATTGGTTTACAAGGGCCGACAGCAGTGTGAGGAACCCCGGAAGGATCATGCAGTACCACCAGTTGTAGCCGTTGTCCACGAAATACCGCCCCGAAAGGAGCGCAAGCAGAATCATGACGGCCGGTGCAGTCAGGACAAGCCTTTTGGCAAATGTGCCTTTGCATTTCAGGTTTTCGGCTTTCAGATAATTCGGCATCTCAGGCACCTGCCTTTTTGCTTTTGGCGACGACTTCCATGAAAAGCGATTCCAGGCTTTCGCCGGGGTTAATCTGAGCTTCATAGCCAAGAACCCCGTTGCTGATGATGCCAATATGGTCGGCAATCAGCTCCACTTCAGACAGGATGTGACTCGAAAGGATGACGGTGATGCCCTGCTCCGGGAACGAGCGGATTAAGTTCCGCAGATCCTGTATGCCAATGGGGTCAAGGCCGTTCGTAGGCTCGTCAAGAATCAGAAGTTTTGGGTAGTTGAGAAGGGCAATGGCAATGCCCAGGCGCTGTTTCATTCCCATGGAAAACTGCCCGGCACATTTCTTTCCGGTATTTGTCAGGTCCACTATCTTTAAGACCTCATCAATCCGGGAATCGGGAAGGCCCAGAAGGAGAGTGCGCACTTTCAGGTTTTCCCTTGCCGTAAGGTTTTCATAAAGCGGCGGTGATTCAATCAGCGCGCCAATGTCGTTCAGGTCATTTCTGCTCCACGGGTGTCCCTCAAAGAGAATTTCACCGGATGTTTTATGGAACATCCCGGTAATCATTTTTAAAGTGGTGGACTTTCCGGCTCCATTTGGGCCAAGCAAGCCATAAACCGAGTTTTTCTGAATCGAGATGGAAATGTTGTTTACAGCACGCTGTTTTTGAAAAGTCTTGCAAAGATTTTTAGTTTGCAGAATGTAGTCTGCCATGTTCATCATCCTTTTTTTAAGTTCATGGCAAACAGTACGCCCTGTTTTTGAAGATTCCATAAAGATTTCAAAAAAATCACGGATGCCGAAAGGCCGCCCGCCATAGCGTCATGCTATGGCGGGCGGCCTTTTGTTTTCCTGCAGCGGAGAGGATTATGTCCCCAGAAAACGGTTGACGAAGAGAAGCGCCGCACCCACAGCGCTTGCCGTATCGTCGTATTTGCTGTAATGCAGGTAATTCGGCTGCTCACCAAATGAATTCAGTGAAAAAAGCCGCTGGCACAGTTTGTCATTGTAGTGCGAAAGGTATTTGGAGATTTCGCCGCCTACAATAATGTCACAGTCAAAAATCATGCGGATATTGTTGATTCCCGTGGCGAGGTAGTCGAGGTAATCTTCCCACTTTTTCAGGCAGTATCGGTCGCCGAACTGCAGCGCGGAAAAGAATTCGTCAATGTCGCTGAAATTTGGGTTCGTCAGGATATTGGTGGAGCAGTAGGCTTCGAGGCATCCTTTTTTTCCGCAGGAACACGCCAGGCCGTCTTTCGCAATGGTCATGTGGCCGAATTCGCCGGCACGCCCGCCCAGCCCGCTGTAGACCTTATTCCCAATCATAATTGCGCCGCCGACGCCTTTGTTGATGGAAAGGAACACGGCGCTTTCCACATTGTTCATATGCCATATTTCTGCAAACCCCGCAAGGTTGGCTTCGTTTTCCACCAGAACGGGGTAGGGACTGTATTTTGCAATCGACTGGATGGGAAGGTCATGAACCTGCAAAGTCGGACTGTACTCCAGCATCTGCTTGTCTACTGTTACAAGCCCGGGCAGAGCAATCCCAATGCCCAGCAGCTTTTCGCGCTCAATGCCGCATTCTTCCAAAAATGCTTCCATAGAGTCCGCAAGTTTTTTAAAATACGCATTGCTGTTTTGAAAATGTTCTTTTATTACCTTATACTTTTGAATTTCTTCCCCGAGGTTAATCACGACAAAACGAATGTGATTTTGAGTAATGGCAATGCCCGCGGAGTACTTTGCATCGTACCGAAGCATCAGGGCAGCCGGCTTGCGGCCGCCGGAAGACTGTAAGGTCCCTTCCTGCTTTACTAACCCTAAATCGGTCAGATCCTTTAAGATAGCTGTAACGGTTGGAAGGCTCAGGTTCAGCGATCTTGCAATTTTCTGCTTAGTGGCATCGCGGTTTTCGTAAAGGAAATTTGCTATTTTTTTTCTGTTCGCAGCGCGGACTTTCAGGCTGTTCATGTGAAACACCGGCTTCCTATGAGTAAATTATACCCGTTATTAATAATAAAAAAGGTCATATTTTATATAAAAAGGCAACATATAAAGAAACAGCTTTATAAAAGGTAAATTCAAAAGAGAATAAATTTCTTAAAAAAGTGCGTAAAAAGAGACTTTGCATAGGGGTAGTATATACCGTGAAAGAACAATCAAATTTGCAAACAGGAATTTTGTTTAGAAATCAGCAGACAGCACAAGGAAAGTTAAAAAATATTAGCAAAATTGTGTGGGAATTGCAATATTTTTATTGACAATGCCCAGAACGGGTGCTATGATATGTTTTGTAAAACACTTAAAGAAAGTAAATTGAATAATCCAAGGCGAAGCTAGGCATTGTACCACTGGTTGCATCACAAACTGCATTCCGCAGGTTTATGATAATTTTTAGAGGAGATGTCTTAGATGAAAAGGATGAAAAAGTTACTGGCACTGCTTATGTCGCTCAGCGTTTTGGCGTCAGCTACAGCGTGTTCGGCAGTCACAACAAGTACAAACGGTGCATCCTCTGGCGGAGCCTCTGCCACAGCGAAGGCCGGCGGCAAAAAAGTCGGTGTCTGTATGCCTGAAAAGAACCTGCAGCGCTGGGTTCAAGATGGCGACAACATGAAAAAGGTCCTTGAATCAAAAGGATATTCTGTTCAGCTGCAGTATGCAAATAACGATGTAAACACCCAGGTGTCGCAGATTGAAAACATGGTAACAAGCGGCGTTAACGTGCTTGTTGTTGCTTCCATTGACGGCTCGGCTTTGACCGATGCCCTGAAGATTGCAAAACAAAACAACGTTAAGGTCATTGCCTATGACCGTCTGCTGATGAACTCAGACGCCGTTGACTACTATGCAACTTTCGACAACCACAAGGTCGGCAAGATGCAGGGACAGTACATAGTAGACAAATTGGGCTTAAAAGAAGGCAAAGGCCCTTACAACATTGAAATCTTCTCCGGTTCCCCGGACGACAACAATGCAAAGTTCTTTTACAGTGGCGCACAGGAAGTCCTGAAACCGTACTTGGACAGCAAAAAGCTTGTTGTTAAGAGCGGGCAGAATGATTTCGCAAAATGCGCAACACAGTCTTGGAAAACAGAAGTCGCAGAATCCAGAATGGATAACCTGCTGTCTGCTAGCTATGCAGGCGGCGCAAAGCTGGACGCTGTTTTGGCACCAAATGACGCGATTGCCCGCGGTGTGCTTGCTTCTTTGAAGAACATCGGCTATGGCTCTGCAAGCAAACCGCTGCCGATCATCACTGGTCAGGACTGCGAAAAGGCGAACGTCACTTCCATCGCAAAGGGCGAGCTTTCCATGAGTATCTTTAAAGATACCCGTACGCTTGCAAACAAAGTTGCCGAAATGGTTGACGCACTCCTCCAGGGCAAGAAGGCGGAAGTAAACGATACGAAGACTTACAACAACGGTGTTAAAGTAGTTCCTTCTTACCTTTGCGACCCGGTTGTGGTTACAAAAGAAAATTACCAGAAAACACTGATTGACTCTGGCTATTACACAAAGGCAGATCTTGGGTTGAACTGAGAGCTGAACAAATAATACTGCTTTCCAAATCTACCCGGGAAGTTACTTTCCGGGTAGAAATCTTCCTAGAGGGTTTGCAGGCAAGGGGGTTTCAGAATGGCAGATAATATTCTGGAGATGCGGAATATCATCAAAGAGTTCTCAGGCGTTCGAGTGCTGAAGGAAGTAAACTTCAGCGTCAAAAAAGGTTCCATTCATGCATTAGTAGGAGAAAACGGCGCAGGCAAATCTACTTTGATGAATGTTTTAGGCGGGGTGTACCCTTACGGTACTTACTCCGGCGACATTGTGTTTGAGGGGAAAACCTGCAGCTTTAAAAATATCAGAGACAGCGAGCAGGCCGGTATTGCAATTATTCATCAGGAATTGGCCCTGATTCCGTATCTTTCAATTGGTGAGAACCTCTTTCTTGCCCATGAAAAAGCCAAAGGCGGAGTTGTTGACTGGGACTTAACCTACAGCGAAGCAAAAAAACTTTTGCAGCGCGTTGGCCTGAAAGAAGACCCGCATACCCTGGTAAAAGACCTGAATATGGGCAAGCAGCAGCTTGTGGAAATTGCCAAGGCGCTTGGCAAACAGGCAAAGCTTCTCGTTTTGGATGAACCGACGGCTTCCTTAACAGAACAGGATTCCGCCAATCTGCTCCATCTTTTAAAAGAACTGCAGAACACAGGGCTTTCTTCCATCTTAATTTCCCATAAACTGAATGAGGTCACGGAGGTTTCCGACACCATCACCATCCTGCGCGACGGACAAAGCATTGAAACCATGGTTCAGGGGCAGGATGAGATTACCGAAGACCGCATTATAGCGGACATGGTCGGAAGAGAAATGACCGAGCGCTTCCCACCAAGGGACGTGAAGCTTGGCGAGGTTGCGTTTGAGATTAAAGACTGGTCGGCGGACAATCCGCTGATTGAAGGCAAAAAACTTCTGAACCATGTTTCCATTCAGGTACATAAAGGGGAAGTCGTTGGCTTGGCAGGCCTGATGGGCGCCGGCAGGACGGAACTTGCGATGAGTGTGTTCGGCCATCTTTGCGGAAAAAACATTACGGGCAAAGTTTTCAAAGACGGGAAAGAAATCGACACCAGCACGGTTCCAAAGGCGATTGCGAACAAAATAGCCTATGTGACAGAAGACCGAAAAAATGCAGGGCTTGTTTTGTCGAACGATATTAAGACAAATATCACCCTTTCCAATTTGGGATGCGTCAGCGACCATATGGTTCTTGACCTTGACAAAGAAATCGGCGTTGCCGAAGAATACCGCAAAAAAATGAACATTAAGTCGAACAGTGTCAGCCAACTGGTGGGCAGCCTTTCCGGCGGAAATCAGCAAAAAGTTGTTTTGAGCAAATGGATTTTAACCGGACCCGATGTGCTGATTTTGGATGAACCGACCCGCGGAATTGATGTCGGCGCAAAATACGAAATTTATACGATTATCAATCAGCTGGCCGCTGCGGGGAAATGCGTCATTATGATTTCCTCTGAATTACCGGAAGTCCTTGGCGTAAGCGACCGGGTTTATGTAATTAATGAAGGGTCGGTAGTCGGCGAGCTTTCGAAGGATGAAGCAAAGCCGGAGACCATTATGCAGTGCATTATGGACAACAAAAGGATTGGAGCGGAGTAAATATGAACGATTCAACCGGCAAGAAAAAAACGGCAGTTGGCTTAAAACGGTACAGCATGATTATAGCGCTGCTTGTTATGATGCTGTTGTTTCAGATTTTAACAGGCGGCATTTTCCTGAAACCACAGAATATTACGAACTTGATTTTGCAGAACAGTTACGTAATTATTCTTTCCCTTGGTATGCTTTTGTGTATTGTCAGCAGCGGTGCAATCGACCTTTCAGTTGGCTCGGTTGTCGCTTTCATCGGCGCGCTGCTAGGCGTTTTGATTGTGCAGAAAGGCATGAACGTATGGCTTGCAATCTTGATTGCTCTGGTAGTGGGCGCTCTAGTAGGTGCGTGGCAGGGCTTCTGGATTGCTTATGTACGAATTCCGGCATTTATCGTTACACTGGCCGGTATGCTTATCTTCCGTGGTATTACGCTTTATGTCCTGCAGGGCATGACAATCACTCCGTTCCCGAAAGATTTCCTCACCATTAGTTCCGGGTTCCTTGCGAGAACGGGGAACGGCCCTCTCGATATGACATCCCTTATTATAGGCGCGATTGCCATAGCGGTTTACCTGTTCCTTTCCTTTACAAGCTTGAACAAAAAGAAGAAAAAGGGCTATTCGTGCCCATCTGCCGGAAGCTTTTTAGCAAAAACGATTGTTTCGGTTGCTGCGATTGCACTGTTTGCCATTTGGCTTGCTCTTTACAACGGCATTCCGGTTCTGCTTCTGATTATGATTGCCCTTATTATCCTCTATTCGTTCTTTACAGAAAGAACTGTTCCAGGCAGACAGCTTTATGCAATGGGCGGCAATGAAAAAGCAGCTGTCCTTTCCGGTGTTAATACGAAAAAAGCGCTGTTCCTCACATTCGTCAACATGGGTGTGCTGGCAGCTTTGGGCGGCATTGTCTTCACTTCCCGTCTTCAGGCGGCAACCCCAGCGGCAGGCCAAGGCTTCGAAATGGACGCCATCGCTTCCTGCTACATTGGCGGTGCAGCCGTTATGGGCGGCAGCGGCACGATTGTAGGTGCTGTTGTAGGTGCTCTGGTTATGGGCGTCATTAACAACGGGCTTTCCATTATGGGTGTTGGCAGTGATATTACCCAGACCATTAAAGGTGTTGTTTTGCTGGCAGCCGTTGTCTTCGATATCCTTTCAAAGAAACGTTCTGCAAAGGCATAAGTACAAGAGCAAAGATTTTCGTTTAGGAGATGGATTACATGCAGACAGAAAGAAAGATCCATTCGCTGCAGGAGCCGGCGTTCCGGAAATACGGCAGGGTTGTGCAGGGCTTTGACACTGAGGGGCTGGTTCGCGGCCTGAAGGCAACTCCTATTCCGAAGGAAGGGACAATGTATGTCCCCTCCGACGCCGCGCTGGAAAAGCTTCCGGTTTTTCAGGCGCTGAGCAAGTGGGAGTTCGGCGGCCTTCCAATTCAGATTGGGTACTGCAACGGCAGGAACAAAAAGCTGAATGCTTTGGAGTACCACCGCAGTTCGGAAATCAACATTTCCAGTGATGATATGATTCTGCTGCTGGGTTCCCTCCAGGATGTGGACACTGAAAATTATACATATGATACCGCTTTGACGGAAGGCTTTTTGATTCCGGCAGGGACAATGGTAGAAATTTATGCTACAACACTGCATTTTGCACCTTGCAGCATAGGCACGAAGGAGTTTCACACAGCGATTATTCTTCCAAAAGGGACTAATGAAGAGCTGAAGGCTGACCCCAAAAAGAAAGGGGAAGCGAAACTGCTTGCTGCTGTGAACAAATGGCTCATTGCGCACCCGGAGTCCGGAATGGACCCGGCAACAACGTTCTTTGGGCTGCAAGGCGAAAATATAACGCTTGAATGAGGTGAAAACCATGCGCAGATGCGTTCTGGGAATCGACATAGGCACGTCGGGCTGCAAAATCATTGCAGTTGACGAAGAGGGAAAGATCATCAATTCCGTAAGGGAAGATTATCCGTGCTATACCCCGCGGGAAGGCTGGTCGGAACAAGACCCCGAAGACTGGTGGAACGGCGTAAAATGCGGTCTGAAAGAAATCCAAAAATTCCTTCCCAATAGGAAAATCAGCGCCATCAGCTTTTCGGGCCAGATGCACGGCATGGTAGCGCTGAATCAAGACGGTAAGGCAGTGCGCCGTGCCATTCTGTGGAATGACCAGCGGACGGAAAAGCAGTGTGCTGAAATTACCGAAGCCGCCGGCGGGCTGGACTCTTTGCTGAAGATTACAAACAACCAGATGCTGACGGGTTATACGGCAGGAAAAATTCTTTGGATGAAAGAAAACGAACCGGAAAATTACGCAAAAACCAAAGTGATTATCAACCCGAAAGATTACATCCGTTACCGTCTTACGGGGGAAATTAAGACGGATGTTTCCGATGCTTCCGGCACGGGGCTGTTCAATGTGAAAAAACGGTGCTGGGCAAAGGATTTAATGCAGAAAATCGGTATAGACCCCGGCTTTTTCCCAGCAGTATTGGAATCTCCCGATGAGGCCGGAACCATTACGAAAGAAGCCGCAGAAGCAACCGGTATTCCAGCCGGAACGGTTCTGTCGGCCGGCGGCGGCGACGCCGTAATTTCTACGGTTGGCCTTGGCCTTGTGAAGTCGGGGCGCATCGGCATTACGCTTGGCACTTCCGGGGTTGCGGCCATGGGACTGAAAGACTGCATCCCGAACCCGGGCGGGCTGCTGCAGGTTTTCTGCGGCAATACCGCTGGGACTTACAGCGCGATGGGCGTTACGCTTGCGGCGGCCGGGGCATACCAGTGGTTCCGCAACGCGCTGGGTGATGCGGAAACCATGCGCGCAAAAGAAAAAGGATGCAGCGCTTTCCGGCTTCTGGATGAGGAAGCCGCTGCGGTAAACCCGTGTTCAGGCGGGCTGATTTTCCTTCCATACCTCATGGGAGAGAGAGCGCCCCTGAACGACCCGAATGCGAAAGGGGCATTCCTTGGCATTACGGGCAGCCATACCAAAGGCCACTTTGCGCGTGCTGTGATGGAGGGGGTCGCTTTTTCGCTGCGCCAGGTTTACGAGCTGATTCAAAGTGTCAACCCGGGCGTTTCTTCCGATGAAATCGTTCTTGCGGGCGGCGGCGCCTGCAGCCCTGTGTGGCGGCAGATTTTTGCCGACACATTCGGCCTTCCGGTTCACACGGTTTACGGAAGCGCGGAAGGCGGAGCGTTTGGCGCGGCGCTGGTTGCCGGTGTTACGGCTGGCTTCTGGCCGTCTTTGGAGGACACGGTAGAGAAAATCCGCCCGGAGTCACGGACGGAGCCAAAAGCGGAGAATGTGCCGCTTTACGAGGCTCAGTACCAGAAATATGTTAAATTCTACGACGCTTTGAAATGGAGCTTCTAAAAATTTTAAACCCATTTCAAGAAAGGACTTAAATTATGAAAAACATCCCGGACATAAGGCTTGGTATTATTTCCGTCAGCCGCGACTGTTTTGTAATTTCCCTGTCTGAAAAGCGGCGGAAAGCAATCGCGGATTCCTGCAAAAAGAAGAATCTTCCGGTTTATGAAGTGAAAAAAACAGTAGAAAATGAATCCGATATGCTCGAAGCAGTCAAGGAAGCGAAGGACGCAAAGTGCAATGCACTGCTTGTATTCCTTGGTAATTTTGGCCCGGAAACACCGGAAACACAGATTGCACAGTACTTCGACGGCCCGGTGATGTATGCTGCGGCGGCGGAGGAACACGGGAACAACCTGATAAACGGCCGCGGCGACGCATTCTGCGGAATGCTGAACTGCTCTTATAACCTTGGCCTGCGCCATATTCCGGCCTATATCCCGGAGTACCCCGTAGGCACGGCGGAAGATATCACCGGCATGGTGGAAGATTTTCTGCCGATTGCCCGTGCGGTCATCGGCCTCAAAAACCTGAAAATCATTACATTCGGACCGCGCCCGCAGGACTTTTTCGCCTGCAACGCGCCGATTCAGCCCCTTTATGACCTGGGGGTTGAAGTTCAGGAAAATTCCGAGCTTGACCTGCTGGTTTCCTACAAAGCACACGCGGGAGACGCGCGTATTCCGGAAGTTGTACAAAGCATGGAAACAGAGCTGGGCAAAAAAGGAAACACCTTCCCAGACCTTTTGCCTCGCATGGCGCAGTTTGAGCTTACCCTGCTCGACTGGGCGGAGCAGAATAAGGGTTCCCGCAAATATGTGGCTTTTGCTGACAAATGCTGGCCGGCGTTCCCGCAGCAGTTCGGGTTTGAGCCGTGCTATGTAAACAGCCGCCTGACGGGGCGCGGCATCCCGGTTGCCTGTGAAGTGGACATTTACGGCGCCCTGAGCGAATACATCGGCGAGTGTGTTACGGAAGACGCCGTAACGCTGCTGGATATGAACAACAGTGTGCCGAAAGACCTTTATGAAGAAGAAATCGGGCCAAAGTCGGGTTACCGCCAGAAAGACACCTTTATGGGATTCCACTGCGGCAACACGCCGTTCTGCAAACTGAAAAAGGGCGCGGTAAAATATCAGCTGATTCAGAACAGAATTCTGGAAAACGGCGGTACGCCAGACTTTACCCGCGGTACGCTGGAGGGCGATATTGCGCCAAGCGACATTACACTTTTCCGGCTGCAGAGCACGGCCGATGCCCATTTGCAGGCATACGTCGCACAGGGTGAAATTCTTCCGGCGGCGACGCATTCCTTCGGAGGAATTGGCGTCATTGCGGTTCCGGAAATGGACCGTTTTTACCGCCATGTGCTTGTGGCAAAGCAATTCCCGCACCACGGCGCCGTTGCGTTCCGCCATGTAGGAAAAGCACTTTTCTCCCTTTTCCATTACCTTAACATTGAACATACGTTTTACAATCAGCCGAAGAACCTCCCATATGCGGATGAAAATCCGTTTGCTTCGGCTGACTGAGGGCTGAACTTAGCGGCCTGCGAGTATAATCTGCTGCAAAATGGAAGTTTTGCAGCAGACTTTTTTTGCCTTGAACACCCTGGTAAATTATATTATAATGTAATATGCTGTCAATAGACGAAAAATCCAGAAGCAGCGCGGGGAAAACGCAGTCTGTGCTGAAATAGGCAATGAAAAGTGGGAATAAAATGACGTTTTTTAAAAAGTTAAATCAGTCCAAAGCCCTGTTCTGGTGCTTGTGCATCGGCATTTTCGGGATACTGCTTGCCTGCAATTTTTTAACCGGAATGTGCGTGGATGACTACGGCTACAGTTTCAGCTACAGTACTGGGGCGAGAATCACCAGCGTTTTGGACATTTTTCCTTCCATCGGGGAGCATTACAAAGTGATGAACGGAAGATCCATCACTCATTTTTTTGTGCAGCTTTTTCTGTTCCTTCCGCATCCGATTTTTAAATTTATAAATGCCGGGATGTTCCTGCTGCAGATTCTGCTGATTTATTCCATCTGCAAGGAACCAAACAGCCGGAACAACCTTGTTTTTGCTGCTGTTTTTGGCCTGGTATGGGTTTTTGAGCCTGTGTTCGGTCAGGTAAACCTTTGGCAGGATGGCTCCTGCAATTACCTCTGGAGCATTATCTTTGGCCTGGTATTCTTAATCCCGCTGATTCAGTGCTTTCTGCACCGGGAAACATGCGGGAAGCTGTGGCAGAAGATTCTTTATGTAGTGCTTGGCTTTGTAGCCGGCGGATATTTGGAAAACCTTTCTGCCACCGTGATTTTTATGGCCTTTGTGCTGCTTCTGCTGATTCGCTTTTACCACAGGGAGAAAGTGCCGCTTCACTTTATTCTGGCGTTGGCAGCGGCTGCCGTGGCCTTTGTGATTATGGTTACCGCGCCGGGCGAAATGAAAAATAAAATTGTAAAAAAAGGCTGGTCTTTTTTCCGGGAAAACTTTATGGCTGCGCTGGACAGGTACCAGTCTTTTTGGCTGCTGGCTCTTGTATTCCTTGTGCTCTTTGTCTTTGCTGTTTTTCTAAAAACAAACAGGGAAAAGCTGATTGTTTCGGCTCTTTTTGCTCTGGGATCTCTTTGTGCAAACTTCATTTTTGTTGTTGCAAGCTATTACCCGGCGCGTGCCTCAGCCTGCAGTGCGCTGCTTTTAATTACCGCAGACGCAATCTTAATGGCGGAACTGTTTTCAACAAAGTTCTGTGCCGCAGTGACAAGTTTTGCGCTTGTAATGCTGATGGTCACGTTCTATGACGGCTGCCTTGGGATGAATGACATTTACAAAACACACCTTGCAATGAATGCGAATATTGCTACTGTGCAGCAGTGCAAGGCGGAGGGGAAGCTGGATGTTACAGTGCCTATGGTGAACCCTTCCACAAAATACAGTGCCATAAATTACTTGAAATACCTGGACAAAAAAGATGCGACATCATGGCCGAATGCTTCCGTCGCAAAGTACTACGGAGTCCACTCTGTTCTTGGAAAATAAAGCCCCCGTGGGTTTACAGTGCTGTGTGCGGTACTATTAATGTGTAAAAGAGGCTTGCCATGCAGATTTCATTCGTAATTCCCTGCTACAACGAAGATGAAAACATCCGCCCGATGTACGAGGCGGTCAAAAAGGTTTTTTCCGGCTTGTCGTACGAAATGGTGTTTGTCGACGACGGAAGTAAAGACAAAACTTTAAAAGTGCTGAAAGAGCTGACCGGGCAAAAAGACGCAGCGGTTCAAGTCCTTTCTTTTTCCCGGAATTTTGGGAAAGACGCCGCTATTTTTGCAGGGCTGAAAGCAGCAAAAGGAGACTTCGTAACGCTGATTGATGCAGACTTGCAGCAGGACCCCGCCGTTGCACGGGAGATGCTGCGTATTCTGGAATCGAATCCGGAATGTGATGAGGTCTGCGCGTTTCAGGCTCAGCGCAAAGAAGGGTTTGTTCTGCGGGCTTTTAAGCATTTGTTTTATAAGATTATCAACAAAAGCGCTGAGGTGGAGTTTGTGGATGGCGCAAGTGATTTTCGCACCTTCCGCCGGAATGCGGTAGAGGCGCTTCTGCAGATGACAGAATACCACCGCTTTTCCAAGGGACTGTTTTCCTGGATTGGCTTTTCCACAAAATATATTCCCTACGAAGCCAAAGAGCGCAATGCGGGCACAACAAAATGGAGCTTCCGCAAATTGTTCCGGTACGCGATGGAGGGGCTGATTTCGTTTACCACTCTGCCGCTGAAAATGGTGCGCAATTCCGGCCTGGTCATTGCAGCGCTGGCATTCCTTTATGCCTTCGTCGTACTCATTCAAAAACTGGCGTTTGGTATATCGGTTTCCGGCTACGCAACCATTGTTATTTTAATTTTACTGTTGGGCGGCCTGAACCTGCTGGGGCTGGGTGTAATCGGTGAATATCTTTCCCGCATTTATATGCAGGTAAAAAACAGGCCGGTCTACATTATAAAGAATGTTTGGACGAATGAAGAAGCGAAACAGGATACGGAAAAGCAGCAGAAATGAATCGGACGAGCAAATGCGCCTGACTGAAAATGTTCCCGGGTATCTCCTTTGTGGGAGGTTCCCGGGAACATTTCTTTTTGCTTTCCGCTGGCTTTCCTTTTCAGGCGGGTTCTATTTCCCCTTTGCTCCGCCATAGACTTTGAGAAGGGCATCGAGCGGCAAAAACAGCAAAGCATCCTGCAATGGTAAATTAAGAAATAATTTGACAGAATAATTAAAATAATGGTATAATATGGCTGTGCTGCTGCAGAGTGGGTGAATATCCTTACTGATACCAGCACTTTCAAAAGTGCCGTGCTGAAAATGCAATGTTTCGGCTGCTTTTGCAGAAAGCGCAGCGGCAGGCGGCTTTGTTATGCCTGTAGTTTTGCTGCCTAAAATACCGGCGGCACACTTGTGTAAAAGCATGGGCGGTATGCCGGTGTTTAGATAAAATAAAAGGAGAGGGTACTTTCATGTATTGTCAGAACTGCGGCACAGATAATGATGATGCGGCGGTCTTTTGCTGCAACTGTGGTGCGCGGCTGGAAAAGGATGCTCAACAGCCGCAATCCACAGCACCTGTTCAGCAGGCGACACCCGTTCAGCCAGAAGCGCCGGCCCAGCAAGCAGCGCCAGTTCAGCCTGTGAAAAAGGCGCCGAAGCGGAAAATGAAGCCTGCTGTCAAAGGGGTAATCATTGCGTGCGCCGTTGTAGTTTGTGCTGCTGTGGCGTTCATCGCAGTGGGGTCGCACATCAGCTCACCGGAATATGCTGCAAACCAGTATATGGATGCAGTGAAGGCAGGGGACTGGGGAAAAGTTTATTCAAGCCTTGATTTGAGCACCGGCGAATTTGTGAACCGTGACCAGTTTGTAAAAGTGTGCGGCAAGAACGATAAGTACAAAAACATCAAGTCATACACTACTTCCAAACCCCAAAAGGCAATTGAAACCTTAGGCTTCGGCGCGGCGGGCCTTGTGGCCAAACCGGACAGCGCAACACAAAAATCCTTTTTCGTGGAGTATGATCCGAAAAACGATACTCCTCAATTTTTTGTGCTTACACTGGAGCGTCAGCCGCAGAAGCAGCTGCTGTTTTTCGACATATGGAAGGCTTCCGCTGAGGACTTCATCGTACCAACAATGGAAGTTACTGTGCCAAAAGGAACGACAGCAGAACTTGACGCCAAGAAAATTGACGCCAAATACGAAGACAAGGCGAACTCCGATAACGGGATTATTACATATAAGCTGCACAACGTGCTGAAAGGCAGCCACAGTATCACCTGTACGGCTCCGTACCTGAAAGATAAGACCAATCAGGTGGATGTAGAAATGCCAGACCAGAATGTTATATTCTCCAGCGCGGATCTCTCCATCAAAGATGAAACATTGAAGCAGATTGGTTCTCAGGCAGAAAAATTTACACAGGACTATTTTAATGCTGAATCTGCACATAAGGATTTTAGTACCATACAGGACAGCGTAACAACTGACCAGGAAACGCTGAAAAGTATGCAGGATGACTATAAAGAAAATAAAGACACTTTTTCTGACGGTAAATCAGAAGGTTTTGTAAAGATTGCTACGGGCAATTTTAAAACGATGGAAGAGGGATCTTTGAATGACGAAGCCCCACACATCAACGTGAAAATGAATTATACGTATTCCTATGTTGCTGCCATTGAGGATTTTACGACGAACAAATTAGTCAATCATACTGCCACGCATCCGGCAGAAGGGACGGTAGGTTTCACCTTTGTTAAGGGCAAATGGGTTATTGATTCTTTTGAACCTGGGTACCTGTCTTTGTACGAAAACTAACTGAAATGAATTGATTGAGGAGGAATCTTGTTATGGCGAAGTTCTGTATTTACTGCGGGAAACCGCTGCAGGATGGGGAATCCTGCACTTGCCCAGGCGCCCAGGCTGCACAGCAAGCAGCCGCGGCACAGATGCCTGTTTCGGCGCCTGCCGCACCGCAGTACGCTGCGGCGGCACCACAAACTGTGCCACAGGCGGCACAAGCCCCCAATCCGTCACAGAACACGGCTCCGGGGCATTATGCACAGCAGAAATCTACTTCCGAGGCAGCAAATTATTTTAAGCATCTTTGGAACTGCATTCTTAGTATTTATCGCCGCCCGACGGAAACGCTTCCGGCATTTTCTGCTTCCGGCGACCAGAAAACGGCGCTTGGCCTTCTGATTATACAGGCGCTTTCAGCCGCACTGTTCCTGCTGACGGTCACTTCCAGGGTTTCGGATGCGTTTTTTTCCGCTTTTGGATTTCTCGGCGGCATGATGCGCGACAATATGTCACTTCCGCTTCCGGGGATGTTCATTTTAACCCTGATTTTCTCCGCGGCCTCAACCTTTGTGCTGGCAGCCCTTCTTCTGCTTCTTACCAGAGGAATCCTCAAGCAGCAGACTGCTTATGGGCCGATGCTGTGCGCGGCATCAGCTGGCCGCATGACAGCGGCGCCGTTCCTGCTGCTGGGATGCCTGCTGATGTTTGCGAACCTGCATGCTGCCATGTGGGTCGTTCTGGTTGGCTTAATTCTGAGCGTCCTGTTTACACTGGAAGCATGGTCGGGCACGGTTGTTGCCGTACAGGACAAATCGAAAAAACTGTACACATTCTTCTTTGGCTTGGTGCTGATGACGATTGTTTCCATGATCTTCTCGAGCATTGTCTTTTCCATTCTGATTGGGCTGGGCGTTTCCAGCAGCCTTGGCTGATTTCCCGGACGGAAACCGGAAAAAACTTATTTATCAGCATAGCAAAAACCGCCGAAACCTTCTCAGGGTTTCGGCGGCTTTTTGCAGTCAAATGCTTTGCGGGCAGCCAAATGCTGCGCGGCGCTTGCTTCTTTCAAAAGGCACACAGAAGGCCACGGTTGGGGCTGTGCGCGCCTGCGCTGAAATCAGGGCCCCATGACGCCACACTCGCTTCGCGGCGTGGCGTGCGTTGCCCCCAAACTGCTCCGGCTTTGCACAGTCTCAGCCTTGTCTTTTCGGAACAGCCAAATCATGCGATAAAAAACTTCTTTTTTATGCTGGGCTTTCCTCGTGGGTGCCGTAGGCAGCGAAAGGCACTTTGTGCCCGTCAATAAGAGAATCCCAGCCGTTCGGCTGATTGTAAGGCTGTGTGCGGATGCCGAGGGGCACCGGGGGGATGAAATGGAGCCAATATGAGCCCAGCCTGTTCATCCCCCCGGGACGTACTTTGCATCCTTTCGGACGGAACCGAAAGGATGGGCCTGCACGGCCTGAGTGCAAGCAAAGCCTTAGATGAATTTGAATTAAGAGAAAGAAACCAGGTTTGAAATTGCCTTTTATTAGGCCGCAAAAGGCTAGCGGGAAATAACAGGCATTTCGCCGGGCTCGTGGGAAACGCCGTTGAAATAAATATCATACCAAACGAGGAAGCAGAAGACCGTCCAGATTTTGCGGCTGTTGTCGCACTTGTTGCGGTAGTGTGCGTCCAGCAGCTTCAGCAGAAAATCGGTGTTGAAGAATTCTTCCGCTGTTTTTGAGGTAAAGGCCTGCTTCACAATATTGTAGTACTTTTCCTCTCGCAGCCAAACACGAATCGGCACCGGGAACCCGAGCTTTTTCTTCTTCGCGGTTGTTTCGGGCAGATGGCGCATAGCCGCCTTGCGCATAGCGTACTTGGTATTCTGGCTGTTCACACGCAGGCGCAGCGGCAGACGGGAAGCAACGTCGAAGACCTTGCGGTCAAGGAACGGAACGCGCAGTTCCAGCGAATTGGCCATGCTCATACGGTCGGCTTTCAGCAAGATGTCACCGGCAAGCCAAACGTTCATGTCAAGGTACTGCATCTTGGTCACGTCATCTGCATCCTGTACACGGTCGTAAACAGGCTTTGTGACCAGCTGCGGCACTGTAGCTGGAATATCGCTTTTCAGCAGGCGGCGTTTTTCCTTCATGGTGAACATACTGCAGTTACCGATAAACCGCTCTTCTATCGTTTTGGAACCGCGGATAAGGAAGCTCTTGCCGCGGAATGAGAACGGCAGTTTTTCCACAAACGCCGCAAGTGCTTTGCGCAAGCCCCTCGGCAGACGCTGGTAATAAGCGAGGTCATCCGGCTCATGGTAAATGTTGTACCCGCCGAACAGCTCGTCCGCGCCTTCGCCGGAGAGCACAACCTTTACATACTTGCTAGCAATTTTTGAAACAAAATACAGCGCAATGCAGGAAGCATCCGCAACGGGCTGATCCATGTGATACTGTACCTTGCGGATGTTTCCCCAGTATTCCTCCGGAGAAACCACATGGCTGTGATGTTCCACACCGATTTTTGCCGAAAGATCTTTTGCATAGCCGATTTCGTTGTAGCGTTCGTCTTCGCCGAACCCGACGGTAAAGGTCTTCTGGCCTTTAAAGTAGCTTGCCACATAGCTGGAGTCTACGCCGCTTGAAAGGAAGCAGCCGACTTCCACGTCGCTGATGCGGTGCGCCGAAACGGAATCCTCAAAGACGTTTTCAATCTCGGAAACCGCCTGATCTTCGGTTATGGAACTGTCCGGCTGGAACTTTGGCTCCCAGTAGCGGTGCGTTTCCACTTTGCCGTCGCGGTACCACAGGTAGTGCGCGGGCGGCAGACAGTAAACTCCTTCAAAGAATGTTTCCGGCGGAACCGGGTATTCAAACGAAATGTAGTTATTCAGAGCGTTTTTGTTCAGCTTTTTCTGAAAGCCCGGGAAGTCGAGAATGCTTTTGATTTCGGAAGCATAGACGAAGTGCCCGTCCACACTGGTGTAGTGCAGCGGCTTAATGCCAAAGAAATCGCGCGCGAGAAAAAGGCTCTTGTCTTTTTTGTTCCAGATGGCAAACGCGAACATTCCGCGCAGCTTGTTTAGAAGTTCCGGGCCCCATTCTTCAAACCCATGCACAAGCACTTCGGTGTCCGTCTGGGTGTAGAATTTGTGACCGGCCGCAAGCAGTATTTCACGCAGCTGCTTGTAGTTGTAAATTTCGCCGTTAAACATCAGGACAAGCGACTTGTCTTCGTTATAAATCGGCTGGCTGCCCGTGTTCAGGTCAATGATGCTCAGGCGGCGAAAGCCCATTGCAATATCTTCATCTGTATAGATGCCGCACGAATCCGGCCCGCGGTGGGTGATTCGGTCCGTCATGGTTTTAACGACCGCGTCGCGGTCAACAATTTCTCCTGTAAATCCGACTAATCCGCACATGATTGAAATCCTTTCCTCTTACTTTGCACTTTCACGGTATTTATTCAGAATATCCTGTGCCGTTACGGCATCCACCGGGAAAAAGCTGTTGCTTGCCGGCATATCCTGTCCCTTTACAATTTCAAGGGATTTGCGGTAGGCGTCCATACTGGTTCTGCGCAGGACGGGATCTTTTTCGCCTTCCGGGAAAAAGGCAAAACCAATGCGGTTTTCGCTTTCATCAGCAAAGCTGAAGTACCCCCGCACGGCCTTTTTGCCGCGCTTTTCTTCCAGTACGCCCGCCAAGGCATATTTTACAAGTTCCACGGCACGGTCGTCAAGACCTGCCTCAAAAATCAAAATTTTTTCTTTTAATTCCGCAGGTGAGGAAACAACGCGTTTTGTTACCGGTGCAAGCTGTGGAAATTTCTGGCCCACATCCACCGGCTGAAACTCTTTTTCACTGCCATCCGGCACCAGGTACACCATAAATTTCCGTTCCCGGTCATGGTACAGGCAAGGGTAAACAAACTGCGCCGAGTAGCCGCATTCCGGGCATTTCCAGTCAAATATGGTTTCGTCCAGAATCCGTGCGCGAAGCCCGGGGTTTTCCTGCGCACAGATACCAGGCCACATCTGCGTTCGAAGGGCGGCACCGCATTTCGGGCAGCCGACGTCTTTACTCATTTGAGTCGACATTTCCCATTCTTCTCCCTAATATTTTTAGTATAGCTTTAAAACCCAAGATTATCTGTTAATTATATCACAACGGCATAAAAAAAGGAATAGACGAAATACTACTGTTATTTGCTTTGGGAATGAGATATAATAGTTTCAAAAGGAAAAGGAACCGCGTCCGCGGCAGGAGGGAAACACAATGGACTTTTGGAAAAATGCAGCAGACTCCGTAACGAAAGCGGTCGATTTCATAGTGGACAAAAACCGCAAAACGGCCATGATGAACCGGCTGAAAATCGTGATTCGGAATGAAAAAGAAAAACAGGCAGCTGCTTATGTCCAGCTGGGAAAATATTATTATCGCAGCCTGCGTGATGCAGAAAACGGCGACACCGAGCCGTTCTGCTGTACGGTAGACAGAACGGGTGAGCGTCTGAAACGCGCGTATGAAAAACTTGATGAGTTGGCTGTGCCGACGGAAGCAGAGCCAAAACCCGGATGCTGCTGCGGCGATGCGGAGTGCTGCGGCGAAGAATACGACGATGACGAATATTCCGACGAGCCGGATGAAACCGCCGCCGAAGAGCGGGAAAACGATATTCCGGAAGAGGCGTTCCATCAGGAAGCCGCCGATGATGATGAAGACTATCTTCACCCCTTTACGGTGGTTCCGAACGACGGCACCGTGAAAGAAGAAAATCCGGTTACTGCCGGGGAAGGCGCAGCCGAACCGGAAGAGAAAGCCGTGGAAGACAAAAAACCGGAAGAAAACACCGCAGAAAATAACGAAGTCCTGAACCCAACAACAGAACCAACGAATTTTTAACAGAAAAGAACCGTAATACTGCGGAATCTGCAAAAACATTGAAAGCCTCGAACAAAAATTCGGGGCTTTTTTTATTAGGCACAATTTATGTCTTGCCTAATTTTTAACTTTTATATTCATCTTTTGAAGGAAAACGTTACATATTTGCTGAGATGGTAGTAGTGATGGAGCTCATACCGATAAGCTGAACTGAATGCGTTATAATAGCAATAGTCTGAGTTGAATTTTCCTTGGTCAAAAGTTACGGTTCCTGTCTGAACGGCAGCAGCTTTCTCAATCTGCGTTTGCATTTCACAGTAGGAAGCGTAATTTGCTGCTACCGGTGAAAAAAGATACAGTAAAGAACCGGCTGCAACGACGGCTACAGGCAGCTGAACATAAAAAGCCGCTTTTAAATTCGAGCTGTCCATCAGGCAGAGGACAAGCAGGAGCGTCAGTATGGCGAGAGGCAGAAAGGACCTTCCGATGCACCCCAACGCGACTGGAATAGCCTGCGAAGCCCACATGCCGAAATAGAGGGCAACAACGAAACCGCCTTTTGCCTTTTGACGGAAAAAAATTAGAAAAGCAACCAGTATGGCTATATAATACAGAATCCACATCAGGAGAAGCAACAAAAGACGGAAACCCTGGTGGGGCGTGGTTACGTTAAAACGTAAAAAGGGCAGCCCATTTGAACAGAGAGCCATTAAGGAGCCAGCACCAATAAAGACTGTAAGAAAAGAAAAAAGCTTTCCGGAACAGCGGTAAAGAAGGTAGATGGCACAGGCTCCAAGCAGAAAAGCAACTGGCCACAAGCTGCGATTGAACTGCGAAAAGTAAATGCAGAAATTATTAAAAAGCAGCCGGATAGGATGTATGCTGTGGCTCTTTGTTTTGCCCAGCCTGTAGTAAGCACCCGGGCAGGTATAAGTAAAAATTATGCATGCCAAAGAAAGAGCAGTCAACGTCCACAAATACTTGGGAAATTTTCCGTTTTTGTGCAATAGGATAAGGGTGACCAAGCAGAAAATGAAAAGCAAGTTTGCAATTTGTTCGTGCAACAAACCGGACAGCACAAAAAAAATTGGGCAAACCCATTTAAGAACCCGCGGCAGCGGCCTGTTTCTCAGTGCATTCCAAAACGGCAGAAATCCAAGAAGGAAGAAAAACATGGGGTATAGATAGTTGCAGGAACCATCCATCCACAGAAAAGTATCGGCAAAAAGACGGTGGGAAATTGCAATCAAACCGGGGAAAAAGGCACAGACACAGGCCAAGGTAAAATCGCGTTTCCATCTGCCATCCTGTGCCGTAATTCGTCCCGTTACACAGTAAAACAGAAGAAATGCGCTACCCTGTATAACAACGGGCGTAAGAATTTTCCAGATGGAAAGCCCCTTAAGGAGCAGTAGCGATGCAAACAGATTGGACATTCGGGAACCGGCATAAGTATAATAGTATATATAATAATCCCAAATGTGGGAAATATTCTCACCATGAATGGAAAAAGAAAAATCGTCTCCCTGCGGAAAGAAATAACGGTATAAAAATAGAAAGAGAATAAGAGCTAGCAGAAACGGCAGATAAAGAGTATATTTCTTAGCTTTTGCAGAACCCATGGGTGAGATCCTTCCTTCATCTTTGTGTCTTCAATTTTAGGTCTAATGCAACATTGTGTATCCCTTTGAAATCAGTTTAAAATTTGATGTGATTGTTTATAAATTCCTTTAACGGTTGCACATGAAACCCAAATAATAAAAGTTTAACCAATTAAATATACTACTATATGTAAAAAATGTCAATATAGTTCCTTTACAGCATTACTTTTAGCAGCAAAATAGCCGCTTTTTGCAGACCCGAATAAGAATAAAAAAATACTGCAGAAGAAAATACCGCGGAAAATAACGAAATTCCGAACCCGACGGAAGAACCAATGAATTTTTAACGGAAAAGAAAACAGGAACAGGGCACGCTGCAGCGTTATGGCTTTGCAGCATGCCCTGCTTTGATTTTCGGGGGGATTTCAGTCTGTCTTCAGCGCTGCCGAATCGTCTGCTTACAGGCATAGGCCCAGCATGCGGCAAAGAGCAACACACTGTATAAAAACAGCAGAATAAAACAAGTTGTTTCTGCTGTGCCAGCGGAAGCCTGGTTCGGCATAAAAAATGAAAAGGAAGAGAACAAAAAGGACTTTTGAATTAAAACCGCTCCCAGTTTTGCCGGTAAATAAGGGCAGGGAATCTGCCCTTCCACAAAATACATGAGAAGAAGAGGAATCAGACAACCGGCAAACGTTTTCCGGGTTAGCAGGGTCACAAAGGCTGCCAGAAGGCAGTAAACTGATGTTAATAAGAAAACTACTGCAAATTGTTTGAAAACAGAGTATGGGGGAACAGTAGCCATTTTGCTGCCATGTGCCTGAACAACTGGTGTGATGCGCTGCCAGTTCAGCAGACCTGTTACTGCCCCAATACATGTCATCACAGCAAAGGTAAGAACGATTAGAACCAGGAGGAGTAAGTCCTTCATCCCTATAACACGCGGCCATCCCCAGTAAGCAGCTTTGATGGGCGCGGTGCGGGAACTGAATTCCTGACCGATTATGATGGATGCAATAACCACAAAGAAAACAGGAAGCAGAGTTGCCAGCAGCGCCTGAGTATTATTCACGGCATATGCAGGCTGAAGGATTTGGTAAGCATCGACGGTGCTTTTTTCAATTTGGCTGTTATCGGCAATTTCCCCGTTGATGCCTGCCGAGTGGCTTTGCACGAAGGAATCGTTTTGGGAAATACATTGTGCCACACTATGGTAGGTACTGAGCTGACCGTAAATTACCAGAGCGCCAGCTATTATTATAGTAAGAATTATTGCTTTGCTCCGGACTGCCAGCAGAAATTCATTATGAAAAACAGTATGATTCACCGCAGTCACTGCCTTTTTAAAATCAGGTTATGTTTATGAAATACGTTGTGATGCCTGGGGGGCAAGAGCCATATATTCTTCTTTTGTTCCGGAAAAACCGCAGATGCCATCCGAAAGAAGTGCCACATTGTCGGCAACAGAATGAACAAATTCAAAATCGTGGCTGGTTATGAACAGACATTTACCGGCCTGTACTTCTGCTTTCAGACATTCTGTAAGGCTTGCAAGGGATTCGGCGTCAAGACCAACGGAAGGCTCATCCAGAAAAAGATACTGAGGGTTCCGCAAAATTGCGCCTGCAACAGCCAGCCGATGGCGCTGCCCAAATGAAAGCTGGTCCGCTTTCGTTTTCAGGATGGATTCATCTATTTTTAACATCTGAAATATCTTTTCACCATGCGCTGCGTTTTGGCCGTTTGCATCCATTAAAAGACGCAGATTCATCCTTGCGGTCAGGCTTCCGTAAAAAGGCGGCTCGTCCAGCACAATGCCAATCCTTTTTCGGATGGCAGACAGCGGATGACCGCCGAAAGTGATTTTACCCGTGTATGGAAGAAACCGAAGCATAGCATGGATTAAGGTGGTTTTTCCACTGCCGTTTGGGCCGACCAGGCAAGTTGATCCGGGGGACTGAATCGTAAGATTCAGCCCCCTGAGTACTTTCTTACTGCCAAAGGATACACATAGATTCTTTATTTTAATGCTGTCATCCATCATATGTTATTCCTTATCTTGAGTATCATCAATCCAAAACATCCCAAGCATCATCATTGCTCGACAAAGTGACCGTCAAGCATTTCAATTTTGCGGGTGCATCGCTCTGCCAGCTGCTCGTTATGGGTTACCATTACAACGGCTCTGCCATCCTCACCAGCCAAACCATGCAAAATGGAAAAAATACTTTCTGAGTTTTTTACATCCAAGGCGCCGGTAGGCTCATCCGCAAGGATTACTTTTGGCTGGTTTATAATTGCACGCGCGATTGCGACCCTTTGCCGCTGCCCGCCGGACAGATTTTTAACCTTTTCATACAGCTTGCCCTTTAGGCCAAGACGGTCCAGCACTTTTTCTATTTCTGCCAGCTGTTCTTTTTTGTGAAGGCGGCGCTTAGAATACAGAAAAGGAATTTCGATGTTTTCATAAGCCGTTTCTTCCTCAATCAAGGCGAAATCCTGCACAATGTAGCCGAAAAATGCATTCCGGAAGTCTGCCCGTTTGCGCTCGGAAAGGCACATCGTATCTGTTCCGTTTAAGTAAAGATGCCCTTCGGAAGGGGAAAGCACCAGGCCCAGAAGATTCAGCAAAGTCGTTTTTCCACAGCCGGAAGGGCCGGTAATGGCAATGATTTCACCGGCATTTACGCTCAATGATACTTGGGTTACAGCTGCGGTGCGATTGTTTGCACTGATATAAATTTTAGTCAGATTTTCTGCCCTGATAAGCGGTTCCATCAGGTATCACTCCTTAAAAATTCAGATATATCCTGGTGATGAAGCCGATGCACTGGGTAAGCACACACGGCAAACAGAATCAGCAAAGAAAAAAGCGGAACGATCCAGGGAAAAAGGAAGGGAAAAGAAAAGCTCCTCAAAACAAGCAGAACTGCGAGGGCAGGAATTAGAACAATCATACAGCAGTACAGTACTGTACGCAGGCAAATATCCATAAAAGTTGCGCCATAGACGCGGTGGACAGCATATTCGCGGAGATTCGACTCAATCAGGCTTAGAAGGCTGGTGACCAGCCCAATGATAAGCAAGATCGCGATGCCGGCGAAAAACAGCAGGAAAAGCAGCTGCTGCTGCGCATAATCATGGTAGGCGGCTTGTGTTTCCGCAGGGCTGACGGCCAGCAAATCCAAACGTTCAGTTTCGTGTGAAACCATTTGCGCGAAAGCGGGGGCGTCTTTTTGGCTGGCACCGGTGAACACCATGTTCTGAAGAATCTGCATGGTATAGTCCATCGTATTATAGCTTTTCCACTCATCCCATGTGGTGAGAATTACGATACTGTCATCCAGCGAGCGCAAGGTGCTTGCAGAAACATCGGAATAAAAGGAACCGCGCGGAAGTTTACCGGTCACACGCAGAGGCTGAAGTGCGAAAGTGCCAAGAGAAATAGTGTCATTTTCATGGTACTTCTGAATCTTGTTTCCCAGAAGAACTTGGGTATG
This sequence comes from Bacillota bacterium, assembly GCA_023417635.1. Lineage (GTDB taxonomy): Bacteria > Bacillota > Clostridia > Oscillospirales > Acutalibacteraceae > Thermocaproicibacter. Next base: position 3,945 of record JAEZFF010000004.1, on the reverse strand, counting down.
GCCGCTCCCTCCGGCTGAATTTTCAGGATGCAAACCGAATGTATCCTGAAAGTATCCCAAAGCGACAATCACATTAGTACTGTCATCATTTTCAGGATGAAGGCCGGAAGCGACCGAGTAGACGCTTGAATGCGCCCCAAGAAGATGCGAAAGCTCTTTGTCCAGGCTGGGGGAAACGGAAAGAGGCCGTCCGCTGCTCTGGCGGCAGTGAAAAGAGGTAACAGGGGTACGCTCCAAAAAATGAAGATAATTCTGCAGGCTGCACAGACTGCCGGTCAGCATCGCCAGGTACAAAAGCGTCAGAAAAATCTCCACGGCAAACCAGATTGCCATCCCTGCGTTTTTACGCAGGTCTTTCCAGACAAGGCGGAACTGCTGTTTCATAATGCTGCAGCTCCTTTCCGTGGCTTATGTAGTTTTTTGGGTGCTTCGGCGACTTTGGCCCGAAGCAGCGCGGCGGCAAAAATAAGGTAGGTTAAGGCACCGTGAAACAATGCTGTTCCAATCAGCCAGGAAATGGGTAGGACGAGCATACCTTGGCGGAACAAAACTTTTGTAACAAGCTGATAGGCTAAAACGCCAAGGAAAGCGCCGCCAAAGCAGCAGGGCAGCATCCAGCGGGAAAACCAGGAAAGCAAACGCCCTTTTGTTGCGCCAAACCGAAAATGAATCGCCATTAGGCGCCGCTTTCTTCGAACAAAAAACGAGAAAAACAAGCCATACTGAAAATACAGGATGAGAATCCCGAATGCGAAAACAGGGAAATAACGCTGGCTGACAAGAAAAAACAGTGTGCTTCCGAAATCCGCTGTCTGTTTTCCTGCAGCCGCGCTGTGGGTAACGGACGGAGCTTCGCCATACTGTGCAAAAATCCCTGCCAGCTTATCCACAAGCCCAGAGTCCTTTGACACGATAAAATAAGTACCGGAAAAATCCATGGAAGAGGCCAGAGGGTAAAGGTAAAAATGGGTGCTGTCCAACAGCGGGAAACCGTGCGGGCATTTTCCCTGAACCCGGAACGACTTTCCATGGGAAAAGAGAAGCCCATTCTGCTTTTCTCCTGCTTCTTCCGCCGCAGAGCCTTCTTCCACCACAATGGAATCAGCGGAAGAAGAGAGAGCCCGCGCCTCCGGGTATGCCCCAAGCGCATCATACAGGCCCACGCCGGAGGATGAATCGTCAACCAGCACGACCGTTGCTTTTTTATTTTTTAAGATGTCACGAAACTGTGTCTGCAAGTCGGATTGCAATTTTGCATCGGCTGGAAGAATAATGTGTGCGGAAAATGTGTCGTAAGAGCCCTTGATGCCACAGGTGGAATCTTTGTCATTCTGAATCTGAAAAACCGCAGCTGCAGCGCAGACAGCCAAGACAAACGCGGCGACGATTTGGAGTGCCGTAATTCCCCAAAACTCTTTTTGATGCATGGCAAACCTCCTTATGGTGGCAGAAGTCCTGTATCTTTTCGGTAGCAGTAAATTTACAGAAGAATTATATATTAATTATCATATCATAGACGAAATAAAATGTAAATATCTATAATAATTATATAATTTTGTATTTTACCTGGCAGGCTAAAACAAAGGAAAAGCATTTTACAAAAAGGCAGCCCTGCACAAAAGCGCAGGGCTGCCTGATTTTCTGTTGCTTCTTTTACTTTTTCTGCTTCTGGATGAAGTTCCAGCTGTCGCGGCACATATCATCGAGGGTATACTTGGCTACCCAGCCCAGTTCCTTTTTAGCGCGGGAGCAGTCTGCATAGCAGGTGGCGATGTCGCCCGCGCGGCGCGGCTCTATTTTGTACGGAATCTTTTTCCCGCTTACACGCTCGAACGCGTGAACAACGTCGAGAACGGAACTGCCTTTGCCGGTGCCGAGGTTAATGGCGCGGGCGCCGTCAAGATGGTCAATCTTTTCCAGCGCTTTCACATGGCCGGCGGCCAGGTCACACACATGGATGTAGTCGCGCACGCCGGTTCCGTCGGGGGTAGGGTAGTCGTTGCCGAAAACGTGCAGCTCCGGCAGTTCGCCGACGGCGACTTTCATTATATAAGGCATCAGGTTGTTCGGAATGCCGTTCGGGTTTTCACCAATCAGCCCGCTTGGATGTGCGCCGATAGGGTTAAAGTAGCGCAGCAGGGCGACTTTCCAGCTCTTGTCGGCATGGCAGAGGTCGGTGAGGATGCGCTCAATGAATTCTTTTGTTGCACCGTACGGGTTGGTCGTGGAAATTGGCATATCCTCGGTGAACGGGGCGGTGTTGTGCATTCCGTAAACCGTTGCGGAAGAACTCTGCACAAAGCGGCGCACCCCGTATTCCCGCATCAGGCGCAGCAGATTGAGGGTGCCGGTCAGGTTGTTGTGGTAATATTCCAAGGGCTTCTCCACCGATTCTCCCACGGCCTTGAGGCCCGCATAGTGGATAACCGCGTCAATCTTGTTTTCCTTAAAAATCTTTTCAAAGCCGTCATAGTCCAGCATATCACATTCGTATGCCGGAAACTTTTTACCGGTGATGGTTTCAATTTTGCCGATGACGTCGGGCGAAGAATTGCTGTAATTATCCATTACCACAACGCCGTAGCCGCAGTTCAGCAGTTCCACACAGGTGTGCGAGCCGATATAGCCGGCTCCTCCGGTAATGAGTACGTTCAAAAGTCATTTCTCCTTTCGTTTGAGAAAGCGTCTGCGGGCAGCACGAAGCATTTCTGCTTTTTGGCTTGTCCTTGGGGCTGCCGCGGTTCGGGATGCTTCCCTGTTTGCTCATAATACTCCTTTGCGGGGCAGGTTTCAAGTTCCGGTTCCCGGTATATTATGCACCGGTTGGGAAAACATAAGTCAGAAAGAAAATTAAGATTTCCGCAGGGCAGGCGCCTCCTGCGGCTGATGGGAGGAATTTAATGTGAACAGCCCGAACGGATTTGCCGGAGCAAAGCTGCCGTCTGACCAGCTGAAAATGAATGTGGAGTATATCCGGAATCTTTTTGCCAATGATGACACGCTGCAGTTCCGTAACCTTTCAAGTCCTTTTGACGATCAGCTCCATTTTTGCCTGATTTTTGTCGATGGCATGATAAACAACAAGCTGATGAACGACGATATTGTCAGCCCACTGCTGCACTACAAGTTTCCGGAGAAAATTGACGACCTGATGGAACAGATTCTTCAGCACGTGATGCTTTCAAACAGCGTACAGAAAACGGCAGACATCGAAGAGATTGTACAGGCGATTGTTTACGGCGACACGGTGCTCCTTGCCGAAGGATGCTCCGACTCGCTGATTTTAAACACGAAGGGATGGACAGTCCGTGCCATTTCGGAACCGGAAACCGAGCGGGTCATACGGGGGCCGCGGGAAGGGTTCAATGAATCCCTGCTGATTAATATTTCCATGCTGCGGCGGAAACTCCGTACACCGGACTTAAAACTGCGCTACATGACATTTGGAAGAAGGTCCCGCACAAAGGCCTGCATCTGTTACCTCGACAGCCTGGTAAATAAAAAAGTGCTGGCAGAGCTGGAAGATAAGCTGAGCCAAATTGATATTGACGGCACACTGGACTCCAACTACATTGCGGAACTTCTTCGCCCAAAACCGTTCACTCTGCTGGAAACGACCGGGAATACCGAACGGCCTGACGTGGTGGCTGCAAGGCTGCTGGAGGGCCGCATTGCGCTGATTGTGGATGGAACACCTACCGTGCTGACCGTTCCGCATCTGTTCGTTGAGTATATGCAGAGTGACGAAGATTATTATGTGAATTTTACATTCGCTTCAATCGGAAGAATTTTACGTTTTTTGGCATTCTTCCTGACCATCAGTATGCCTGCAATTTATATTTCCCTCATTACCTTTCACCAGGAGATGCTTCCAACATCGCTTTTGCTGAGCATAGCCCAGTCGCGGCAAAATGTGCCTTTCCCCTCGGCGCTTGAAATGACGGT
>JAEZFF010000125.1 GCA_023417635.1 Bacillota bacterium | reverse complement strand
AAAGCTTGTTCGATTTTTTGAAAAGTGTGGTTACAAGGAACGGGACATCCTTCAGGTCGGACTTTGTTTTTAAATTGCTGTAAGGGCTGAAATTCTGTGTTTTACACAGCAGCCGGTAGCCTTTACATTCCCGGTACTGTCCCTCGATGTTTTGAACCAGGTCATTGTAAAATTTTTCGTTCGCCATCTTTGAACCCTCCTTGCTAAATTACTAATATATGGTAATTATTACATAAGATTATAATCGGTATTCTCTGGTTGTCAACATGGTTTCGCTCTATATTTCTACTACAATTTACAATTTTTGTAATAATTCCAAACAGATACCGTAAACTGTATGGAAGTTTCTATTCCGAACGGCACAGGTAGCTTAGACTTGTTTTCGAAGCTAATTTGCAGCATAGTAAAAAAGTGCCGCGGCAAAACAGCCGCGGCACTCAAATTCAGTTTTCTGAAAATTTTAAGTTTTTCGGATAAACTCCGTGTGGCATACAGGGCAGGTAATGGAAATTTTGCCTTTTCCCCGCGGTACACGCAGTTTGTTCTTGCATTTTGGGCATTTGTAGTATTTATAAGTTCCACGGTCGCGGGCTTTCATCTGCGCGTATTCCTGCGAAGAGCGAAAATGTGAAGAAATCCCGCGCAGCCAGTGCCAGACCGGATTCCACCAACTAAGAAACCACTGGTTTTCTTTCCAGCGCTGAGCGCTGTTGCGCGAAAGCATTCGGTAAAGACTGAAAACCAGCGCGAGAAGGGCTACAATCGGGAGGAATGGTATGTGAAAGATCCCGCCGATAGCCAGCAAAATGCAGTACAGCACAAGCAGGGCAATCGAGAGCTGGTCGTTTCCATGACGGCCGCTCATCGTGCGGCTGAGCCAGTAGGCAAATCTTGTAAACCAGTTGTTCATAGGTGTGACCCCTTTCGGAAAATCGGTTAAAAGCAGCGTGCTGATTTTTGGCGAGCTGCCTATTCCTGCAGAATGTCAGCAACTGCACGGGGCAGTGTGCGAAAATCGGAAATAAAAGCGGCTCCGGGTACTTTGCCAAACCCATATGCCGCATGGAGAAACGGAATGCCGGCAAGCTGAGCCGCCTCAAAATCCAGCAGAGTGTCACCCACATAGACGGCCTTTTCCGGGCGGCTGCGGTTAAGCAAAATGCGAATATTTTCACCCTTGCACTTCCCAGTTTGCCCAAAACATTCGGTGTCGGCAAAAAAGTGACCGAACCGGTAATGGTTCAGGAAAGACTCAATATAGCCTTTCTGGCAGTTACTTACAATAGCAAGGCGGTAACTTCGACTTAGGGTTTCCAGCGTTTCCGGAACGCCGGGGTACAGGCTTGCCCCGCATTTCAGCAGATTTTCCTGTTCGGCACGGCAGCATTCTGCCCCAATTTCCGCACGGCGTTTTTCACTGAGCGACGGCATCAGCGCTTTAAACACGTCTGTCATCGTTTTCCCCATCAGGTTCTTCATATCTGCTGCCGTCACAGGGCGCTCAGCGTCCGGCTGGTGTGCCAGCACATTGCACCATACTTTGGCAACCTGTTCGGAAGAATCCCAAAGCGTTCCGTCCAAATCAAAGATGATTTCTTCGTTCTTCATTGCATGCTCCTTCGTTTAGTGAATCTGTACAACAGTACCGCGCGGGATGTGGGTATAAATCCATTTTGCATCATTTAATGCAAGGCGTACGCATCCGTGTGAAGCAGGAGTACCGAGCTTTGCCGCTTCTTCCGGCTCCATATTATAGTTTTTATCAAAAGGCACGCTGTGGAAAAGGTAATCCCCTTCAATGCGCGTCCAGTAGTAACCGCCTTCGTTTACGCTTGGGCTGTAAAAAGATTTGCCGCGGTCGGAAATCTTAAAAACGCCAAGAGGCGTGTCATTCCCTTTTAAACCGGTCGAGCAGACAAATTGCTTCACGATAAGACCTTCTGCATCGGTTATGGTAACCCGCTGTTTGGCAACCGATACATCAATGGTAAGGGGAGCCTTTGCTTTATTCAGCGAAACCTGCGGCGCGGCTGTTGCAAGGCTGACACCCGACGAAACGGCGGAAGACGCTTGCGAAGACGATGGAGCAGCGGAGGAAGCAGGCCGCGAAGAACTTGAGCTTGATTTGGAAGATGTTTGCGAAGCAGCAGGCTGCCCGTAAATGTTCTGCGGCGAAAAATTCATCCTGGTTCCAACAGTAACAGTGATGACAACGGCTACCGCCAGTATGCCGGTGACCAGCAAAACGCGGTTTTTCGGGCGGCGGGTAACAGATCTTATATCGTAAACAGAAAACTTTTTCATTCCTATGCGAAACTCCTTTTTACCTTTTGAAGTGGAGGCCATTGCTCCAAAAATAAATTTGCTATTATATTATAAAGCATAAAAAATGGCCTGCCAACCCTTTTGAACCAGGATTTACGAATTGTTTTCAATTACGCCCGATTTTTTTAAAAACCGCAGGACGCCAGAAAAAATTGACGGAATCCTTCAAAAATACTTGCAGGTTTGGGGCCGTTTGGTATACAATAAAGTCACAGTACGGCATTGAGCCGGAAATTGAGCAATGAGGCTCGGCACGGAAGTGCCGGGCCCTTTTTAGCAGAGCGGGCGCTGCCGCCCGGGCAAGGGGGAGTCCTTTTGAGCAGAAACAGTAAGGATGATATTATCCATCTGGTGGAAGAGAACGACGTCAACTTTATCCGGCTTCAGTTTACGGATGTTGGCGGTACGCTGAAGAATGTGGCGGTGACGAAAAGCCGCTTGAGGGAAGCGCTGAACAACGAATGTGTGTTTGACGGCTCTTCACTGGATGGCTTTGCCCGGGAAGCGGAAACGGATATGTGCCTTCACCCAGACCGCGATACTTTCACCATGCTTCCCTGGCGTCCGTCGCACTCCGGTGTAGCACGTTTGATTTGTGACGTCTACCTTCCGGACGGCACGCCGTTTGAGGGCGACCCGCGCCAGATTCTAAAAAAGCAGGCGGAAAAAGCGGCTGCGCTTGGCTATGAATTTGCCGTTGGCCCGGAATGTGAATTCTTCCTTTTCCAAACGGATGACAATGGCCTGCCGACGACTGAAACGCACGACACCGCCGGGTATTTTGATCTTGGCACGGTGGACATTGGCGGCGATATTCGCCGTGAGATTTGCTTAACGCTTGAAAGCATGGGCTTTCAGGTAGAGGCTTCGCATCATGAAGCTGCTGTAGGCCAGCATGAGATTGACTTTCGATACGACACGGCACTGCGTACGGCAGATAACATTATGACGTTTAAAATGGCTGTAAAATCCATTGCGAAGGCTTCCGGTGCTTATGCCACCTTTATGCCAAAGCCAACGCAGGGAAACAGCGGCTCCGGTATGCACCTGAACTTTGCCTTAATGAAAGATGGCAAGAACTGCTTTGCAGACTCGAATGATGCTTCTGGGCACGGCCTGAGCCACACGGCATACAGTTTCCTAGCTGGCCTTCTGGAGCATGCATCCGCACTGACTGCCATTTGCAACCCAACAGTGAATTCCTACAAGCGGATTCTTTCCGGTGACGAGGCACCCTCATTTAGTACCTGGTCGTACAGCAGCCGCAGTCCGCTTGTGCGTATCCCGTCGCTGCTTGGGCGCGGCGCACGGCTGGAGCTGCGTTCCCCCGATTCCTCCGCAAACCCATACCTGGCGCTTGCCTGCTGCCTTGCCGCAGGGCTTGACGGCGTGAAAAATGAACTGACTCCGCCGCCCGCAGTGGATGAGAGCTGCCGGAAGATGAGCCCCGAAGAGAGGAAGAAGCGCGGAATCCGTATGCTCCCGCTTTGCTTGAAAGATGCACTAGAAGAGCTGAAAAATGACGCGGTGGTTTCCGGCGCGCTTGGCCGCCATGCCTTAAACAGCTTTCTTACCGAAAAAGAGAGCGAATGGAAAGAATACAGCGAGGCGGTCACAGGCTGGGAGATTCAAAATTACTTGGAAAAGTACTGATAGAATAGAAAGTGCCCCGCTGTGCCGGGCACTTTTTTATGGATTGTCCTGAAAGCCGATTACGGCAGTTCTCGTTTTCGCTTGATTTTTTTAAAAACGACAATGCCAATATAGACAAGCAGAAAACCGATGAGGACGGCAATCAGCGTGGTGGTTTGCCCGGGGCCGCCCATTTTGACCTGAGCCCAGAGCGCGTCGACCTGCAAGCTGATGTCCTGCGGAAGGTCAACGTAAGTTTCCGACTTTTCCAGAATGCTTTCAGGTGGGTAAATGATACTGCTGCTGCGCATGTCTTCCGGCAGAAGCTTCCGGGCTTCGCTTTCCGGTGTGGAGTAGCCGACTTTTTCCATGTTTGCGGCGGCAATTTCGGGTCGGCATAAAAAGTTAATGTACGCTTCCGCTTCCTTTTTGTGCTTTGTTCCGGCGGGGATGCACATGGCGTCGACGAAGAAGTTTGTGCCTTCTTTTGTTGGAATGGCAAAGCCGATGCTGGGGTTATCTTTTACCAGGGTTGCGGCGTCGCCCGCGTAATACGGCGCGAGCCATGCTTCCCCGCTCGACATTTTGTCGAAAATCTGGTCCATCACATATGCCTGAACAAGTGGTTTCTGTTTTTCCAGCAGTTTTGCCGCTTCATTCCACTCGTTTGTGTTGGCGGAGTTGTAAGAATAGCCGAGAATTTTCTGGGCAATGCCGAAAGCATCGCGCGGATTGTCAAACATCAGAATTTTGCCGGCGTATTTTTTATTCCATAGAATTTTCCAGCTGTCTACTTTCTCTTTGACATATTTTTTATTGTAAAAGATTCCAATGACTCCCCAAGTATACGGCACAGAGTATTCATCTTTTGGGTCGTACACTTCACCGTGGTAGGCTTTGTCGATATATTTGTAGTTCGGCACTTCACTGCGGTCAATCTTTTCCAAGCGCTTTTCACGGATCATTTTGGAAACCATGTAGTCGGAAGGAAAAATAACGTCATAGCTGGCGCCGCCCCCTGCAATTTTAGAGTAGAGGGTTTCATTGTCTTCAAAAGTGGTGTAATTTACTTTGATGCCGGTTTCTTTTGTAAATTCGGAATTTACGTTCTTGGAACCATCTTTGCCGTCAGAAAGGTATTCGCCCCAGTTGTAAACATTGATGGTTACAGCTTGCTGTGAAGCAGTGGCAGCGGAAGTCTTTTCGGCTGCTGAAACAGGAACGCTTCCCATTAGAAGCAAAGCGGCGAAAAATGCCGCAAAAAGTTTTTTCAACGGCTTATGCCTCCTTTTCCTGCGCTTTTCCGTGCCGAAGGTCTCGGCTTGTACGGATATTAATGATAACGAGCAAGAAAAGGATGATGCCGAACAGCAGTGTGGAAAGAGCGTTGATTTCGGGGCTGACGCGCTTGCGCGTCATAGAATAAATGAAAATCGGCAAAGTCTGTGTTGTGCCGCTTGTGAAGTAGCTGACAACAAAATCGTCAATCGAGAGCGTAAAAGCCATGATGAGGCCGGTAACGACGCCGGGCATAATCTCCGGCAGAACTACGCGGAAAAAAGCAGCCCTTGGTGTGCAGCCAAGGTCTTGTGCCGCTTCATAGAGGTTTGGGTCCATCTGCCGCAGCTTTGGCAGAATGGAAAGAATTACATAGGGCAGGCAGAAAGTAATGTGCGCCAGAATCAGCGACGCCATGCCGAGGGAAAGGCCGCCCATCAGCTTGGAGGCGGCAACGAAAAGAAGCATCAGGGAAACGCCGGTTACAATATCCGGGTTTACCATAGGAAAGTTCGTCACGTTTAGTACCACGCGGCGTACAAAGCGGTTCATCCCGTTTATGCCAATGGCGGCCGCTGTTCCAAGTACGGTGGATACCGCTGCGGCAGCGACGGCAATAATCAGGGTGTTTTTCAGCGCATCCAGAAGCATCTGGTCCTGAAAAAGCTGAGTGTACCATTTTAATGAAAATCCGCCCCACACGGAACGGCTCATCACATTGGAACCATTAAAGGAAAAAACAATCAGAACGAGAATTGGTGCGTAAAGGAACAAAAAAATCAGTACAAGATAAATACGGGAAGCTGCTTTCACACCATCAGCCCCCCTTCGGTTGCACCGTTTTCGTCAAACTGATTCATAATGCCCATGCAAATAAGGATCAGCACCATCAGTACCAGCGAGATGGCCGAGCCAAGGTTCGGGTTGTAGGCACTGCCGAGAAACTGCATATCAATCAGGTCGCCGATGAGCAGGTTGCTGCCGCCGCCGAGCATCTTTGAAATAATAAAGGTGCTTACGGCTGGCACAAAGACCATGGTTACGCCGGAAATAACACCCGGCATACTTAAGGGGAGCGTAACGCGCAGGAAAACCTTACGGTTGTTTGCGCCGAGATCCTGCGCCGCTTCAATGACGCGGCGGTCAATTTTCGTCAGGACTGAGTAAAGCGGCAGAATCATGTAGGGAATATAATTATAAACCATGCCAAGCACCACGGCGCCCGGCGTATTAATCATGTGAACGGAAGGCAGGCCCAAAAAGTTCAGAGCGCGGTTGATAAGGCCGCTGTCTTCCAGCAGAGTCATCCAGGCATAGGTGCGCAGCAGAAAGTTCATCCACATCGGGAGCATAACGAGCATAATCAGTACATTCTGCCGGTGTGCACGCGTCTTTGAAATAATATAAGCCAGCGGATATCCCAGCACAAGTGAAATAACGGTGGCGAGGAAGCCAAGCCAGATAGAGCGCAGAAAAACGTTCGAGTACTGCCCAACGCCTTCCAGATTTTTCAGGGTGAAGTTCCCGCTGCGGTCGGTAAAGGCAAAGAAGAACACAAGCGCCATGGGGACGATAATAAAAATTGTCATCCACACAAGGTAAGGCGAAGCCGCCGATTTGGATTTCATTCTCCTTGTTCCGCCTCCTCTGGTTTAAATGCGGGGTTGCTGTCTTCATCCATTTCATCACTGAAGGTGCTGTAGTCACCGAAAGTCCCCGAATACTCCGATTTATGCATAATATGGATTTCATCCGGCTGTATGGAAAGCCCAATCTTTGCGCCGGCCAATTCGCGGTCGGTCGTTTGAATCATCCATTTAAAGCCCTGCACATCTACAATAATTTCATAGAACACGCCTTTAAAAGTCACATTCTGCACAATGCCGGACAGGTGATTTTCATCCGGGGGAACAATGTCAACATCTTCCGGGCGGATGACAACGTCCACCGGTTCATCTTTCCGAAAGCCCTTGTCGACACAGCGGAACTTTCGTCCGGAAAACTCGGCCTGAAAATCTTCATGCATTATGCCGTCGAGAATATTGCTTTCTCCGATGAAGTCGGCTACAAAGGCGTTTTTCGGCTCATTGTAAATATCCAGCGGTGTGCCAATCTGCTGAATGTTGCCTTTGTCCATCACAACCACTTCATCAGACATGGAAAGAGCCTCTTCCTGGTCGTGTGTCACAAACAGGAACGTAATGCCTGTTTGCTTCTGTATCTTTTTCAGTTCAACCTGCATATCTTTGCGCAGTTTTAAATCCAGTGCACCCAAAGGTTCATCCAAAAGCAGCACTTTCGGCTCGTTTGCCAAAGCGCGTGCAATCGCAACACGCTGCTGCTGACCGCCGGAAAGCAGATTTACATTGCGGTGCTCAAAGCCTTTCAGGTTGACCATGTTCAGCATTTCGCCGACTTTTGCTTTTATCTCTCGTTCGCTTTTGCCGTGTACGCGCATACCAAAAGCAACGTTATCGTAGACGTTCAGGTGTGGAAAAAGCGCATATTTTTGAAAAATGGTGTTTACTTCGCGCTTATGCGGTGGAAGGTTTGTTATCTTTTTTCCGCTGAAAAAAACATCGCCGGAGTCTGGCTGAAGAAACCCGCCGATAATACGGAGCGTCGTGGTTTTTCCGCAGCCGGAAGGGCCAAGCAGAGTGACAAATTCCCCGTCGCCGATGCTGAGGTTGAAATCTTTCAGCACGGGTTCCCCGTCAAACGAAATAGCGATATTTTGCAGTGAAATGATGAAATTTTGATCCATTTGGTGCATCCCCTTTGCGGTGAAAATTAAATAGATGTGCGCGCCTTTCCAGGCTTACGCATACCCGGACGCGCGTGTTTTGACTGCCCCCCGCAAAGGATTTTTCGCAGTTCACTGAGCTGCGGCAGACGCACCGCCGGTTTTCGAAGGCCACAGCCATTTTGGGCGGAGCGGCTTCTACAGATGCAAACGCAACATATCACATAATAAAGAGAAAAGAACTGGATGTCAAGAATATATTGCATTTAATACGAAATAACTGTGGATTTTCTTTTGATTTCTTCGGATTGCTTTGCTTTTCATCGAAATCCGGTGAAAAATATTGAAATTTGCTTCCGGATATTACTATTGTAAGGCAGTGCGTTTTGGAAAAGATAATTGCCGGGAGGTGTTTTTACAATGTATTATTATTCTCTTGGCGGTTCCCCAAACAGTGGTTCTCCTTATATGATACCCGCTCTTTTGCCGGAAGACTCAACGGAGCGGGAATTTTTAAAATTGCCGGAAGACGCACAGCAGATGATTCTGCGGCAGGGTCCGGATACGGAGAAGGAATTCCGCAGGAAGTTAGAAGAATTTCGGGAGAAGGAATAAAAGCTGATTCTGCGGGCATAGTAACAGTATATTCATTTTTTCTTTGCACTTTTTTTAAAAGTAAGCTGATCTCTGTTCACATTATACTTTTAAAATAAGGCAGTGTCTTTTTTAATTTGCTTACAACTTTTATATTTCTCCTTCCAGACAAATATTTTGTCCTCCCAACGGAAAAGGCCGCCCATTGTGGGTGGCCTTTTTCTGTGCGCCCATTAGTTTCCATAAATATCTCGGTGCAAAAAGCTTGAATGGTCACGGTCACTTATGATAAGGTAGGGAGGCATGGTATTAAAGGCTTGAAAAACCCAACTGGAAAAGTTAAAATAGGGTGTCGTATCATAATTCCATTCTTGACTGTATTCTTCCGGAGGTTCAAAAGGTTCATGCATTTTATCACGCTCCTTTCCCGCTTATTCTGCGGCGGAAGGGCAGCCTTTATGCGAGAAGTTTTCCTGTACTGCGGGCAGTGGAAGCGAACATACTTTATAAATTTATTAATTATAATCTGTAAAAACAGAGGAAGGCCGGTGCTTGCCAAGTGGTGGAAGCAAGAAAATGGGGAGAAGAAGACTGGGAACAAATCAGCAGAATTTACAGGCAGGGAATGGATACAAACCTTGCAACCTTTGAGACGGTAATTCCGCCGTACAAAAAATGGGATGAAAGCCACCTCAAGTTTGGCCGCATTGCTGCGGTGCATAACGGCCAGGTAGTCGGCTGGGTGGCACTTTCACCGACTTCGCCCCGCAAGTGCTTTTCTGGCGTAGCAGAGCTCAGCATCTATATTGCAAACGAGGCTAAGCACATGGGAGTTGGCACACTCTTGTTGAACCAGGAGATTGCGGACTCACAGCAGCATGGCATCTGGACGCTGCAGGCCGGTATTATGCGCAACAACGCGCCCAGTCTTGCCCTGCACCGCAAATGCGGTTTCCGCGAAGTCGGCATAAGCGAAAAGATTGCCCGTGACCCATTCGGCAACTGGCGCGATATGGTCTTGATGGAGTTGCGAAATCCCAACATCCTCTGAAGTTACAAAGCAAGGCTCTGCTTTTTAGCAGGGCTCTTTTTGTGCATGGATTTGGCAGAATCCCGTGATTTTTTTCTTCGGAAGCAGGTGAATTGTGAAATACAGAGAAATTCATAGAACCTGTTTACTTTATCACGCTAATATGCTAACATACTAGCATACGAAACAGGAACTGGACTTATGAAAATTGGAGAGTGAAATAGATGAAAAAATTTATTTGTGCAATCCTTGCAGCGGGACTTCTGCTTTCTGCTTCTGGCTGCGGCCTTGTAGCAAAAGCTACAGGCGGAACGGCTTCAGGCTCTGTGGCGCCGTCTTCCGCTGCGGATTCCTCATGGGAGAAAGTAAAGTCTGCGGGGCAGCTTGTGCTCGGTTTTGACAAGGCCTTTCCTCCTATGGGGTATGTAGACACCAAAACCGGCAATACCGTCGGCTTTGATATTGACATGGCAACGGAAGCCTGTAAGCGCCTGAACATTAAAGTAAAGTTCCAGCCCATTGACTGGGACAGCAAAACCGCGGAACTGAACAACGGCAATGTTGACTGCCTGTGGAACGGGTTCAGCAAAACCGAAGAGCGTGCCAAGCAGTTCAACCTCAGCATACCGTACATGAAAAACAACCAAATTATTCTTGTGAAGACCGGTTCTTCCTACAAGGGCCTTGCAAGCCTTGCCGGGAAGACCGTGGGTGTGCAGTCGGACTCTTCTGCGGAAACCGCGCTGAACAGCAGCGCAAATGCAGCTTTTAAAAAGTCGCTGAAAGAAATTGTAAAAATTGATGACTACAGCAAAGCTGTTTTGGAGATTCAGAACGGCACCATTGACGCGATTGCCATTGACGAGGTTGTGGCGCGCTACTATTTGACGAATAACCCCGGCGCATATACCGTGCTGCAGGGTGCAGACGGCAAAGATGCTTCCCTCGCTGTGGAGGATTATGTTGTGGGATTCCGGAAAAACGACAATACGCTGAAGCAGAAAATTGAAAGTGCTTTACAGGATATGGCGAAAGACGGAACGGCACAGAAAATATCACAGAAATGGTTTGGCAAGGATGTTATTACGATTGGGAAATAACACCGGCGCTACAGGGGAGGGCTGCTGATTGAGCTATTCCATTTTGATTTCACAAATGCTGCAGGCAACGCTGATGACGCTGCGCATTTTCTTCGTTACGCTGATTTTTTCCCTTCCGCTCGGGATGCTTGCCGCACTTGGGCGCATGACGAAAATTAAGGCTATCAACATACCGGTGCGGATTTACATCCTATTGATGCGCGGGACGCCGCTGATGCTTCAGCTGCTGTTTATCTTTTATGGCTTTAAACCCATTTTCGGTGTTCAGCTTGACCGTGTGCCTGCGGCGGAAGCAGCGTTTGTGCTGAACTACGCCGCTTACTTTGCAGAGATTTTTCGCGGCGGCATTGCCGGAATCCCGCGCGGGCAGCGCGAGGCGGCAAAGGTACTCGGCTTTTCCCACAGGCAGACCTTTTTTCGCATTTTGCTGCCGCAGGTGGTAAAAGGCATTTTGCCGCCGATGGGCAATGAAGTTATTACGCTGGTGAAAGACACTTCCCTCGCGCAGGTGATTGGCGTCGTGGAGCTGCTGAAAATTACGTCGGACTGGGTGTCTTCCGCCGTCAGCATGGTTCCGTTTGCCATAGCGGGTGTGTTTTATCTTGTGATGAATTCTGTTGTTACACGCGCTTTTTCGGTTGCGGAAAAGCATTACGCTTATTATCGTTAGGGGGGAGAAAAGTGCCGATCCTTGAAGTCCATGATTTGCACAAAAGCTTTGGCGGCGAGGAAATCCTGAAAGGAATTTCCTTCGAACAGGAAAAAGGAGAGGTGTTGGCGGTGATCGGCCCTTCCGGTTCGGGGAAAAGCACACTGCTGCGCTGCATGACACAGCTTGAAACGGCAGACAGCGGCGAAATCAAAATCTGCGGTGACACGCTTGTTTCCAATGGGGACAGCGGAAAGGCAGTTTACGCGGCAAAAGAAGTCTGTGGCCGCATAGCGCTTCACATGGGGCTCGTTTTTCAAAACTTCAACCTTTTTCCGCATTTTACCGTTCTGCGCAACATAACGGAAGCACCGATGCACGTTCTGGGAAAAACGCCGGCGGAAGCGGACAAAACGGCGCGCGGCCTTCTTGCTAAGATGGGGCTGGAGGGCAAGGCGGAATCCTACCCCTGCCAGCTTTCCGGCGGACAGCAGCAGCGCGTTTCCATTGCCCGCGCGCTGGCCATGAATCCCGACATCCTGTTGTTCGATGAGCCGACCAGTGCCCTTGACCCCGAGCTTACCGGGGAGATTTTGCAGGTGATCCGCGGGCTTGCCGACGAACACATGACGATGATTGTTGTGACGCATGAGATGGCGTTTGCACGCGATGTGGCAGACCGTGTGATTTTTATGGCTGACGGTTCTGTTGTAGAGCAGGGCCCGCCGGAACAGATTTTTGGCGGCGCGCGAAACGAACGCACCAAGGCATTCTTGGCTCGTTTTAACGGAACAGCGGCGGCGGAATAAAGAACAGCGCCAGCTTATTTAAAAAGCTCCCGCACCGTTTCCGAAGGGATTCGGCGCAGGAGCTTTTGTACGGCCTAGCGGGAAGAGGCGTCAGCCTTTCAGCGGCTGTGTGTGGCGTTTCAGCCAGTCGCGTTCTTCGTCGGTTACCAGTGGCGCAAGAACGTCATAAACGTGTTTGTTGTAGCCGTTCAGCCAATCCAGCTCTTCTTTGGTGAGGAGTTCCGGCAGAACTGGAGCTGTATCGATTGGGAAAAGCGTTGCAATTTCGAATTTCAGCCATTTGCCGTATTCATTTTCCGGCCCATCGGCAACGAGCATCAGGTTTTCAGTGCGGATACCGAATTTATCGGTTTCGTAAACACCTGGTTCGTTTGTAATGGTCATGCCCTTGCGGAATACAACATCGTTTACCCAGCGCAGGCTCTGCGGCCCTTCATGAACAGTACCGAACATACCAACGCCGTGGCCGGTGCCGCAGCGGTACTCAATGCAGTGCTTCCAGAGCGGTTCACGGCACAGAACGTCGAGGTTCCCGCCGGTGCTGCCTTCCAGAAAGACAGCGGTTGCAAGGGCAATGTGTGACTTCAGCACCCAAGTGTAGCACTCTTTTTCTTCCTGTGTTGTGGGGCCGAGCGCATAGGTACGGGTAATGTCGGTTGTGCCTTCCGGGTACTGCCCGCCGGAATCAACGAGAAGGAATCCCTTCTTTTCCAGCTTGCTGCAGGCGTTTGGCTTCGGCGCATAGTGCATCATGGCTGCATTTGCGCCACAGGCCGCAATCGTGCCAAAACTCAGGCCACGGTTGCCGGGCTGGCAGGCGCGCGCATTTTTCAGCACTTCGCAGACGGTCCATTCGGTAACATCTTTACCGGCCTGAATCATCTTTTCCAGTTTTGTGTAGCCTTTTACCATCGCGCAGCCGTCGCGTACATGAGCTTCACGGATGCACTTGATTTCAGTTTCATTTTTAATGGACTTCAAATCTGTTACAATATCCGGGCCATCTTTTACCGTGATACTCGGATTATTTTCCAAAATGCTGTAAAGGGCAAAACTTGTGCCTTCCGGGTCGGCCAGCATTGTGGTCTTTTTTGAAACAGAGCGGAGAAAATCTGCAATTTCACCATAGCCGCGGATTGTAACGCCGTTTTGCTTCAGATTTCCGGAAACTTCCGCCGGAACGCGGGAAGCGTCAATGAAAAGGTAGGCGGCATCCGGGAAAACTGCTGCATAAGAAAGGGCAAACGGACTGTCTTCCACATCATCCGCACGGATGTTCATCAGCCAGGCAACGCAGTCAAGTCGGCCATAAAGCTGAGCGTCCGCTTCCTGCCTTTTGAGTTCAGCACGCACGTTTTCAATCTTCTGTGCGCAGGTAAGGCCGGCGCAGGCAGTATCATGAAGGAAGACCTGTGTGTGCGGGATTTCCGGGCGGTCTTTCCAGATGGAAGAAACAAGGTCGGCCTGTTTGAGAATGATGCCTTTGCGGGCAAAGAGCTTTTCCATGCCCTGTACGTCTTTTGCCGAGAACAGACTCCCGTCAAAAGCGACCGTTTCGCCGGAAGCCAGCTCTTCATGGATAAATTCCGTGTAGGTTGGCACACCCTTTACACGCATACGGTAAAGCTTAATGCCGCTGCCGTTCAGTTCATTTTCGGCCTGAATGAAATATCGGCCATCTGTCCAAAGGCCGCTTTTCTTTTGTGTTACGACAAGCGTCCCGGCAGAGCCTGTAAAGCCGGAAAAATATTTGCGCGTCTGCCAGTGCAGCGGCGAGTACTCGCTCAGGTGCGGGTCGGCCGACGGAATGATATACGCCTCTATGCCGGCGTTTTTCATATTTGCACGCAGCGCTGCAATTCGTTCTGGAATGTTCTGCATCTCTATCGACTCCTTTTTCTGTACTGAATTCAGTATAGGCCGGGGTGCGGAGCCTGTCAACACGAGAATCGAATTCAACTACACGTTTCGGGGCTTCAGGACAGTACTTGTCAGCGGTTTCCATATCGCTAGGGAAAGACCATAGTCAATCATGCTGTGAACAATGCCGCCCAAACCGACCAGAAGCAGGACCGACATTGCATATCCGTTTGTGTAAAAGTCTTTTGCCATTTGCCCGCCAAAGAAGAAGAAAGTAACCACCAGTACCTCACTGGCGGCGTGAATAACAGAAAGGCCAAGCCCGAGTACAGTCGCACTAACCGGAGCGGAGAGCAGACCCGGTTTCTTTTTCAGCAAAAATGCGCCAATGGTAGCAAATATAAGGTGGCTGAATGCCCGCAGAACAATCACGAGCGGAAACCCGGCAATAAAAAAACCGAGTGTTGTACCAAGTGCGACAATAATTGCCACAGGCGGGGAAATAAACATTGCAATGAAAATCGGTACATGACTGGCTAATGTAAATGAGGCCGGGCCAATTACAATTTTCGGCGCGAACATTGGGATGATAATGCCGAGTGCACAGAGCAATGCGGCAAAAATCATAGTAAGCAGGCTGCTTTTTCGATTCATTTTCAGCACTTCCTTTTAATTAAGACAGTATAGTAGTTT
>JAEZFF010000082.1 GCA_023417635.1 Bacillota bacterium | reverse complement strand
CTTTTTTATGAAGCACGCGGCCGCCGTTTTTATCGTATACGATTCCCTTGGCACGCTGGAACCTCAAACTTGCATTGGCCTCTTCGGCACTGCCAACAATATTATTTACAAAAAAGGAAATATATGTTACACTATAGCTATTTAAATTACGCCAGTACAGCGGAGCAAAAAAATTGCAGTTGCAGAGAAAACGGTTATGAATGGGGGAAAAGCAACGATGATTGAAGCGAACAACCTGGTAAAAAAGTTTGGCGGAAAATCGGCACTAAACTGTGCCACATTTCAGATTGGGGAAAAGTCTGTTTTCGGTCTTGTGGGTTCCAATGGGGCAGGGAAGTCTACATTTCTGCGTACCGTCGCCGGTATTTACAAACCGGACGGCGGCACAGTGACGGTAGACGGTACAGAACCGTTTGAAAATTCCCAAGTCAAGGGAATAACCTACTTCGTCTCGGATTTTCCATATTTTCCGCCGCATGCTACTTTGAAAAAAATGGCGTTGCGCTTGGCAGAAATCTACCCAAATTGGGATTGGAAACGTTTTGCAGCGCTGAACAAGGTATTCCCTGTGGGAGAAAAAAAGCGTATTTCCACAATGTCAAAAGGGATGCAGCGGCAGGCGGCACTTATCTGCGCACTTTCTACCCGGCCGAAATATCTGCTGATGGATGAGGTCTTTGATGGCCTTGACCCGGTGATGCGTCTTTGCCTGAAGCGAGTCATTCTGGACGACGCTTCTTCCGGAACGACGGCCGTTATCGCTTCGCATAACCTGCGCGAACTGGAGGACCTGTGCGATCACATCGGTTTACTGCACAACGGCAGCGTCGTTTTTGACAAGGCCCTCAGCGAGCTGAGCCTTGGCCTGTGTAAGGCCAAGGCCGTTTTTCGTTCCATGCCGGAAAAGGAGGCGCTGGCGCCGCTCAAAATCCTCCATTGGGAAACGCACGGCTCGCTGGTGGATTTTGTCGCACGCGCGGGGCGCGAAGTAGTCTTAACTCGGCTGAATACCATGAATCCAGTGTTTGTGGAAGTGCTTCCGCTTTCACTGGAAGAAGTTTTTATTTACGAAATGGAGGAGCGGGGTTATGATGTCAAAAACATACTTTCTGCAGAAGAGAAATGAATTTTTCCATATGTACCGGTGGGCACTGCGCGAAAATGGCGGTACTTCGTTCCTTCTGGCGGCGCTGCTTTTCGTCTTTCTTCCAATGATTCTGATTTTGCAGGAATCGGCCCACACTTGGTATGTGCGCGAAGCGGAGTCTGGCGCGGTGCTTACAAAGAACATATTTGAGCAGTATCTGCGGGTTGCCATTCCGCTGTTTGGCCTGACTCTTCTGCTTCTGTTTGCTGTCCTTTTTTCCGTTCGGCTGTTCCGTTACCTGCAGGATGGACGCAGCGTGGACCTTTTTCATTCGCTGCCTATTGGGCGTGTTCCGCTTCTGTTGGGGCGCTGGTGTGCCGGAGTGACAGCCCTTGCCGTTCCGCTGGCACTTAACTTTTTCGTGCTGCAGATTGTTGCATGGGTATATGGCGTTTCTGCCGATGGAGCGTCGGCGCAAGCGGAAAACGCTGGGTATTGGATGTCAAGCAACATGGCAGTCTGGCTGGACAGACAACTCATCAATGTGAACTTGTGGCAGATTTTCGGGGTGCTGCTTCTGGTGGTGGCTGCGGCATTTACCTGCTGTGTGGTGGCCATGGTTTGCAGCGGCAGCGTGATGGATGGGATGCTTTCTGTACTTGGTATAAACATTGGTGTTCCGCTTTTCGTTTTTCTCTGTATGATGTTAATAAAGCTCATGGTTCCGGGGATGGACCCTTTTTGGTCGGATATGAGTCTCATTTTTGCCCTTTCCCCTTTTGCTTCGGCATATCAGCCCTTTGCTACCGCAATGCCGTTTTGGTTTTTGCCCTGGTGGATATTTTTCACAGCAATTTCCCTGGCGGCAGCATGCCTGCTTTACCGCAGACGCAAAAGTGAGAGCGCAGGCAGTCGATTCGCGTTTCCTACACTGAAGATTGTTGTGCGCTTCCTTATGACAGTGTGCGGCGGGCTTGGGCTTGGTCTGGCTCTGAAAGATAACGGCTGGGGTTTCTGGGCCGGTTTGCTTGCCGGTTCTGCCATTACGCACGTTGTGCTGGAGGGGCTTTACTCGCGCGGGTTTGGAACTCTGAAAAAAAGCCTGCGATGGTATGCGGTGTTTTTGGGTGCCTTCATCCTTTTTTACGGCATCCTTTCAACGGGCTGTGTTGGGTATGACACGCGAATTCCGGCGGCTGCAGAAGTCGCAAGTGTTACGATTGCCCCGCCGTCGGAAATTTCGCCGAGCAAGTTGGCTGGGCAGTCTGAGAGCGGCGAGGAAGTGCTGTTTCAACCGGTTCTGAAAAAGCCAGAGAGTATACAGGCAGTGGTCCAAATTCACAAAGATCTGATTGGCCTGTACCGCTCGCAGGGTTTTCCGTATACGCCGAGAAATGCCTCGTATGACAGTCTAAAGCTGATTTACCATTTCAAGAACGGAAAAACGATGTCACGTTCATTCTCTGATTGTGAGAATACGGAATCGGATGCTTTCCGTAAAAAAACAAATGAAATCAAGCAGATTTCGGAGTATTGGCAGAACAGCGATGTGATTTTTTTTCTGCAGCCGAACGACATCAATTCTATTACGATTGAGTCAGGAAGACCGATTTTTCCTAATGTCCGTACCCGGGAAGAACTTCTGGAAGCGCTCCGTGCCGACTATTGTGCGGATAACATGAACCGTACAGATTACAGCACGGGCAAAACAATCTCCATCAAATGGAAACAGAAAATTTTAGCGTCTGGCCGTTTCTCGGAAATGCTGGGAGGCTATGCCGGTAGTATTAATTTGATGCAGAGCCAGTACTTCTTTCAAGCAGGTGGCAAGGTAGACGAGGTCATTCAAAAAATGTTTGGGTCCCCGAACGCAAAAAATTAATTAGAAAGGGAACATCCGTTTTTCGGATGTTCCCTTTTATGTACTGTTGCTCAGGAAATATTTGGTGCTGGCAAACGGATGGGACTGCTTTCTATTCTTTCAACTTGCAGATCTTCCAGAATTTCCTGCAGGTTTTCGGGAAAGACAGAGCATCGGCGGAATTTCTCCGCAAGTCGGAGTACAGGGCTATAATGTGAAGAAACAAAAAGCTTTACACTTTCAGCACCGACTTCCGAAATGCTGATTCCGTATCCGTCCCTATGACTTCCGTATACATAGTACTTAAGGCAGATGCCGGGTAAATTGGCTTCCCCAACAAATCGAACCACTGTGAATCCTCCCTCTTCCATGTGAAATATTTTCAAGCGGTTATTAATGAATGTCCTTATTTTAATGCGCTGAAGTGAAAAAATCAAGGGAAAAGATGGACGATTTGTCGACAACTTAAAAAATTCACAAGAATTTGCCCACAAGGGGAGGGGGATAAATAGATATTGTGCTATAAAATAATTACATTCTGTATAGAAAAAAGACAAGAAGCGCGCACAATACTCCAAGTACAGAACCGATAAGCGTGTCCGACGGATAATGAACGAAAAGGAAAATACGTGAAAACGCAATTCCAAACGCCAGCACCAACGCCGCGATACCGAGTGGATGGTCTGCCATGCAGATAACAGTAGCCGCCGCGAAAGAAGAAGCGGAATGCCCGGAAGGGCATGAGTATCCGCCAGGGGTATGAATCAGCAGTTTCTCTTTCGGGTATGTAATGAAAGGCCGCGGCCGCCCAATAATCGGTTTTAAAATTTGACTGATCAGGTGTGCTGCGGCGACCGACAGAAACAGCATAATAGCAAAGCGCCGCTTACAAGGCTGCAGAGCAAAAAGAAGTGCAAAACAGAACCAAACTGCCCCGCCGTTTCCCACACGGGAAAGCAGCGTAAAAAAGAAGTCCGTAAAGCGGTTGTGGCAGTGATCCTGAACGTGATTCAAAATCGTGACATCCATAGATGATCCTCCGTGTTTGTTGTAACCTATATTATACCATATTTTTATTGGTCTGCGAATATACATTACTAAAAAACGGGAGATGATAGATTTTGGAATGGCAAAGCCTCTCGAAGGAAGAATGCGCGGCAAAGCTGAGAACAAGCCTTGAGGGGGGACTTTCGGAAAAACAGGCAGCGCGCCGCCTGAGTGAAGGCGGAAAAAATGAGCTGACACCACCTAAAAAAGAAAGCCTGCTAAAACGCTTTTTAGCGCAGTTTAAGGACTTTATGGTGATTATTCTGCTCGCAGCTGCTGCAATTTCGTTTGTTACTTCGTATTATCAGCGTAACAGCGATTACATTGATTCTATCATTATCCTGTTAATTGTTGTTGTAAACGCCATCATCGGTGTAGTACAGGAAAGCCGCGCAGAACACGCCATAGAGGCCCTGAAGCGCCTTTCCAGCCCCCAGGCGCGTGCAGTGCGCGGTGGGCGTGAAACGGTTATCCCGGCGGAAAAACTGGTGCCGGGCGACCTTGTGGTTTTAAAAACGGGTGACCTTGTTCCCGCAGACCTGCGCCTTACAGAGGCAGTTGGCCTGCATGCCGAAGAAAGTGCGCTGACCGGTGAAAGCGTTCCTTCCCGCAAAGAGGCCGAAGTCATTTTCCCGGAAAAAACACCGATTGGTGACTGCCGGAACCTTGTGTATTCCACAAGCGCCGTTACCGAAGGGCATGGCATGGGGATTGTAACGGAAACCGGCATGCACACACAGGTAGGGCGCATTGCACATATGATAGGCTCTCAGGAGGCGCCGCAGACGCCGCTTCAGCGCAAATTAGCACAGACGGGGCGCATCCTTGGCATTGGTGCGCTTGTGATCTGTTTTCTTATTTTTATCCTTGGCCTTTTTCAACAGATTCCGCCGCTTGAGATGTTTCTGATTTCTATCAGCCTGGCTGTTGCGGCCATTCCGGAAGGGCTGCCTGCCGTTGTGACCATTACTCTGGCTATTGGTGTGCGGCGCATGGCCGCAAAACGTGCCATCGTACGCCGTATGCCTGCTGTGGAAACCCTTGGCAGCGCAAGTGTTATCTGTTCCGACAAAACCGGAACCCTTACGCTGAACCGCATGACTGTGGTGGAACTGCGTAATCAAGACGGCGAACTTGCGCCCGGCTCCGCACAGGCACGAAAAATACTGCGCCTTGCGGCGCTTTGCACAGACTGTGAAGTTTCCGGCGAAAAAGTTGAGGGAAGCCCCACAGAAACGGCCCTTGTGCGCACCATGCCGGCAAAGGACTATCTTGAATTGCGCAAGAGCTATCCGCGTGTGGCAGAAATTCCATTTTCCAGTGAGCGCAAGCAAATGACAACCATTCATCGTATGCCGGGAGGCCGGTACCTTGCGGTTACAAAAGGTGCTCCGGATCTTCTTTTTCCGCACTGTGTTTCCGTAGGAGCTGCGGCACAGCAGAATGAGGGGATGGCTTCCCGTGCGCTTCGTGTGCTGGGTGTTGCTTACCGCGTACTCGACTCCCTTCCTCCCCAGCCGGAAGATGTAGAGGCCGAAATGATTTTTGGCGGTCTTATCGGTATGGAGGACCCACCGCGGTCGGAAGCGGTACAGGCGGTAGCTCAATGCAAGAAAGCCGGCATACGTGCTATTATGATTACTGGCGATCATGCGGCAACTGCAACAGCTGTAGCAAAACAGCTTGGAATTGCAAAAGATGCCGGTGAAGTACTTACCGGCAAGGAACTTGACCAACTTTCGGACGACGAACTTGCACGGAAAATTTACAGTTACCGGGTATTTGCCCGTGTTTCGCCGGAGCATAAAGTTCGCATTGTGCGCGCATTTCAGTCGCACGGTGAAGTTGTTGCCATGACGGGCGATGGCGTAAACGATGCTCCCGCTCTGCGTGCCGCAGACATTGGCTGTGCCATGGGGATAGCTGGCACGGAGGTCGCAAAGGCCGCTTCGGATATGATACTGACCGACGATAACTTTGCGACGATTGTAGACGCTGTACGGGAAGGCAGGGGGATTTACGACAATATCCGGAAGACGGTCCATTTTCTGCTGAGCTGCAACATTGGCGAAATCCTTGCGGTTTTTGTCAGTTTCCTGCTGCACCTGCCGCTTCCTCTTGCGGCAATTCAGCTTTTGTGGGTGAACCTCGTCACCGATTCCCTGCCAGCGCTTGCCCTAGGGGTAGAGCCGCTTGACACAGCAATTATGCTACGAAAACCAGTGCGTCGCGGCGAGAGTATCTTTTCGGGTGGGATGCCGTATAATATCCTTGTAGAGGGCTGCCTGATTGGTGCGCTTTCTCTTCTCGCGTACAGTGTGGGCCGTGCTTTTTTCGATGCAAACCCGCTGCAGCCTGTCATTGGCCGTACCATGGGATTTGCTGTGCTGAGTCTTTCTCAAATTGTGCATACTTTCAATGTACGTTCGGATCGTTCCGCTTTCGACCCCGGTTTGGCTGAAAACCCAAAATTGCTGCCGGCTTCGCTCATTTGTATTTTCCTGCAGGCAGCAGTTATCGTTTCACAGCCGCTTTCCGCCATTTTTAAAACCGTGCCGCTGAGCCTGCTGCAGTGGCTGGCCGTTGCGGTGTTATCCCTTTTGCCGCTCGCCGTTGTGGAAACTGAAAAAGCAGCGCAGCGGCGCTTTGTAAGGCGAAATTCCAGCAAAAAATTTGACAGCGAAGCAAAAAAAGGATAAAATGTCATTACACGTAACATGACATTAACTTTTTAGCGGGTTTGGGTTGACTATACTATAAATAACTTGCCAACTTAACACCAAAAGAGTATGATAAAAACAATTCTTTTTGCAGTAGTAAAGAGCAGAAAAAAGCGCTTCGCAGAAATGCGAAGCGCTTCCTAGGGGGAAAAGCAGATTATTTTTCTCTGCCAAGCAGCCAGTCCACGGATACGTTTAGGATGTCTGCCAGAGCGGCAAGTTCATAGTCCGTCACGTAGCGAATCTGGCCTTCCAACTTGGACAGGCCTGAAGCGTTCATATCAACGCCGTTCACCTGTAGTTGAGCCAAAAGCTCTTTTTGTTTCATGCCCTGATTTTTGCGTGCTGTCTCAACACGCGCACCCACCATGTTGCGGGTGCCCAAAGCCTGTTTGCGCAACCTCATTTCATTCATCTCCTCATAACATACTAAGCTGTTGAAAGGTACCATTTTCCACAAATGCGCTCAGCGAAAATCATCGGATAATTTTAGGAAAAACAAGACCGTATGAAATTCGTTGCTGATATTCAGTATAATATTTTTTTAGTAATATTACAACAAAAAGTTGCTTTTTTCACATGAATTGTGAAAATTCAGATATAATTCATGATTTTGCAGAATTCTTTTGAAACTTTTTATTATCTTTTCTAATTAAACATATTTTATTCATGAATTTTTACTGCATTATCTTCAGACCAGTGTTTCTTTCTGACCATTAAATTAAAGAAATGTGCTGGTCACATGGCTGAGAGGAAGGAACTATTCCATAATATGAAAGATCCGATAGGGCGGGCTACAGAAATCCATAATATTTTTACTATATACAGGGAGATGCGATTCATGGAAAACAAAAGCGCAGTAAAGACCAATTTGACTATGCTCACGGACTTTTATGAAATCACAATGGCAAACGGTTATTTCTCCAACGGATTCCGCGATACTGTTGCGTATTTTGATATGTTTTTCCGCGAACTTCCAGATGGCGGCGGCTTTGCAATTATGGCAGGCGTGCAGCAGATTATCGAGTACCTCGAGAACCTGAAATTCACGGATGAAGATATTTCCTACCTGCGTGGGTGCGGTATTTTCAGTGAAGAATTTCTGCAGTACCTCGCTGATTTCCATTTTTCCTGTGATGTTTGGGCTGTGCCGGAAGGAATGCCGATTTTCCCGGGTGAACCCATTGTTACAGTGCGCGGCCCGGTCATACAGGCACAGTTCGTAGAAACCATGATTCTACTCACAGTAAACCACCAGAGCCTGATCGCCACAAAGGCCAGCCGAATTTGCCGTGCGGCGAAAGGCAGGCCGGTTATGGAGTTCGGCTCCCGCCGTGCTCAGGGACCGGATGGTGCTGTACTGGGTGCGCGTGCTGCGTTTATTGGCGGCTGCTGCGGAACGGCCTGCACTATCTGTGGGGAAGATTATGGGATACCGGCCCTCGGCACCATGGCGCACAGCTGGATTCAGCTGTTTGATTCTGAGCTGGATGCGTTCCGTGCCTATGCGCGCGAATATCCTCAGAACTGCACTTTGCTGATAGACACCTATAATGTTCTGAAATCGGGCCTCCCGAATGCCATCCGCGTTTTCCGCGAAGAAGTTCTTCCGCGCGGATTTCGCCCGGCTGGCGTCCGTATTGACAGCGGCGACATTACTTACCTTTCCCGCAAAGCCCGCAAAATTCTCGACGATGCCGGTTTCCCGGACTGCAAAATCTGCGCTTCCAATTCCCTCGATGAATATATTATCCGCGATATGCTCGTTCAGGGCGCCTGTGTGGACAGTTTCGGTGTGGGTGAGAGGATGATTACCTCTTCCAGCCACCCCGTCTTTGGCGGCGTGTACAAGCTCAGTGGAGTGGAAGACAAAGAAGGCCACATTACGCCGAAAATAAAGATCAGCGAGAATGTTACAAAAATCACAACGCCTGGCTTTAAGAAGATTTACCGTTTGTACGACCGTACTTCCGGTAAAGCAATGGCCGATGTCATTACGCTGCGTGACGAAACGATTGATTCTTCTAAGCCATACGAGATTTTTGACCCGGATTTTATTTGGAAGAAGAAAACAATAGAAAACTTCGACGCAGTCGAAATTCAGCAGCAGATTTTTAAGGGCGGCAAATGCGTTGCAGAAGACCGTTCCTTAAAAGAAATTCAGGAATACTGCAGCCGCCAGGTCGATATGCTGTGGGACGAAGTTAAGCGCTTTGAAAATCCGCACCATTATTATGTTGACCTTTCCCACAAACTGTGGAGGCTTAAAACCGACATGATTTCAAAATATTCCGGCTGAAAATTACAATGAAAAGCCCTGACCGCACCGAGTGCGCGGTCAGGGCTTTTTCTGCATAGCTTTGCTATTTTCAGGGGGACTGAAAATCTAATAAAAAGTATACAGTGCCTTATAGGGATTTTTTGTATTCGGAGTAATCAGGTAAAATTTCCCCGAAAGCACGTCATTTTTGGAAAGTGAAAAAGTTTGGCAGTAATCCGCCAGAAAGCCCTCAATCGAGGCAAGGTCTTCGTCTGTGGCAACTGCCGTGTTTACCTGCTTTGGCAGGTCATTTGGCAGCTCCTTGCAGCGAACGAACATACGGCCGCCGTGCATCCCGGCGCAGCAGAGGTTGCCCATCGGTGCGGCGGTGCTGTGCAGGCCGAGGACAATAATGGTTCCGCCCGCCTGGTATTCGCCCAGAAAACTGCCCGCTTCGCCGCCGACGATAATCAGCGGCTGATGCTCTTTGTAGGCCTTCATATGAATCCCTGCGCGGTAGCCGGCATTGCCTTTGATGAAAATTCTGCCGCCGCGCATGGAATAGCCAGCTGCGTCGCCGCAGGAGCCTTCCACTGTAATGGTGCCGGTGTTCATGGTGTCGCCGGTCTGGTCCTGTGCATTGCCCTCAACACGGATATTTCCGCCGTTCAGGTAGCAGCCCAGGTCGTTCCCAGGGACGCCGTGAAGCAAGAGATTTTTGCCGCTCATGCCAGCGCCGATGTACCGCTGGCCAAGGCAGTTGTCAACGGTAATTTCCGAATCTGTGGATTCACGGATTTCTTCGTTCAGCTGCTGAAAATATTTTCCCTGCGCATCAATATGCGTCATTGCTTTTTCCCTCCCAGCTTAACCGCACGCTCTTCCCGCGTGAAAGCCATCAACTGCGGCTTTTGCTTCAGCAGGTCATAATCGACGGTGTCGAGCGGGGTCTGTTCCCGAATCAGCGAAGTATAGATTCCAGCGCGGGCCACATCGCCAATCAAAATAAAGCCCTTCAGCCGGTTATCTTTTGAAACAAGCTTCTTGTATGTGCTGGCGGTTTTTTCCGTCCAGGCCGTACCGTCGTAGTTCCCAGCGGTGATAATATGCAGGCCAAAAAAGCCAATGGCGTTCATGGGGATGGCTTTGTCGAACTTCTTTTCGCCGCCTGCCATATTGATGCCTGCTGTTTCGCCCTGCAGGTATGCGTTTGGAAGAATGGCAAGGATGCGGTCGGTTCCGGTCGTAATGTCATGGCATTCACAGCAGTCACCCGCTGCGAAAATTCCCGGCACAGAGGTTGCGGAGCGTTCGTCGATTGCAATCCCGCGTCCAACACGGCATCCCGCGTCGGCGGCAATCTGCGTGTTCGGCCGTACGCCGACGGCGACGACCAGAACATCAAACGAAACCTGTTTCCCGCTTTTCAGCGTTGCCAGATTTCCTTCGAACTTTGCCACACTGTCGCCCAGCGTAAACGAAATGCCCTGCTCTTCAATAAAGCTTTGCACCATGGCCGAGCCGTCTTCATCCAGTATACTGGGAAGAATGCGGTCGGCAAGGTCAACAACTTCAATGGATTTTACCAGGTGGCGGATTCCTTCGGCACATTTCAGGCCAATCAGGCCGGCGCCGATAATCAGTACGCGTGAGTTTGGGGTAAGTGCTTTTCCAAGCGCCTTTGCATCGTCCAGCTTCATAAAACTGAATTTCTTTTTCACGGTGTCAAGGCCATCCATTGGCGGAACAAATGGCCGCGAACCGGTGGCTATAAGCAGGCGGTCAAACCGTTCTTCTGCTCCGTTGGCAAGACAAACTGTCTTTTTTTCCGCGTCGATTTTTACGGCCTGAACGTTCAGCAGCGTTTTCACGCCGTTCTTTTCATAGAAACCATCCGGGCGGTATTTCATGCGCTCTTCGTCTGTGCGGCCGAGCAGCAGGTAAGAAATCAGCGGGCGGGAGTACACAGGGTACGGCTCGTCAGAGATTACAGTGATTGGCCCGGTTTTATCCTGTGAGCGGATTCCTTCAATACAGCCTACGGCGGCTGTGGAATTACCGATAATCACATATTTCAAAGCAGCTCACCTCTCTTCAAATACAATCGCGCCGTTGGGGCAGCCTTTTACGCAGGCGGGTTCGCCGGAGACATTGTTTGTGCAAAGCTCACACTTTTGAATTACTTTGCCATCCGGTGCCGGCATAACTGCGCCGTAAGGACATACAAGAACGCAGGTAAAGCACCCGACGCACTTGTCTTGGTCACAGCAGACGACGCCGTCTTTTACGCTGAGCGCACCGGCAATGCAGCTTTTTACGCAGAGCGGTTCTTCACAGTGGCGGCACGAAACGGCAAAACTGATTTGATTGTCGCCTTCCACCTGAATCCGCGGGTGAATTTTAACACCCTGCAGCGCTTTTGCCATATCGGTTTCACCGGAGTTTGCAAAAGCGCAGTTATATTCGCACAGATGGCACCCCAGGCACCATTTTTCATTCACATAAACACGTTTCATCGCTTATTCCCCCGCATGCTTGATACCGAGAATCTCAAGCTCTTTTTCATTCAGCCCTATGCCGCGGAGCATCAGGCGGTTGCCGCGCAGCGCCTCAATCGAGTTAATACCCATGCCGCCCATCATTTCCATAATCTCATGCTGCCATGCGGAAACGAGGTTTACAAGCCGTTTGGAGCCAATGTCAGGGTTCAGGCGTTTTACAAGGTCTGGGCGCTGTGTGGCAATGCCCCAGTTGCACTTGCCGTTCTGGCAGGTGCGGCATAGGTGGCAGCCAAGCGCAATCAATGCTGCGGTGCCAATGTAAACGGCATCCGCACCGAGGGCGATGGCCTTTACAATATCCGCCGAGCAGCGGATGCTTCCGCCGATAACGAGCGAAACATTGTTGCGGATTTTTTCCTGCCGCAGGCGTTCATCCACGGCAGCCAAGGCCAGTTCTATTGGAATGCCCACATTGTCGCGGATTCGTGTCGGCGCAGCGCCGGTTCCGCCGCGGAAACCGTCAATGGCAATAATATCCGCACCGCTGCGCGCAATGCCGCTCGCAATGGCGGCAACATTATGAACGGCAGCAATTTTAACGATAATCGGCTTCTTGTAGTTCGTCGCTTCTTTCAGCGAGTAGACAAGCTGCCGCAGGTCTTCAATGGAGTAAATATCATGGTGCGGTGCGGGCGAGATGGCGTCGCTTCCTTTTGGAATCATACGGGTCTTTGAAACGTCATCGGAAATTTTTGCACCCGGCAGGTGGCCGCCGATGCCCGGTTTTGCACCCTGCCCAATTTTGATTTCGATGGCCGCGCCGGCTTCCAGGTATTTTGGCTGGACGCCAAAACGCCCGGAAGCAACCTGCACAATGGTGTTCGGCCCATATTTGTAGAAATCTTCGTGCAGGCCGCCCTCACCGGTATTGTAGTAAGTGCCAAGCTCCGTCGCCGCACGCGCAAGGCTTTCGTGAGCGTTGTAGCTGATTGCGCCATAGCTCATGGCCGAAAACAGAATTGGCACTTCCAGTTTCAACTGCGGCGGCAGATTATCGGTTCGGATAGAACCGTCTGCGGCGCGTTCCAGCTGTTCCGGCTTTTTACCGAGGAATGTGCGCGTTTCCATTGGCTCACGCAGCGGGTCAATGGAAGGGTTCGTCACCTGCGAAGCATTAATCAGCATTTTATCCCAGTAAATGGGGTAGTTTTTCGGGTTGCCCATGGAGGAAAGAAGCATTCCGCCCGTTTCCGCCTGGCGGTAAATTTCGCTGATGGTGGAATTGTCCCACTGACCGTTCGCACGGAACGTGTCTGGGTTCTTAACAATTTTCAGCGCATGGGTGGGGCAGAGGCAAACACAGCGGTGGCAGTTGACACATTTGGATTCGTCACTTTTCATAGTTCCGGTTTCCGGGTCGAACGAATGGACTTCGTTCGAGCACTGGCGTTCACAGACGCGGCAGGCAATGCAGCGCTGCGGGTCGCGGAGAACTTCATACTCCGGCATAGTAAAATTGATGCCCATTATACTCGAACCCCCTTGTTCAGTGTAACAATAACCGGTTCGCCGCCGCGCGGTGACCAGAGCTTGTCAAGGCTCGGCTGCACGGTGCGGATGGCACATTCTTCGCTGGCCACATACACGGTTTGGTCTTTTTCGCCGACGACCATGCTGCGCAGTTTGCAGCGGTCGTTCAGCGCCATCATGCCGCCGGTGTAGCCAAGAAGAATGGAAAACGGGCCTGTAATCAGCAGGCTGGAAAATACATTGCGCAGGTAAGTGTAGTGTTTCCGTTCCTTTTCCGGCATTTGGGCAATCTCGCTCCAGAACGGCGCAGCCACAACATCGGCTACTTCCTTCAGAGTGAGGTGACGCTTGCGGTTCAGGTAATCTATAATGTAAGTGATTACTTCGGTGTCGGTCAGCAGCGTGCAGTTGTAGCCGAACATTTCAATAAAGCGGCGGTTTGCATCATAGGATGAGATTTCGCCGTTGTGTACGACGGAATAGTCCAGCAGTGCAAACGGGTGAGCGCCGCCCCACCAGCCCGGCGTATTGGTCGGGTAGCGGCCGTGTGCCGTCCAGCAGTAGCCTTCATATTCGTCAAGACGGTAAAAGCGGCCTACGTCTTCCGGAAACCCTACGGCCTTAAAAACGCCCATGTTTTTGCCGCTGCTGAAAACGTAAGCGCCGCGCACTTCCGTATTGATTTTCATGACAAAGCGTGCCACAAATTCGCGCTCATCAAGGCCGGTGTCTTCCAGCTGCTTTTCATACGGCAAACCGAAGTAGCGCCAGATAGCCGGCTCGTCGGTAATTTCCGGCACCCGGCGTGTCGGTACTTTTTCGGCGGCGTTCAAGTCGAAGCAGGAAGAGATAATATGCTCACACTCGTCCTTCGCGCGTTCACTGTCGTAAAAAACATGCAGCGCATACAGGTCTTTCTGCTTTGGGTAAATGCCATAAGCGGCAAAGCCGCCGCCCAAACCATTGGAACGGTCGTGCATCGGCGTAATTGAGCGTATGATGTCTTCCCCATTGAATTTCTCCCCGCTGCGCGAAAAAATACCCGAAATGGCGCAGCCGGAAGGAATGCGTATCTGTCCTTCATATTGCATCATGGAACAGGCCTCCCTGCAAAATTGCGGTTTTTCGGCGAAAAGCGGGCTGCAAAAGCATCCGCGGCAGATGCCGAAAGGGCCACAGCATTAAAATTGTCTTTGAAAGCAAAGTTTTTCCAGGAGAAACTTGCTTTTATTCGTTTTTTAATGATAGTTTGTTTATCTTATAAAGTCAATAGTTTTTGCATAATTTTATAGCACGTCATGCAATATTGTGAAAAAAATATAGAAATTGCTCTTGCTTAGCGGCAAATCTGCAGTACATCGCTTAAATTATTGCAATTTTTCCGTTCTCTATTGACATTTGTAAGGAAGAGCCCTATAATAAACGCAACTACAGCAAAGATGTTGTAAGGCGGTTACCTAGGCCTTATAGCATCTTTTTTTATTTGGGTAATTTTATTGAGGGAGTGGATTTCAGATGAGCAAGGTTCCTGAAATGTTTGGCAGCTTGGTATTTAACGACACCGTCATGAAAGAACGTCTTCCGAAAGCAACATACAAAGCACTCGAAGAAACGCGCGAGCGCGGCAAGACACTTGACCCGAAGGTAGCCAATGTTGTTGCCAACACCATGAAAGAGTGGGCTTTGGAAAAGGGCGCAACGCATTTTACGCACTGGTTCCAGCCGATGACCGGTATTACGGCTGAAAAGCACGACAGCTTCATCACCCCGGTGCCGGGCGGAAAAGTTCTGATGGAGTTTTCCGGCAAAGAGCTGATTAAAGGCGAGCCAGATGCTTCCAGTTTCCCATCCGGCGGCCTGCGTGCTACGTTCGAGGCCCGCGGCTACACAGCATGGGACCCGACCAGCGACGCTTTCATCAAGGACCATTCGCTCTGCATCCCTACAGCGTTCTGCTCTTACGGCGGCGAAGCACTCGACAAGAAAACCCCGCTGCTCCGCTCCATGGATGCCATCAACAAGCAGGCCCTGCGCATCCTGCGCCTTTTCGGCAACACCGAGGCCAAACGTGTTATTACAACCGTAGGCGCGGAGCAGGAGTACTTCCTTGTTGACAAGGCCATGTACGAAAAACGCAAAGACCTTGTATACACCGGCCGTACGCTGTTTGGTGCAAAACCGCCGAAGGGCCAGGAAATGGAAGACCACTATTTCGGTGTCATCAAACCGCGCGTTGCCTCCTTCATGAATGACCTGAACGAAGAGCTTTGGAAACTTGGCATCCTTGCAAAGACGGAACATAACGAAGTTGCTCCATCGCAGCACGAGCTTGCGCCAATCTTTACGACAAGCAATGTCGCGACGGATCATAACCAGCTTATCATGGAAATGATGAAAAAAGTTGCTACGAAGCACAACCTCACCTGCCTGCTGCATGAAAAACCGTTTGACGGCATTAACGGCAGCGGAAAGCACAACAACTGGAGTATGTCTACCGACACCGGCGAAAATCTGCTGGAGCCCGGCGATTCTCCGCGGCAGAACGCACAGTTCCTGCTTTTCCTGGCGGCTATCATTAAGGCGGTTGACGAACATCAGGACCTTCTCCGCATCTCTGTTGCAAGTGCCGGCAATGACCATCGTTTAGGCGCAAATGAGGCGCCGCCAGCCATTATTTCCATGTTCCTCGGCGACGAACTGACCGACATTCTGCAGTCGATTGAAACCGGTACGCCATACAATGCAAAAGATAAGGTCGTTATGAAGATCGGCAGCGACGTGCTTCCGCGCTTCCCGAAGGATACTACAGACCGTAACCGTACTTCTCCATTTGCCTTTACCGGCAATAAATTCGAGTTCCGCAGCGCGGGTTCCACAGCTTCGCTGGCCTGCCCGAACATGATGCTGAACACCAGTGTAGCCGACGAACTGAGCCAGTTTGCCGACATCCTTGAAAAAGCCGATGACTTGAAAGGCGCTCTTAACAAGATTGTCAAGGATACCATCCACGACCATAAGCGCATTATCTTCAATGGCAACAACTATGCGCCGGAATGGGTGGATGAGGCAGAGAAACGCGGTCTGCTGAACCTTCGCAGCACCGTAGATGCCATGCCGTATTACATTAAAAAAGAAAACATTGAACTTCTAAAGAAGCACGGTGTCCTTTCTGAAACAGAAACAAGGGCGCGTTACGAAATTGAACTTGAAAATTATTACAAGCAGATTCATATTGAAGCCCTCACCATGCTTGACATGATTAA
Source organism: Bacillota bacterium (assembly GCA_023417635.1). Classification (GTDB taxonomy): domain Bacteria; phylum Bacillota; class Clostridia; order Oscillospirales; family Acutalibacteraceae; genus Thermocaproicibacter. Next base: position 11,685 of record JAEZFF010000082.1, on the reverse strand, counting down.
AAAGCAGATTCTTCCGGCAACAGTTTCTTACCAGAAGGACCTTGCGGAAACAGCAGCACAGAAGAAATCCATCGGTGTAGCCGCAGGTTTTGAAGAGCCTTTGCTGCAGAAGATTTCCGGTTTTTCAGACAAACTGTATGCTGAAGCTGAAAAGCTGCAAAAGGATGTCGAAAAGGCGCCGAAAGCGGATGATATGCTCAAAATTGCAAAATACTATCGCAATACTGTTTTTGAGCAGATGGAAAAGACCAGAAAGCCCGCAGATGAGATTGAATCACTTGTCGGTTCTAAGTACTGGCCGTACCCGACTTACGGCGACCTGCTTTTCAGTGTTGTCTGAGCCTGTAAAATCTTGAAATGAAATTGCCGCAGCCTTTGCTTCTGAAAGGGCTGCGGTTTTTCACGCTTTTACGCCCGCATTTCGCACAAGCCTTGACTTTTCGGCGGATTTTCATTAGAATGGACAGTGCGAGCAGGCTGGATGGCTGCGGACGCAGCGCGAAAGTGCGCGCCCGAGGAAAGTCCGAGCCCCACAGGGCAGAATAGCGGCTAACGGCCGCCGGGGGCGACCCCAGGGAAAGTGCAACAGAGAAATACCGCCGCTTTTGCGGTAAGGATGGAAAGGCGGGGTAAGAGCCCACCAGCGCATGGGAGACTATGCGGCTGTGCAAACCCTATTCGGAGCAACACCGCAGAGGGACATGATGCGTCTGCCCGACGCGTCCCGAGAAGGTGGCACTGAGCCGTGATGGCAACATCCGGCCAAGATAGATGGCTGTCCAAGACAGAACTCGGCTTACAGGCCTGGTCGCATCAGCGATGCCCTCCGGTTTTTCCGGAGGGATTTTTTATCAAATTTTCTTGCATTCTACCGGATGACTGTGGTATAATAAAATCACTGTGGTGCTCAGCACCGCTAAATTTGAACAGAAAGGGGGCAGAACCATGCAAAATACAACATTTAATACAATTAACAGCAATAGCATTGCGGCATCCGTAAAGTGCGCCGTTTCTGCCGGGATTCTCCGGCGGTTCTGCCCTGCTTTTTCGAAGAAGATTTTCAGTATGCGGCGTCATTGACCGCACACCGTTTTCGTCATGCGAATAAGCAAAGAGCCGCTTGCCCATTTCGGGCAGGCGGTTCTTTTTTTCTGCTTTCCGCCTTTTGCGGCGGATTTGTGAACAAGGAGGAATTCGATGAATCAAAAAAAACAGCTCAGCCGAACCGGCTTTTTAAGGCAGACGCTGCACGGCTCCGGGAAATGGATTTTGGCGTCTGCCGCCGGAACGGTATTTTCAGTAATTTTCAATTTCCTGACGCCGCAGGCAATCCGCGTAACAATGGATTCGGTGCTGAACAGCCTTCCGTTTGACCTTCCGGCCTTTTGTGTTCGGTGGATTAATTCTATTGGCGGCCGGCCCTTCCTCAGCAGCCACCTTATTGTCTGTGCCGCCGCAGCCGTTGTGTTTTCCATCCTGGCAGGCATTTTTACGTTTCTGTGCAGTGTGGCAATCTCAAAAGGCTGCGAGGGCTCGCTCGAACGCCTGCGCAACCGGCTTTACGACCACATCCAGCACCTGCCTTACCAGTGGCATGTTTCAATCCAGACAGGCGACATTATCCAGCGCTGCACATCCGATGTGGAAACCCTGCAGAACTTTTTTTCCAACCAACTGACCGAGATGTTTCGGACGGTGGTGCTGGTGGCCGTTGCTGTAACCTGGATGTTTACCATGAGCAGTTCCTTAACGTGGGTTTCACTCGCATTTATCCCGGCAATTATGCTGTACTCCGGCATATTTTTTCGGCTGATTTCCCGCCGGTTCCGCAAAGCAGATGAGGCGGAAGGGGAACTTTCTACCACAGTGCAGGAAAATCTGACGGGGGTCCGCGTGGTGCGCGCTTTCGGGCGTGAAGCCTACGAAGTAGGAAAATTTGACAAGAAAAATAATCACTTTGCCGCCCTGTGGGTGCGCCTTGGAAAACTCCTTGGCCCATACTGGGGCCTCGGCGATTTTGCAACAGCACTTCAAATTATGACGGTCACTTTACTTGGGGTGCGGGAAGCCGTGGAAGGCCGCCTGACTTTGGGGCAGTTTACGGTTTTCGTTTCTTACAACACCATGATGGCGTGGCCAATTCGAAACCTTGGCCGCATTTTGAGCGACATGAGCAAAATGAATGTTTCCATTGACCGCCTGCGCGAGATACTGAACGCAGAAGAAGAAGAGGAAGACCCCAAGGGTCTTACCCCGGATTTGGATGGCGACATCGTCTTCGACCATGTTTCCTTTGGCTACAAAGGGATGCCGGAGCTTCTGCACGACATAAGTTTTACAGTGCCAGCCGGAAAAACAGTCGGAATTCTGGGCGGGACGGGCAGCGGAAAGTCCACTTTGACTTACCTGCTTGCACGCCTTTATGACGTAGAGCCTGGAAAAGGGAGCATTACAATTGGCGGCGTGGATATTCGCAGCATGAAACTGAGCCACGTTCGCCGCAATGTGGGTCTTGTGCTGCAGGAACCTTTCCTGTTTTCCCGCACCATCCGCGAAAATATTGCCGCGGCACACCCCGAGGTTCCGCTGGAAGAAATCCGTACTGCCGCCAGGGATGCTGCCGTGGATGGGGCGGTTGAAAGCTTTCCGGATGGCTACGAAACGCTTGTTGGCGAACGCGGGGTCACGCTTTCCGGCGGTCAGAAACAGCGCGTGGCCATTGCCCGTATGCTGATGGAGAAAACACCGATTAAGGTTTTTGATGATTCCCTGTCGGCTGTGGATGCCGAAACAGATGCAAAAATCCGCGCGGCGCTGCGGACGAATATGACGGATTCTACCGTTATCCTGATTTCACACCGCGTAGCAACCATACAGCATGCCGACTGTATCCTTGTGCTTGATCATGGGCGTGTGGTGCAGCGCGGCACGCACGAAGAGCTTGCAGCGCAGGACGGCATCTACCGCCGCATTTGGCAAATTCAGAACAGCGTGGATGATGAACCCGCGCAGAAGGAGATGAAACCTCTTGCCGACACATGAAGAAAAAACATATGATAAATCATTTAATATAAAAATCTGGGCGAAGCTGCTTCCGTTCCTGAAGCCGTACCGCGGCAGAATGGTCACGGTTGCGGTGCTGATGGTCATTACAGCCATTATGGATGTAGCAAATCCGCTTTTCCTCCGCTATGCCATAGACAATTTTATTCTGCCGCGCACGATGCAGGGCATTGTGCCGTATACGGCGGCATACCTTGCGGTTGTGCTGCTTGAAGTTTTTACCGTGTCTATGTTTGTTTACCTTTCCACTTATGTTGAGATGAACCTTGGGCGCGACATGAAGCGTGCGCTTTTTGTTCATCTGCAGGAGCTTAGTTTTGACTATTACAACACTACGCCTGTGGGGCACATGATAGCGCGCACCATGAGCGATACTTCGAAAATTGCCGGTTCTGCAGCATGGAACTTGGTGGATATTTCCTGGTCTTCCCTGTATGTGCTGGGCGCATTCGTGATTATGTTCTTTTTGAACTGGCAGCTTGCCCTGCTGATTCTGCTGATTATCCCGCTCATAGCGGTGGCAACGGCATTTTTTCAGGGACGCATTTTAAAAGCAAACCGTGAAATCCGCGCGGCAAACTCCAAAATTACCGGTGCGTTTAACGAAGGAATCAGTGGAGCACGCACCAGCAAAGTGCTTGTCATCGAAAAAGAAAATGGCAAAGAATTTCAAAAGCTGACGCATGGGATGTATTCTTCGTCCGTGCGTGCGGCGATGCTTTCAGCCACGTTTGTGCCGGTTGTGCTGTTCAGCGGTTCGCTGGCTACGGCGTTTGTGCTGGCGCGCGGCGGATGGCTTACTCAGCAGGGGCTGATGGAATTCGGTACACTTTCCGCCTTTATCTCTTACGCAATTGGAATTTTTGAGCCAATACAGAACCTTGCGCGGATTTTTTCCGAATTTATTTCCATGCAGGCGTCCATTGAACGTGTGACTGATTTGCTGGAAACCAAGCCGACCGTCACGGATGCGCCGGCTGTGCAAAAAAAATACGGCGACGCCTTCCACCCGAAAAAGGAAAACTGGGAGCCGCTGCGCGGCAGTGTTGAATTCCGCGATGTAACCTTCCATTACCCGGACAGCGGCGAAAACGTGCTGGAGCATTTCAGCCTGAACGTACCCGCAGGAACAACGGTTGCGATTGTTGGTGAAACCGGCGCTGGAAAGTCGACCATTGTAAACCTTGCATGCCGGTTTTTTGAACCGACAGAGGGGCAGGTGCTGATTGACGGCCGGGATTACCGCGAACGCTCGCAGCTTTGGCTGCACAGCAGCATTGGCTATGTCCTGCAGGACCCGCATCTTTTTTCGGGAACCGTGCGCGAAAATATTCGCTACGGTCGCCTGAGTGCGACCGATGAGGAAGTGGAAGCTGCTGCAAAGCTCGTTTCGGCAGACCGCATTGCCGCAAAACTGGAGAAGGGCTACGACAGTGATGTGGGCGAGGGCGGCGACCGCCTTTCTACCGGAGAAAAACAGTTGATTTCCTTTGCACGCGCAGTGCTTGCCGATCCACCTATTTTTGTGCTTGACGAAGCGACCAGCTCTGTTGATACCGAAACTGAGCAGCTGATTCAGAATGCGATTGCGCATCTGCTGGTTGGCCGCACCAGTTTTATCATAGCGCACCGGCTTTCCACCATCCGCCATGCGGATGTGATCCTTGTGGTGAGCGACGGCAAAATTGTGGAACGGGGAAGCCACCGTGAACTGCTGAAAAAGAAAGGCTATTATTACAACCTTTACACGAAACAGTTCGAGCAGGAAGCATGGGAAACCGCAGAGACGTAAGCCTATTTCTGCTCTATATTCCAGGGCTGGAATGTGGTATAATTAAGAAAATATCGTCGTCAGTCTTTTCCATGCTGTCGGCAATGATAAATTGAAAATAAAAACGGAGGCACTGCGTATGAGTGAAACTGCGAAGCTTAGAACAAGAGATCAGATTCCGCAATCTGACAAGTGGAATGTTGAAAAGATTTACAAGACAGCAAAGGACTGGGATGCCGATTTTGCAAAGCTGCAGGAGAAAGTTTCTCATGTGGCGGAATACCAGGGCAAACTGAATGATGCGGAAAAGCTTTTGGGCTTTTTCAAACTTGACGATGAGATTACCGCCCTTGCGAATAAGCTGGGTGAGTACGCATACCTGCGCTCCGACGAAGATACCGCTAACGCGGAGCATCTTGCGGTGAAATCGAAAATGATGGCATACTTTGCGGAAATGCAGGCGGCAGAGTCCTTCTTTGTACCGGAAATTCTCTCTTACCCGGATGGAACGGTGGAAAAGGAAATGAAAGCGGAGCCAAAGCTGGAGCTTTACCGCTTCCTGCTGCAGAAAATTTTGAAAGCAAAGCCACACACGCTTGACAAGAACAGCGAAAAGATTCTCGCCTCGTTCTCCGACAGCATGGAAGCTCCGCATAACGCCTATTCCATTTTTGCCAACGGTGAGCTGACTTTTGAGCCGGTTCATGATGAGCAGGGCCAGCAGGTAGAAATGACAGAAAGCGGCTATTACCGTTTTATGACTTCCAAGAACCGTAAGGTGCGGAAGGAATACTATGCATCCCTTATGGGCGGCTACAACAAATACCGCAATACGATTGCATCACTGCTTTCTTCCTCTACAAAGAATTTTGTGCTGGAATCCAAGCTGCGCCATTACAGTTCCGCGGTAGAGGCTTCTCTTGCCCCGAACGATATTCCGGTAGCAGTTTATAAAAAGGCCGTCGAAGCCATCAATGCAAACCTTGGCCTGTTGCACCGCTATGTTTCCATTAAGAAAAAGCTCCTTGGTCTTCCAGATGTCCATATGTATGACCTGTATGTGCCGGTTATTGATGTCCCGGAAGAGCATATCCCGTTTGATGACGCTGTTAAAATTGTGCTGGATGGTCTGGCTCCGCTTGGCAAAGAATACCTGGAGCTTTTCACAAAAGGCATTGGCAGCGGCTGGGTCGACCGTTACCCGAACAAGGGCAAATGCGGCGGCGCGTATTCCGCAGGATGCTTCGACACAGATCCTTATGTGCTGCTGAACTATGACGGCACGCTCGACGATGTTTCCACGCTTGCGCATGAAATGGGCCATTCCCTTCATACGTACTTTTCCTGCCACACGCAGCCCCGCGTTTATTCCGACTACACGCTCTTTTGCGCTGAGGTGGCTTCAACAACGAATGAATCCCTGTTGATTCATCACCTTATCAGCAAAGAAAAGGATAAGGACCGGAAACTGTACTTGATTAATTCCCAGTTGGAGCAAATCCGCACGACGGTTTTCCGCCAGATGCTGTTTGCTGAATTTGAACTGTTTACCCATGAAAAGGCCGAAAAGGGAGTCCCGCTTACGGCGGACAGCCTTTGTGCCGAATGGCATGAGCTGAACGTGAAATATTATGGCCCGGAGATGACGGTCGACGCTGAAAATGACATTGAGTGGGCGCGCATCCCGCACTTCTACCGTGACTTTTACGTTTACCAGTATGCGACCGGGTATGCTGCGGCAAATTCCTTTGCCAACCGGATTTTGGGCGGCACGCCGAACGCCGTCGAAATGTACAAAGGATTCCTCAAGAGCGGCGGAAGCGACTACCCAATTAATATCCTTCGCAAGGCCGGTGTTGATATGACAACAGCCCAGCCGATGCAGGACACCATGAAAACTTTCAGTGATTTGCTGGATATGCTGGAAAAGGAAATCTAATTTCGTCACCGTTCAGGAGAAAACAGGGTCACATAAATTTGATTCTGAATTGAATGCAAATTTTTATTACCGCCGGAAAGCTGATGCTTCCGGCGGTTTATTTTTGCCTTTCTTATCTTTTGAGGCAGCCTTTGACAGGATTAATTTAACTCGGCTAAAAAGTTGCTTAATAGCAAAAAGCAACGTAAAACAGGCACTTTCGCTTTTTTACACACACTTTTTATCAAGACAAAAATTGAAGAAAAAAGCAAGGCGCTTGGAGGCGGCGTTATTCTAAACTATTAATAATAATATATTATTACTAGAACTTTCAGCACTTGACAAATCGGTCTTAAAATTCTACAATTTATATCATCACGGATGGGTATGCACTTTGCATATCCTTTTTTTGTGACCAGCTACAGCGATTGGTCAAACCCGAAATGATTTTTGCAAAATTATGATGATTTCAGAGGGGCAGGGATTAAAAACAAGCTTGAATGCTGCACGAATCTTTCGTCGTATGGCCGTTTGCTTCAGGAAGAAGGCAAAAAAGTTACAGCCTGCATTATGGCTCGGCTGTGAAAATTAGCTGTGGTAAAGGGATGCTCAGGAGGCATGATTATGAAAAAACTGGAAAATCTAAAAATACAAAAGCAACTTTCGCTGTCTTTTTTAATGCTTACTATTGTTTCTATTATACTGGCGGGTGTAGGAATCGGCTGGATGTTTAATTCCATCGCAACTGAAAATAAGCTGGCGGCCAGCGTTAGTGGGATGTCGGATGTCAGCGGAGTGCTCACCAACATTACTATGATTCAGTCAGAAGGGCTGAATGCAATTATCAAGGCGGATCAGCCGCAGGTTGCCCAAGTAGCGCAGGACACGATTCAGAAATGTGACCAGGCGTGTGCACAGGATGTGGCACGGCTGAACAAAAGGGTGACGGATCCAAAGTGGAAAAAGCAGATAGCAAGTGCCAATCAGATGTATACAAACGTCTTTGAGCCGCAGGTAAATCAGGCGATGCAGTATCTGGCAGATGGCAATAAAACGAATGCCAGCCAGGCAATACAGTCCACAATTTCTATTTCCCGCCAGATTATGCAGACGTATTCGGATTATATGGTTTTTGAAGGGAACGAAGCGCAGAAAGTTGCCGCGCAAAACAGCACAATGGCAAAAGGCGGCCTTGTCTTTTATCTTTTGCTCATAGCGGCAGGCGTTATCTATTCTGTTATGGTTGGGAGAAAAATCTCTAAAAATATCAGCAGACCGGTGCAGGAGCTTTCTGCCTGTGCAGAAGAGTTTTCAAAAGGAAACCTGAAGGTTCGGGCAAAGTATCATTCGAAGAATGAGTTCGGCGCGTTGGCGGCGACACTCAACAGCTCTTTTGAACGGCTGCAGCAGATTGTTATAGACATTTCGAACCTGATGCGCGGCATGGCAGACGGGGATTACAGCCGCAGTAAAATGGAACGGTACGAAGGGGACTTCGGCGAAATTTCCGATGCGGCCAATACGATTTTAGAAAACCTGAACCAGGTATTTTCCAGCATCCGCTCTTCAGCCGTGCAGGTAAAAAACAGTTCCCAGCAGGTTTCGAATGGAGTTCAGATACAAGCAAAAGGCGCGGAAGAACAGTCTGCCACAGTGGAACAACTTTCGGCTGAAATCTCAAATATTTCCGCAGCTGTTAACCATAATACCGGGAGCATCTCGCACATAGCATCCAGTGCCAACCTTACAACGGAACGGGTCGACAAAGGAATGAACCAGATGAAAAATACGCTCTCTGCCATGAATGAGATTTCGGAAGCTTCTGGCCAGATTGTGAAAATCATCAAGGTGATTAACCGAATTGCTTCCCAGACGAATATTCTGGCTTTAAATGCTTCCATCGAAGCAGCTCATGCCGGGGATCAGGGCAAAGGTTTTGCAGTGGTCGCGGAAGAAGTCCGCAGCCTTGCAAACCAATCTGCCGATGCGGCAAAGCAATCGGCAGAACTCATCGGAAACGCAGATCAAAAAATCCAGGAAGGCGCGGCAACGGCACAGCAAACGGCTCAGACGCTGCGTGAGATTGCGGCTGAAGTGGAATCAATCGACCAGGCAATCCAGAAAATTAAAAACATGTCAGACACGCAGTCTACATCCATTAAGCAGATTACGCAGGGAATTCAGCAGACTTCTTCTGCGCTGCAGACAAATTCCGCCACAGCGGAAGAAAGTGCTGCAGCCAGCCAGGAACTCTCGTCCCAGTCCGGCAGATTGGAAAAGGAAATTGGCTGGATTCAGCTGCGTGCGGAATAAAAGTGGAATAAAGAAAGAAGGATACCCCGCCGGCATGGCAGGGTATCCTTCCTTATATATGCAAGCTGGGTTTTTACACGGCGGGGCATCTTTCAGGCTCGCCTTTTCGGTAGTATTTTGCTTGTGTGCGGTAAAGCTGCGCGTAAATCCCGTCTTGTTCCATCAGCTTTTCGTGGCTGCCGCGCTCTGCGATGCGGCCATGTTCCATTACAATAATTTCATCGCAGAATTTACAGCTGCTCATGCGGTGTGAAATATAAATAGATGTTTTATTTTTTGTAAGGCTCCCAAAGTTTTCGTAAATTTCCGCTTCTGAAAACGGGTCAAGCGCTGCCGTCGGCTCATCAAGTATGACAAACGGTGCATTTTTGTACAGCGCACGGGCGATAGCCAGCTTTTGCGCTTCGCCGCCGGAAAGCTCCACGCCGTCGCCGCAGTCTTTGTAAAGCAGGGAATGAATGCCGTCTTTCATGGATTCTACGCGATTTTTCAGGCCGACGCTTTCCAGGCAATTCCATACGCGCTGCTCGTCGGCCTGTTCCGTGCCAGCCACATTTTGGTCGAGCGGTAAAGCAAAAATTTTAAAATCCTGAAAAACGACTGAAAAGAGTTTAACATATTCGCTGTAATCGTAGTAACGGATGTCGATGCCATTCAGCAGAATTTTACCGGAGGTTGGTTCATACAGGCGGCAAAGCAGCTTAATCAGCGTCGATTTTCCCGCGCCGTTTCGCCCAACGACCGCAAATGATTTTCCCACGGTAAATTTAAGGTTCAGGTGGTCGAGAATGAGGTCGTTGCTGTCGGGGTAAGAAAAGCAGACGTCCTGCAATTCAAATTCGTACTGGCCGTCGTCGCGCTTTTCAATCGGCAAAGTGCCGTCATACGAAAGCTGCGGGCTGTTGATAAATTCGTGGTAGGTTTTCAAGTAGTCCATCACATACAGGAAAAGTGAAGAGTTTTGCAGCGTGGAGTTGACGGCTGTTGTGAGCCGGATAATGGAGCCGGCGTACAGCAGAACATCCCCGATGGAAATGTGTCCCAGCAATGCCTGTGTGCCAACCAGGAAATAGGCGCCGCCCGCAATGATTTCGCCAAATAAAGTATTTATGCCGTTACAGCGGCCCAAGGGGAAGAGGATGCGCTCGAGAGAAAAGTTTCCGCTCACTTGTGCCAGCTTCGACTTCAGCAGTTTTTGCATCCCGAAAATGCGGACATCTTTCCCGGTTTCCGGTGACTCGGCCAGGGAAGAAAGGTAGATTGTTTCGGCATTGAAATGGGCGCAGTCCTGCAGTCCTTTCTGCAGCTTCACATGAGAAGTATGGATGAGGTGGATGCTGAGTGTGCAGAGGGCACAGGCAAGCACCGCGTACAGGACAGCGGAAAGAATACTGCCGGTGTTGCAGAACTGTGAACCGGAAAGCAGGAACATCCGGAAAAGAAAGCCAACGCTGAAAAGAACTTCCCAAACGGCTTGGTTCACTCTCCAAAGGTAGAGAAGTGCGGAGGAAATGCCGCCCGTAGTTTGCTCATTTACACGCAGGGAGCGGATTTTATCCATCGTTTCGGTGCGTTCCAGCTTTTCAAACTCAATCTGGTAGGCTTTGTCGTTCAGCCGCTCCTGCATACTGTCGTAAGACATATGGCGGATTACTTCATAGCTTTGGAAGCAGACCCGCGCGAGAATCGAAAACACAAGCGTAAGAATCAGCAGCCAGAAAACAGAGCTATAGCACGCGGAAAACCTTTTTTGTACGACCAGCGTGAGAATTTCAGACGAAAAATAAAGGGCGGTGAACGGAATGGCTGCCTGTGCAAATCCGCCGCCCAGCAGGCACGGCAGCAGACTTTTATGCTTTTTCTGTATATCCTGCAGAAAGCTGCATAGCTTCTGGAAATCTTTACGCAGTTTCATGGCTGTTTCCCTCCTTGTAATACTTACTCTGCACGTCAAACATCTTGCGGTACAGGCCGCCTTTCTGCATCAGCTTGTCATGCGTTCCTTCTTCGGCAATCTTACCGTTATTCAACAGCAAAATGCGGCTGCAGAAGCGGGTGGAAGCAAGGCGGTGGGAGATAAACAGTGCGCTTTTTCCTTGCAGCAGCCTGCCGTAAAGCTGGTACATTTTGCTTTCGGCAATAGCATCCAGCGCGGCGGTCGGTTCGTCAAGCAAAAGCAGGGAAGGCTTCTTGTACAGTGCGCGCGCCAGCATCAGTTTCTGCGCTTCACCGCCGGAAAGAGAAACGCCGTCGTTCTGCATATCTTTGTTCAGGTATGTGTCGACCCTTTTCGGCAGAGAGTCAATCTTTTCCCACAGGCCGGCAAGCTTCAGCATTTCTTCACAGCGGGGAACGTCGGTTTCTTCCGGTACTTTGCAGCTTACATTTTCTGCAATAGGAAACGAAAGTGCAAGGGATTTTTGAAACACGGCTGCAATGCGCTTCATGTACCAGTCAATGTTCAGCGTGTTCAAGTCTGTACCATTAATGAGGATTTTTCCGGAAGTCGGTTTGTAGAAACCACACATCAGCTTGACCGTTGTGCTTTTTCCAGCGCCGTTGTTGCCGATAAGGGCTACTTTTTCGCCCGGATGGATGTGGAAGCTCACATCGTCAAGAA